>JBJOKQ010000136.1:0-8892 GCA_046046005.1 Bacteroidota bacterium | reverse complement strand
TCTTTTGCTTCAGAAGCAATCATCCAGTAATCACGATCACTGTCTGCCCAAACTTTATCGTAAGTCTGACCGCTGTGATTTGCGATGATCTGATACAATTCCTTTTTCAGTTTCTGAATCTCGCGAGCAGTGATTTCGATATCGGAAGCCTGACCTTCAGCACCGCCTAATGGCTGGTGAATCATGATGCGGGCATGCGGCAGAGCCGTACGTTTTCCTTTTTCACCTGCGCACTGAAGAACAGCTCCCATTGAAGCGGCCATACCTGTGCAGATTGTTGCAACATCAGGCTGAATCAATTGCATCGTGTCGTAAATGCCGAGACCTGCGTAAACAGAACCGCCCGGTGAATTGATATAAATCTGAATATCTTTCTTCGCGTCGGCTGACTCAAGGAACAGCAACTGCGCCTGAATGATATTCGCTACCTGATCATTGATTCCTGTTCCGAGGAAAATGATGCGATCCATCATCAAACGTGAGAATACGTCCATTTGCGTTACGTTGAGTTGACGCTCTTCCATGATGTATGGAGTCATCGACATCTTCGTTCCCATTGCAGATGAATACTGATCGAAAGTAATACTGTTAATGCCGTGATGTTTCACAGCGTATTTTCTGAATTCGTTCTGGTCAAACATAAGTTTAGAATTTCGGTTATGCTTATAATGTCAATTCTGATGCCGATTTTATTGTATGACAATGCGTCAGACTTAGCCTCGGATAAACTCTTCGTAAGTTACCTGTTTTGGTTTGATGGCGAACTTCGCACGGTATAACGTCATGAGTTTCTGCGCATAAAGATTTTCAAACACTTTTTTCGCTTCTTCTTCTTTGCCCAGAACGCGTGTGGCAGTATCGTTCAGTTCGTTTTCAGAAACATCTTCAGGGTTTCTGCCATATTTGCGGTAGTTCTCTTTCAGGACTTCCTTAACATGCTCTTTCGCATCATCAGCAGTAACCTGAATGTCATTGTCGCGGATGAGTTTGTTTTCAATCAACTGCCAACGCAACTGACGCGCATAGATCGGATATTCCGCTTCAACCTGTTCCATTGTTACAGGTTTTTCGTTAGCAGCAACCAACCAACGTTTCAGGAATGCATCAGGAAGAGAAAGATCAGTAGCGGTAAGGAAATGGTTCATGATTTCGCTGCGCAAACGCTCTTCCGTATCGCGTGAGAACATTTTCACGAGTTCTTCAGAAATCTTCGCGCGGAATTCTTCTTCAGTTTTCACTGTTCCCGGTCCGTAGATTTTCTCGAAGAGTTCTTCGTTCAATTCAGCAGGAACAAGCTGGCTGATGCTTTTAACTGTAAAGCGGAATTTGTTGTTCAATGCTTCAGCAGCTTCAGGAGTGATTCCCAGTTTCTGAGCGCGATCGTTTACGTTATCCGAAATCTGAATAGGATCAAGATCAAAACGATCTTCTGCTTTTGCACCGACTAGCATTTTGTGGTGATCTTTCACCGGCTTGTCGAGGAACATTGTGCTGGCGCGGAAAATTCCTCCCGGAACAACTTCACCATTCGCGTCGAGTTCAACGAAATCTCCATACATCAAATCACCTTCACCGGTAACATCAGCCGGAACAACTTTGCCGTAACGACGTGTGATGTCGCTGATGTAATCGTTGATGATTTTATCATCAGGAGTAATGACCATCTCAGTAAAGGAAACCGAACTGTCAAGCTTCAGTGAGAATTGCGGAGCGAGTGCCATATCGAAATTGAATTCAAACTCTGTTTGATTTTCGATGTCAACATTGTCGTTCTCAGCTTTCGGAAGCGGATTTCCTAAAACTTCAAGATTGTTATCGCGGATATAATTGTATAGCGAATCGGAAAGGATGCGATTCAATTCTTCAGCGAGAATTGATTTGCCGTACATCTTGCGTACAAGTCCTGCCGGAACTTTTCCCGGGCGAAAGCCGGGCATGCTTACTTTTTTCTGGTAAGACTTCAGTGCGGTTTCCACTTTATCAGTGTAATCTGCAGGTGTAACTTTCAGTTTCACAACCGCATTCAGATCGTCAATAAGTTCTTTTGTAATGTCCATGTTTTCCAATAATTCCGAAGGGCTTTAATGCCTTTCGCAGGTGATGATTTAAGCCTGCAAAGATAGTGTTTTTCGGTGTGTAATTAACCTGAAAATGAGCAGTTCAGCAGTGTCGCGATAAGTACTTGAATACGGCTAATCGCCTGTAAATACACGTATTACCACTTGACTGTCGGTTTTAGCCAGATATCAATTCTGTATCAGTCGGCAATTGATTTGGACTTAGTTTTGCCCCAAATTTCACATCCCTGAAATCTGAACAATGGCGAAAGAGGCGGTATTGGAAAGTGTTACTATGTTGCTTGGCGACGATGGTATATTGCGCATCCGCATTAACGAAGGTGCAGTAATCAATCTTGCGCAAGCGAAACTGCAGTACGAAACAATCCTTAGGATGTGCGGAGAAAATCGCATTGCCGTACTTGTCGATGCGACGGGGAATCATGAGATTGAAAAGGACGCACAACAGTGGGCAGCGGATCACACATCTAACCGAATTGCGACTGCGGTTATTTCCTCAAAGCCTTTCGCTTCGATAACGCTGAATCTGTTCATCAGTCTTTTCAAACCGAAGTCAACATTCAAACTTTTCCGTGATGAAGAAAAGGCAATGGAGTGGCTGCGGGAGATGATGATCAACCAATAAGACTTTATCAGAATCCGCCGGAAGGCATTTCATCCTGCGGAACAACAGTCTGCGTTTTTCTTTTCGCAATTTCTTCGCTGCTTCCGAAACGCCAAGTGAAGTTCAGCATCAGCACCATCGATTCGCGTTTGCGTCCCGCTTTGAATTCATATTCGGAAGTGTAATTTTTCATTCGGAAAGCACGAGTGTTGAACACATCCGTGAGGTTTGCGCTGATCTGCGCTTTTCCTTTGAAAATTTCCTGACGAATTCCAAAGTCAGCACCGCCGAGCATCCAGAATTGTCCTATAGGCTGAATGAAAGGAGAGAAATACATTCCGGAAACTTGAACCGTTGTCGTTGGGCGCACTTTGTAATTTGCAGTTACACGCGCGTTGTATTGAAATCCCGCACTCTGCAGATCTGCTTCGATGTTATCTCCATTTACAATGTTGTAATACGCAGAGCCGCTGATCATCATGCTTCCTTTTCTTCCGAACGGCATTCGGTAAACGAGTTCAGTTCCGAAGTTATCAGATGATGTGAAGTTGCGGGGTTTGATAATTGCCTGGCCGGTATTGAAGTCAAACAATCGCGCCATTGTAATTACATTCTCGCTGTGTCTGTAATACAAAGTTGCCGACCAGCTGAATACTTTCTTCACTTGAGAAATTGTGAAGTCGAAAGAGTGAATGTACTCCGGCATGAGATAAGGATTGCCGCCACGAAGGTTGATGGAATCAGTATAATCGATGAAAGGATTCAGCTGTCCATTGCCCGGGCGATTCAGACGTCGTCCGTAGCTCAACTGCATTTCAGTTTTTTCAAACGTGCGTCGGATGGCAAGATTCGGAAAAAGATTAAGATAACTGTTGGTGAATGTCGTGTCCTGCGAAGTTGAACTGCCGTTGATCGAAGTATATTCCACACGTACGCCACCAAGATAATCCCATTTGCCGCGGTGCATGTTCCCTTGAACATATGCTGCTCCTACATTTTCAGTGAATCGGAATTTATCAATGAAACGGGAATCATCAATGTACTCGCCGGAAATATAATTGTACTGTTGTCCGCTTTGATCGTTGGTATAGTCGCGCAGTGTGTATTTGACTCCTGTTTCCACTTTGAATGAATCGGAAACAGGATGAGAATAATCGGCCTGCGCTGTAGCAGCATAGAATACATTGTCGGCAAAATTGGTTTGATAAGGTGAATTCTCATAGCCGTACGAACTCAGTTTGTAGTTATTGTCAACGCCACGCTGATTGGTAGAGAACGATGCTGCGGACGAGAAAGTGCGCGTGCTGCCCGGAAACTGTTTCTTGTAATCTGCAGTGGCATCAATGGTATGCGTGTAATCTGTTCCTTGCGCAAGTCGACCGAACTGACTCGTTACGTTATCCGCAGAGTCAAGAAAACTATAATTGGCGCTGTCCATTTTAATTTCGTTACGGAATGTGTATCCGCCTGCAATGGAAAGCGTGTTGTACGGATTAAGATAAATATCCGTACCGATTCTTCCGCTGTGGAAAACACTTCCCTGCAAACTTCCGCCATTTGAATTGAAAGAGTAAGTTGTGTCTGCCGTGTTGTTGAACTGATTCGTGAAGAAACTTCCCCATCTGTCTTCATAACGGTAATTATAACTGCCGAAGAAATTTGCTTTACCGTTTCTTGCGTTCAGGCTGATTCCTCCATTGTATTTGTTGCCGGTACCAACAGCGCCGTTTACAGTTCCGTTGTATCCCGTTCCTTTTTCTTTTTTCGTGATGATATTGATGATTCCCGCCATTCCCTGTGCATCGTATTTCGCGGAAGGATTGGTAATGATTTCAATGCGCTCAATCATGTTGGCAGGAATCTGCTGAAGCACCGCATTGCGATCTTCGCCGGTAACACCGGATGGTTTTCCATCAATCAGAATTGTAACATTTTCAGATCCGCGCAAACTCACTTTGCCGTCAACATCAACTGTAACCGAAGGGATATTCTGCAATATATCCGTTGCTGTTCCTCCCGCATTCGTGATGTTCTGATCTACATCGTAAACTTTTTTGTCAATGCTGTTGGTGTAATCGCTGCGTTGCTCTGTAATTTTTACTTCACCTAGTTGCGCGTTTTCCGATTTGATTTTTATGGCGCCTGCATCGTATTGTGCTGCAGCAGGTGAAATCATGAAAGGTTTAGAATACCAGGTGTCGTAACCCATGAATGTAATACGCAGCATGAATTTTCCAGCGGGTAATTTCTGAATATTGAATGAGCCGTCTTTGCCGGTCACGCCGCCGCCCTTTACAGCAGAATCAGTTGCGGTGATCACGACAACGGAAGCGTATTCAACAGGTGAACCCAATGCAGAATCACTTACGATTCCAATTGCAGAACCGCCGGTAAATTGCGGTCCCGGATTTTGTGCCTGAATGTTGAGGCTGAAGAATATTGCAAAAAAAGCAATGAAGGGAAAGGTAAAAGTCTTATTCACAGCGCAAAGATAACCTGTATTCCGGAAGGGATGGTCAGCACTTGCAATCTGAATCTTAATAACTGTGAAAATCAGTTGAGGCGAAGCGGCAATACCAGTTCAAAACGCGGAATCGTAACCTTGAAGTTTTCTCCTGTTTGCGTTTTTACGAAGAGATAAGTGCCGTGCATGCTGCCGATTTCAGAAGTCAGGTTGCAGGCAGATTCGTATTCGTATGTCTGGCCAGGTAACAAGATCGGTTGTTGACCTACGACACCTTCGCCTTCTACTTCCTGCGAAGGAGCTGCAGAATCGAAAATGAACCAATGACGACGTAACAATTGTACTTCAGTATCGGAAGTGTTTTCAATTCGGATACGATACGAAAAGAAAAACTGTTTCGCTTCCGGACGCGAATACAATTCCTGATAGCGTGTTGTTACACTGATGCGGATTCCTTTTGTGATGCGTGTTACCATTGCCATGTCTTATGCAAGTTTAGGTTACACATTACGGATTTCCAATTCTGCGCGTCGAAGTTTGTTAACACTTCGTCGGTAAAAGGGTTAAAACTGAAAATTTAACAATTGTTGCTATCGCAAGCGGGAATTGAGCCTTTTTACTGCCACAAGCTGATCGGTTCGGGCTCCAACAGGTCGGAAATAGATCATTACCCAATAATCGTTCTCTGTTTCCTGGTTCATGCCTTCTGCAACATAGTTATCGGCTACAGTTTCTTTGTCTTTCAGAAACACGTATTCGTAGTTGTAATATCCTTGTTTGAGGTATAAAGTAGCTTCGTAGCCCCGTCGTTCCGGATTGTATTTCATTTTGTTTTTGGACGTGCATTGCCAATCGGTCATAGCACCGAAAACATACATGTTGCCGCCTGAAACCTGCAAATCCCAAGGCATGAAAAAGTGCACCCAACAATATTCCGCTTCGATGTCACTGTCTGTTCCGTCCTGATTTCTGATCAGGAATTTACCGTTGATGTCCGGATTAATCATGTAGCGTTTGAATGTTCGACGCTCATCGTGCAAAAGAAAAACGTGGTATTGTCCGCTGTCTTTTACGATACTGTCAACGCGTTCGGTATTCAATCTCAACGTACGCGTATCAAACCAACGATATTCTTTTCCGCCTTTGAATACGTTGATGTCTTCGTAATCATAACGCAGTTCTCGGTTCATGAGAAATTGCGGTTGAATGCCTTTAACGGCATTGTCCCAGCGTCCGTTCTGCATGATCACCGGATAAATTTCCTTAAACGGATTTGTGATTTCATCAGTAGTGTAAGTTACAGTGAAGTCAACTTCCTGCTTGTAGTTTCTGTCTGCTACAATTGTTGGCGCATGTACATCACCGGTAAGAGTCACTTTGTTTTCATACACCATAAAACGACGCGTAAGAACCAATTTTTCCTGATCGTTATCTTCGTATACTTTCAGTAGATAATTTCCGGAGAGCAGCAGCTTGAATTGCTCATTTGGAAAATCAGCATCATAATGCGTGTAAAGTTGCAAGGTGCTTCTTGAAAAACTGTAACGCGTTATTTGCTGTTCAGGAAATCCATCAATGTAATCCATATTACCCACGTTAGACGGTTCCCATTCGGCATTGCAATGAATTACGGTGTAGTATAATGATTTGAAATCACCATCGAGATCGTCAAATGAAAGATGAAGAACTTCAGTGGAATTGAGCAGAATTATCGGAGGCAGCATTGACGCCTGATCCGGTGTCAAAACAACTGATGAAATTGATGGTCTGTAATTTCTGTCTTCGTAGCGAAGCACATTGTCGCTGTAATAATCACTGGTGTCCGGTTGTGCGGCCAACAGCTTTCCGGTTAATATCAGAGAAGTCAGAAAAAGTGTCAATGATTTCATTCGTAGTTCGATAGTGCAAATTTCATGCCTTTAAGAGACGCATCATCACAATAAAGGTTGTTTAGTCCCCTTTGATCAGCGCACCGTTTCCGGTTGATTCGTCTTGCGTTATTTGAACCGGATTGCCAAAGTAAATAATGTTTCCGACGCTGGTAATTCCGTAGTTAAGCTTAGTGATGGCTCTTACTTTTACATCGCTTTGGGAGCCGTTAGTCACTTCTGCATAGTCCGCATCAAGTTGCGAAGCATCAACACCACCAAGGCCACTATTCCAAAGTTTTACGGTGTGTACGCGCCCTTCCAGGTCTAAGTGTGTTCCGTTTACATTGTTCCAATAGTAGAACGTGTTACAACCCAATTGCAGTTTAATATCTGCGAATCGTGTTTTGCTGATCACTCCGAATTCATTTCCGCCTATTCTGTTACTGCTGGAAATGTGACAATCTTCATTGACTTCAATTAATCTGAGGTTCCGAACATGCACCGTGGCTTTTGTGATCATTTCATTCGGTCTGAAAAATTCACCGCGTTTGCTTCCGTTGATGTGCAGAAAACTGTCCGTTACTGATGCCTCACAACGATTTACATTTCTTGCTTCACCGGTAAACTCTACGAATTCAACAGTGTCCTGAACAATGACAACATCAAGCACACCATCAACTTCGATCGTATGATAACCCAATACATTGAAAGTTTTGGAAACGATTTCGCCCGCTCCGTCTTTTGAGCAGGAGATGATGAGCACATTTGCCAGTATGCAAATTGCAACGAATTGAAAAAGTGTTTTCGTTTTCCTCATCATTACCAATAGCAGCCAATTCCCAATTCCGGGAAATCCAGTATGTATAAATGTGATTTCATTGAAGCATTTACCATCAGATGATCCGTGAATCTGTAACGAATCATTGCGCGGTTATACATGAAATATCCGTTCAGTTTATCTGTCAGTCCGAGGTAGAAACCCTCCTGTACTAGGAATGAAACTTTATTGTAGAAAAACTCTTGAGTGAAATGAATGCCCGTCAACCAGGAATTGCTGTTCTCGTATGGTTTATTAAGTCTTTTCATTTGCGGTTCGACAGAGGCGTCGTAAAAAACATCAGCTCCTGCACCGATAGCAAATTTGTAACCTGTTCTTCGTTTCAATTCATACGACAATGAAACAGCAGGATATTGGAATGATTCAAATGTGCGAGTATGTTTCATTCCGCCGGTGAACATTATTTCATGTATGAAGTAAGCAGGTAATTTATCGAAGCGCTCGTTAACAACAGCTTGTTTCTTTCCGGATGCAAAGTTGTAGCCCAACCATAAGGAAGACCAATTCAGTCCTACATTGGGTTCGCTGAGATTTGCGTTCGAAACGTGAGCGAAGGAAAGTCCAAGTTCCAATTGATTGCGGTCATTCAGTTTGAAAGCAGTTACAAGATCAGCGTGGAAGTGAATGTTCACGTGTGAACCGATTGCTACATTCTGATAGTTTTCATATTGATTGAATTTCTTCGTTACATACGCTGCTCCAACGCCCATTTGATAATCAAAACGGAATCTGTTTTTGCTGATGAGATTCAACGCGTAATACGGATAGAGTGCAAATTGTTGACCGTAATATTCTGCACTTCCTAAGGTGCTCCAGTATGCGCTTATCCCAACGGATGGTCGGCGATACATTCGCTCCCAAATTGTTTTGCCGGTGGTTTGATAGCGAATATTAACTTCGGCACCGGAGAGAAATTCGGATGATTGCAAACTCATGAAACCATATTCAGGCAACAATAAGCCACGTTGCACGTTTGCCCGCATGTTCCATTTATAAACTGAATCCTGCTGCGCGTTCACAGTAAAATTTACAGTGAA
>JBJOKQ010000135.1:0-8894 GCA_046046005.1 Bacteroidota bacterium | reverse complement strand
AAGCTACCGGAAACATTATTGTTGATTTAACATTTCAATTCTCCCTGGATATTTTGGAGCTAACCGACAAACTTGAGAAAATGCGCAAGTATGCAATTGCCAACCAACTCACAAGAAGTGGCACTTCAATAGGTGCCAATGTACGTGAAGCGCAGTCCAGCGAGAGTGTTAAGGATTTTGTCCACAAGTTGAAAATCTCTGAAAAGGAATTGGAAGAAACCGAATATTGGTTGGATCTCTGTAAACACTCAGACTTACTTCCGGATCCTGGCCGATTGATCGAAGATTTGAAACCGATAAAGCGAGTCTTGGGCAAAATAATCTGGACTTCCAAGAAAAGGATCAATGAGCCGACGAAGAATTAATTTGCAAATCGGTTAATTTGCACATCTGCCCGTCCTACTTTTGTGATCGTGCAAACCAACTACCTCATCATCGGACAAGGAATCGCCGGCAGTGCAATGGCGCTTGAGCTGCTTTCACGCGGGAAGAGCGTAGTGGTGATGAGTCAATCCGGTAAATCATATTCGTCTGATGTTGCTGCGGGAGTTTACAATCCGATCAATTTCCGGAAGGTGAAGTATGTGAATCACGCCGCAACTGCTTTGCCTCTTGCAGAGTCGTTTTATTCTGCAGCTGAACAAGCCACTCCAATGAAGTTCCACCGTAAAACGGAGATCATCCGAGTTTTTTCTAGTGAAGAGGAGCGAAACCTATGGAACGAATTTGTCGGAAGTCAGCAAGCGGATTTTGCTTCTTCGCAAGCGGCTTCAGAAGTACTGAGTGCAAAAATCAAAGCTCCGTTCGGAACAGGAGTTGTCAAACGTGGAGGTGTTCTCGACACAGGAATGTACATGTATGCTGTGAGAAACTTTTTGCAGCAACAGAATCTTTTCCGCGATGAATGGTTTGATCCTTCTCTGTGTGAATTCACACATGACGGCGTAAACTACGCAGATCGGATTTACGCTGAGCGCGTGATTTTCTGTGAAGGTCATTTAGGTGCTACGAATGCAATACATCACGAAATTCCGGTAACGCCTACCAAAGGAGAAGTGATTCACGTAAGCATTTCGGGTCTCAACGCCACGGAAGTCATCAACGGTCCTGTTTATCTTGCTCCGCTCGGAAACGACTTGTATGTGTGCGGTGCAACGTTCAATCCGGGGAAGAATGACGAAAATATTTCTCTCGAGGGGAAAGAAGAATTGATTACAAAACTGCAATCTATGATCTCTTTGCCTTTTCGTGTTGAAAGTCAATTTGCCGGCGTTCGTCCGGCAGGAAAAGATCGCAAGCCGCTGATTGGTGTTAACACCATGAATGATAGAATCGCGTATTTGAACGGAACCGGAAGTAAAGGCGTTCTTTATGCGCCAATGCTTGCGAAAATGCTTGCTGATCACCTTATCGACGGAGCGGAAATTCCTGCTGAGCTCAACATCCGCCGGTTTGCGAAACGTCACCGGATATAAAACGGATTGAGAAAGCTGATTTTCCTCGCATTCTCTTATGGAATTTCACTTTACCTTGCATCATAAGGAAAACCCACTGATTATGAGTAGTCGCAAACAGAGCAGAATAGCTCGTTTACTGTTAATTACAACTCTCGCGGTAACGGCAGTTGTTTATTTCGCAATTCGTAATTCTAATGAAGCATCAGCGGAACCGGCCGTTTATCTGGTTCAAGGCAATTCATACGACAAAGAATGGGGGCGAGTGGATTCTCTAGAAAACTTGGGACTTTACAAATCTGCATTGGATCTGACGAATCAGATTTATGCCAAAGCGAAAAAGGAGAATAACTCCGCACAGGTTGTAAAGTCCATCATGCACCGCATGAAATTCGAAGACCGCTTCATGGAATACAGTGCTGAACGTTCCATCTATACTCTTCAAGCCGAAATTAAAACAGCGAAGTTTCCGCTCAAACCGGTTTTGCAACACATGCTCGCCAATATTTACTGGCAGTATTACCAGAACAACCGCTGGACGATTTTAAGTCGCTCTACAACGGTGAAATTCGAAAACGACTCTGTTGACACTTGGGGTGTGCAACAACTGGTGAGTGCGGCGATAAAAAATTATCAGGCTTCACTTTCCATGAAAGACAGTCTGCAAAAAACCGATTCTAAAGTTTATTTCGCTGTTACGGAAGAAGGTCTTGCTCCGCATGAATTGCGCCCGACGTTGTACGATTTCCTTGCATTTCCTGCTATCGAATTTTACGCATCAAGCGAACCGGGAATTACACGCCCCGCAGATGCATTTGTCATTGATGATCCGCGCTACTTTTTGCCTGTGAAACAATTCGTTGATGTGAAAATTCAAACAACGGATACAATGTCGATGAAATACTACGGGCTTCTGCATTTGCAGGAGCTGGTGCGTTTCCACTTGACAGATTCGAAAGCGGATGCACTTATTCTCGCCGATCTTGAAAGACTGAAATTTGTGCGTCAGTTTTCCGTATTGCCGGAAAAAGATTCTTTGTACGAAGACGCCTTGCGTCAGCTGGCTGCGAATTACGGAGACAATCCGTACAGCGGAGAAGTGATGTATGAAGTAGCAGTTTATCACAATCAGCAAGCCGGGAAATACAATCCGCTGCAAGGTGAAGAATACCGCAATGAAAATATCCGCGCGATTGAAATTTGTGATGCGGTGATGCAGAAGTTCCCGAACACATTGGGAGAAGATAAATGCACCGCACTTTCGAATTCTATCAAGGCAAAAAGCATGAGTCTGACAGCGGAAGATGTGGTGATTCCCAACGAAAATTCCCGCGCTTTATTCACGTGGAAGAACATGAATAAAGTTTACTTCCGTGCAGTGAAACTGTCTGAAGAAATCGAAAATCGTTACGACTATCGCTCATGGACCGACCAGGTTAAAGCTTATTTGAAGAAACCCATTGTTGCGACGTGGGAATACGTACTGCCGGAGAACAAGGATTTTCAGAATCACAGTACCGAAATAAAAATTCCGGCGCTACCTTCCGGACATTACGCAATCATTGCTTCTGCAATTGACAGTTTCCCGATGTCGGAGAACGGCTTGGCCATTGCGGAAATCTGGTCGTCCAATATTTCATATCTGCAACGCAGAATGGAAGACGGATCTTACGAAGTATTTGTCTACAACCGAAAAACAGGTGTTTCAATTCCCGATGTGAATATTTCCATGTGGGAAGAAAAGTACAGTTACACATCCCGTGAATATGAAATGAAGAAGACAGCTTCATTCGTAAGCGATAAGAACGGGAAACTGGTGATTGCAACACCTCCGAGTTACAGAACATTCATTCTTGAGTTCGCAGCGAACAAGAACAGATTGTATTCCGATTTCAGTTATCAGTATAAATCGTATCGCGAGCCAAAACGCAAAGATCCGCGTACGTTCTTCTTCACGGATCGCGCAATTTATCGTCCGGGACAAACGGTGTACTATAAAGGTATCATCGTTAACTCCGACGGAGACAACCATGATCTGATGACCGGTAAGTCCACGACAGTAACATTCTACGATGCAAATTATCAGAAAGTGGGATCAACGGATCTTGTTACGAATGAATACGGCTCTTTCAGCGGAAGTTTTATTGCGCCTTCAGCAGGAATGACCGGGCAAATGCATCTTCAGAACGAATCAGGTTCTGCTTATTTCTCTGTTGAAGAATACAAGCGCCCGCATTTTGAAGTGAATGTTCATCGCGTTAAAGGAGCATATCGCTTGAATGACACTGTGAAAGTTCAGGGTCAGGCGAAATCATTCAGCGGAGCTGCTGTTGACGGAGCACAAGTTCGTTACCGTGTTGTACGCAGTGCGCGCTTTCCATGGTGGTGGTGGTGCTGGAGAGGCTATTATCCTTCATCACAAACAGTGGAAATTGCCAACGGCGTTGTGATGAGCAACGATACAGGCGGATTTGAAGTTCCTTTCAAAGCAATTCCTGATCGTTCGGTTCCACGCGCAAGCGACCCTGTATTCATGTACACTGTTTATACTGATGTTACGGATATCACTGGCGAAACACACAGTGGGAACAGCATGGTAAGTGTTGGATACAATACCATTGAACTGACAGTTCCCGTAGATGAAATGGTGGAAAAGAACACTGCCGATTCCGTTTACGTTACTGTCAATAATCTGAACGGAGAACCGGAACCGTCTGAAGTGAATATTACAATTCACAAAATTCAGCAGCCGGATGTTGTTTACCGCGATCGCATGTGGGCTCGCCCTGATCAGTTTGTGCATACAAATGAGGACTGGCAGAAAATGTTTCCGAATGATCCGTACAACAACGAAAACGATCGTACTCAATGGAAGAAAGGTAAAGAAGTTTACAATTCTTCCATTAAAACTCCGAAGCCGGGCAAGTTCCGCACGGATATGAAATCATGGGAGTCCGGACTTTATATACTTGAAGCTTCCACAAAGGATAAATTCGGAAATGTGGCGAAGGACATGCGCTACTTTACGGTGTATGATAATAAAGACAAAACACCGTACACGAAATCGCCTGTAGAATTCCGCGCCGTGAAAACGAATTGTCAACCCGGAGAGAAAGCACAGATTCTTGTATCGACTGCTTTGAAAGATGTGAATCTTGTTTATGAGATCGAACACAAGAACAAGATTATTTCGCGTCAGGTTGTGAAGATGAACAACGAGATGCGCATGTTTGAAATTCCTGTCGAGGAAAAACATCGCGGCAATTTTGCAGTACACTTCTCTTTCGTGAGTAACAGCCGCTCATACACAACAGACCAAAGTATCTATGTTCCTTTCGAGAATACAAATCTGGAACTTGAATTCGAAACCTTCCGCGATAAGTTGATTCCCGGACAACAGGAAGAATGGAAGATTAAACTGAAAGGTCCGAAAGGAGAAAAAGTAATGGCGGAAATGCTTGCTGCTATGTACGACGCTTCTTTGGATGAATTCAGAAGCAATTATTTCTCATTCTATCTGTATCGTTCTTATTACAGCAATACGTATTGGATGAATGATGTGCAGGGAATAGTTAATGCTCAAATATGGAATGAAAACTGGAACGAGTATTCATCGTGGACGGAAAGAACATACGATCACCTCAATTGGTTCGGGTATTATATGTCTTACAATTACCGTGGATATACTTATGGATGGGCAGATGATTATGATGGTGATGTTAAGTCGAAAAATCAGGAAATGTTGATGGACGTGGCCGAGGTTCAGGTAGTGGGGCGAACCGGAGGAATAGCATTGAAGAAAGAATCTGCAGCCAAGCCGGCTCCATCTCCGGGAGTTGTTGCGGGTAACACTGGTGCTAAAGATGCAACAACAACGCTTTCTGACTCAGTTGTCGAACAGCGCGATAACAGAAATGAAGCTTCGGGCGAAGGGAAAGAATCGCAGTCCGGTGCTGTGAAAGTGCGCAGCAACCTGAACGAAACTGTTTTCTTCTTCCCGCATCTTGAAACAGACAGTTCAGGTTCTATTGTCATCAAGTTCACAATGAATGAAGCCCTGACGAAATGGAAGTTCATGGCAATGGCGCATACAAAAGATCTGAAATATGGATTTATCCAGAAAGAAGTAGTGACGCAGAAAGATCTCATGGTGGTGCCGCACGCTCCGCGTTTCCTTCGTGAAGGCGATGAAATTGTGATGACTGCCAAAGTCACTAACCTTTCCGATACAATTCAGAACGGAACTGCAGACTTGATTCTACTTGATGCGCTCACGCAGAAGGACATCACGAAAGAGCTGCTTGCGGATAAAGCCGGAGCAACCAGAACATTCACCGCTCCGAAAGGACAAAGCGCGCCATTAGCTTGGAATCTTAAAATTCCTTTCGGATACGGCGCCGTTCAATATAAAGTGATAGCACGTGCTGGTAATTTCTCCGACGGAGAAGAGAATGCGTTGCCTGTTCTGAGCAACAGAATTCTCGTAACAGAAACTTTGCCGCTGCCGATTCGCGGCGGACAAACCAAAGAATTCCGCTTCGAGAAATTGCTCAATCAATCAAACGGGTCAAACACTTTAGTCAACCATCGTCTGACGCTGGAATTTACGTCCAATCCGGCGTGGTATGCCGTGCAGGCTTTACCTTATATGATGGAGTATCCGTACGAATGCGCAGAACAAACATTCACGCGTTATTATTCCAACGCCATCGCATCACATATAGCGAATTCATCTCCGAAGATGAAAGCCGTTTTCGATTCATGGAAAAACCAAACTCCGGATGCATTCCTTTCCAATCTTGAAAAGAATCAGGAATTGAAATCTGCTGTTCTGGAAGAAACGCCTTGGGTGCTGGATGCGAAAGATGAAACCGAACGTAAACGTCGCGTTGGACTTTTGTTCGATATGAACAAGATGGCAAACGAATCGGATCGTTCCATGAGAAAACTTCGCCAGATGCAGGTGAGCAACGGAGGTTGGCCATGGTTTGAAGGAATGCCGGATGATCGTTACATCACGCAACATATCATCTGCGGTTTCGGTAAACTCGATCACCTTGGAATTACCGCAGTCCGTAAAGAAGCACGTAACTGGGACATGGTACGCGATGGAGTCCGTTACATGGATGCACGCATTGCGGAAAATTACGAATGGATTTTGAAGTGGGATGCTGCGCACAAAGACGACGATCATCTCGGTTATCTGCAGATTCATTACCTATATGCACGCAGTTACTTCATGGACATTCCGATGCCGGAGCGTACGAAAAAAGCATTCGATTATTATCAGGGTCAGGTGAAAAAATACTGGACCAATAAATCACGCTATATGCAGGGAATGCTTGCGATTGAATCGTTCCGAAATAAAGAAACTGCAATCTCGACGAATATCATGAAGTCGTTGAAGGAAACTGCGATCGTGAATGAAGAACTCGGGATGTATTGGAAAGACATGGCTGCAGGTGGATGGTATTGGTATCAGGCTCCAATCGAATCGCAGGCGTTGATGGTGGAAGCGTTCCACGAAGTGAGCAACGATCAGAAATCGGTTGATGATATCCGCGTGTGGCTGTTGAAGAACAAACAGACCAACGATTGGAAAACGACGAAAGCAACTGTTGAAGCTTGTTATGCCTTGTTGATTCAGGGAACCGATTGGCTCGCCACAGAATCAGATGTGACAATTGTTGTAGGTAATCAAACCATTGATCCTAAAGCTGCAGGTGTGCAACAGGAAGCGGGAACAGGATATTTCAAAATGGCGTGGACAGGAAAAGACATTGCAGCTTCGATGGGCAAGATTACTGTTAAGAAAGCAGGACCTGGTGTTTCATGGGGCGCAATGTACTGGCAGTATTTTGAAGATATGGACAAGGTTACGCCGGCGAACACTTCTTTGAAAGTGGTGAAGAAATTGTTCGTGACGCGATACACTGCTTCAGGTCCGGTAATCGAACCGGTAACGGAACAAACAGTGTTGAAGCCGGGAGATAAGATCAAAGTTCGCATTGAACTTCGTACTGATCGCGACCTGGAATATGTGCACATGAAAGATATGCGCGCATCCGGATTCGAACCGATCAATGTGTTCTCGCAATACAAGTGGCAGGATGGACTCGGTTACTATGAAAGCACGCGAGACGCTTCCACCAATTTCTTCTTCCCTTATCTGAAGAAAGGATCTTACGTGTTCGAGTATCCGTTGTTCGTTGCGCACGAAGGAAATTTCTCTAACGGCATTACAACTGTTCAATGTATGTATGCTCCGGAGTTTGCTGCGCACAGCGAAGGAATGCGTGTGAAAGTCGGGAAGTAGCGGAGTGGTTTAGTGTAAGAGCAGGTTAGTAGTGGAGTAGGTTAGTATAGGGGTAGTTAGTATCAAAGTATTAGAGTGTTACCTTTATACCTCAATACTTCTATACTCTTATACTTCTATACTAACCTACTTCAATACTCTTATACTCCAGCTCCCTTGTTCTCAATGAAAACACTGATCACGCTCCTTCTGGCAATTGCAGGCATTTCACTTTCAGCTCAAGGTGTAATCAGCACGGATACCGTTAAATCGCCGGATGCAAAGAAGAATTTCGTCAAAGCGCTACATTCGGATTCCTTGTCGAGCAGTTTTATTATTGAAATTCCTGCCGAAGTAAAACTGCATTACCATGCACATCATACCGAGCAAGTGGTTGTGCTTTCCGGCGAAGCGGATATGCGTCTGGGCGATCAGAACATTCACATCAAAGCAGGAGATGTAGTTTTCATTCCTAAAGGAACGCCGCATTCCGCAAAAGTAACTTCAACGGTTCCGCTGCGGATCATTTCCATTCAGGCGCCGTACTTCGACGGTTCCGACAGAATTATGCTGGAGAAATAAACGCGGATCTTACATAAAGTCCCGCTTTCACACCGCGGTACATCAACACAAGACTAATGATGATCAACAAGTGTGAAATGTCATTGTGATTGAACCATTGTCCGAGCGACAATTTAAATGTGTGCACCACCGCCGTCATCACAGAAACAATGATTCCTGATGCCACCAGCATTTCTGCTTTTTTACCTTTCGCTCCTTGGAAGATGTAATAGATCATGATCGGAATAAGGCACAACGCCACATGAATTGTTGCGACACCGAATTTTCCGGTGATGAATAACGCCGTGGCAAACACAATAAATTGCACGATTGAAATAATCCCGATAAGACTTTTGTGCTTGGAAAAAACGTTGGATCCGACTCCGAATTGCGCTAATGTCATTCCCGCGCCTTGTACAACACCCATTGTCCACCAAACATAGTAATGCACATCTTCCGGAATGTATTTTGAGAATCCATGAACAGCAACACCGATCAGTGATGCAATGCCGACGAGCAGAAAAAAGTAATTCCAGTTTTTATTAGGGTATTCGAGATCTTCACGCGTGAGACGACGATAACAT
>JBJOKQ010000134.1:0-8896 GCA_046046005.1 Bacteroidota bacterium | reverse complement strand
GGTAAAAACGATCTGAAATTCTACTCTAATACCGGCGATCCGATTGATGCGAAAGTGTCTGTGCGTATGCTGGAAAGCATCTTTTACAAGAACAGTCCTTTGCACGATGGAGCTGTGATCATCAGCAACAATACAATTCGTGCGGCACGATGTGTTTTACCCGTTACCGAGAATACGGAGTTCCCTGCGCACCTGGGAATGCGTCACCGCGCGGCAGTAGGTGTAACTGAAAATGCAGATTGTATTGCCATCTCTGTTTCAGAGCAAACAGGAAATATTTCCGTTGCGCATGATGGTCAAATGAATGCGAATCTGACAGCAGATGAGTTGAAAGAATATCTGGAAAAGCAGCTGGCAGAGTGATTCAATACCCGCCGCTTGAAAGAAACCTAAACCGGAAACTTCGATTTGAGTAACCGAGAATGAGAAGAAACGATTACTTCTTCTCCTGCTCCTGAGCTTTTCGCATGATATCGTTGATGAGCACTGAATCCGGCTTTCCAACGTATTGCTTCAGAATTTTTGATTGTTCAGCATACGGAGAAGTAGGATATTTCTCCATAATAAAATCGTACAACTCAATAGCGCGGTTGCCTCCGTTATTCACGTTTTCAAGATATTCATCGTATACGTGTGCAGCAGCAAAAAGTGCATCAGGATATTTACTGTAGCCGGTATGCTGATCCAGAATGGTTTCCAGATAAATCGCAGCCTGCTGGTAATTTCCTGTTCCTTGAGCAATGTCTGAAGCTTTGAAAAGATACTCAGCCGCCAGCGTGTCTTTCGGGAACTTCGTGAAGAAAGTATTGTACGCCCGCAATGCGTCAAGAGCAAGTTTGGAATCGTATTCCTTGCTGTTCGCCATTGCTTTTTCCGCAGCAGTGATATCATCAAGATACTTCTGGCGCGTTTCGTTGGCAGCTTTCAAACTGTCTGCATTGGCTGTATTGCTTGAATCGCCGCAGGCGGTGAAAAGTACGAGTGAGCCTAAGGCAATGGAAAGGAGCGCTTTTTTCATAAGTAAGATTACTTTGGGAATTTCATTCTGTAATCAACATCAACTTTACCTTTTGTGATGTTGGTGAGTTTGCTTTGCAAAAGTTTTCTGCGCAGCGGACTGATACGATCCGTGAAGAGTTTGCCTTCGATGTGATCGTATTCGTGCTGAATAATACGCGCAGCAATTCCTTTGAACGTTTCTTTTTGCGGCTCGAAATTTTCGTCGAGATACTCGATCGTTAATTCCGGTTTACGCATCACATCTTCACGAATCTTCGGAATGCTCAGGCAACCTTCATTGAACGCCCATTCTTTTCCGGTTTCATGCGTGATTTTTGCGTTGATAAAAATCTTACGAAAACCGGCCAATGCAGCTTCTTCTTCCGTTTCAGGATCTTCACTGAAAGGAGTAGCATCAACAATGAAAAGACGGATGGATTTTCCTACTTGCGGCGCAGCCAGACCAACGCCTCTCGCGTTCGACATCGTTTCGAACATATCCTCAATGAGTTTGTTCAAACCCGGATAATCTGCGTCGATATCAACGCCGACTTTCTTCAGCACAGGATCACCGTATGCAACGATTGGTAGAATCATGGCGCAAATATAACTCTAAGTTTACAGTTTTTGTAAGTGTGGAGGTTCAGAATCCTGAAGCCAGATAATCCTGCAACATGATAGTCGCACTCACTTCGTCAACAAGCTCTTTGTTCTGGCGGTCTTTCTTTTTCAATCCGGAATCCAGCAATGTTCGCGTAGCGATTTTGGAAGTGAAACGCTCGTCAATTCTTGCCGTCTTCATTTCCGGAAAACGCTTCTTGAGATTCTTCACGAAAGCATCGGCATGCACGGTAGCATCGGTCTTTTCGCCTTTCAGATTCTTCGGTTCTCCGATCACGATCAATTCCACGGATTCTTTCGACATGTATTGCTCCAGCCAATCGAAAATGTCCTTGCTGTGAACCGTGGTCAGTCCGCTGGCAATGATTTTAGACGGATCAGTTACTGCAATTCCGCAGCGCTTGGTTCCGTAGTCGATGGCGAGGATGCGAGGCATTTTGTAAAAATAGACATTAGACGTTAGACTTTAGATTTTAGACCTGGATACGCTACGCGCTGATCGGGGCGCTTCGCGCAGATCGGGATGCTGCGCATCGATCGGTAACAATTCGTGTTGATCGGGTGCTCCGAACGAAGAAATTCGAAATTCGGAATCCGCAATTCGGAATCCCCAATTGATTATTTTCGCACTATGCAGAACATTATTGAAAAAGCCTGGGAAGATCGTTCCCTTTTGAACGACGCGGATACGCGTAAAGTGATTGAAAATGTGATCGAAGAACTCGACAAAGGTCGCCTACGTGTGGCGGAACCTGATGGCGATTCGTGGAAGGTGAATGATTGGGTGAAGAAGGCGGTGATTCTGTATTTCCCGATCCGACAGATGGAAACCATTGAAGTAGGTCCAATGGAATTTCACGATAAAATGGCATTGAAACGCGATTATGCCGCGCTCGGTGTTCGCGTAGTACCGCATGCCATTGCACGATACGGTGCGTTTCTGGCGAAAGGCGTAATAATGATGCCGAGTTATGTGAACATTGGTGCTTATGTGGATTCGGGAACCATGGTAGACACATGGGCAACTGTAGGTTCGTGTGCGCAAATCGGGAAAGACGTTCACCTGAGCGGTGGAGTAGGAATAGGCGGCGTGCTGGAGCCGGTACAGGCTGCACCTGTAATTATCGAAGACGGAGCTTTCATCGGTTCGCGTTGCATTGTGGTGGAAGGTTGCAGAGTTGGAAAAGAAGCGGTGCTTGGTGCAAATGTTGTATTGACAGGCTCAACAAAAATCATTGACGTTACGGGAGATAAACCTGTAGAATATAAAGGTTTCGTACCGCCACGTTCCGTGGTGATTCCCGGAACTTATCAGAAGAAGTTTGCAGCCGGTGAATACGGTGTTCCTTGTGCTTTGATCATCGGGAAACGTAAAGAAAGTACCGATCTGAAAACATCGTTGAACAATGCATTGCGCGAGTACGATGTGGCGGTTTAGTCTGTTAACACTGCTATTCAGTTTTCAACTTGCGGCGCAGGAACCATCCGGGAACGTATTCCTCGATAACTATTCTACGGTCGAAGAACTGCAACCTGCATTGTTCTATCGTTTGCAGAATTTCATTCCTGATTCAACGGAATTTCTGCGTACAAATGCGATCAAACCGAATTTGTCGTTTGCCATTGACGTGAAAAGTCAGGATGTGAATGCAAATTCAAACTCCGATGTAAGCAAATACGCGGAACATTTTTATTGGGATGATCAGAAGCGATTGACCGATCAGATTCTGCTTTCAGCAAATGGGAAAGACACACTTCAGCATCTTGAAATTCTTTGGCTGGTGGGAAAGAAACCTGCTGCTGCCGTAGTAACTGCCACCGACAGTATGCGCCGCGATACTGTGCGTCTGGCTTACAACAGAGCCGGAACGGTTGCTTCAGCGTATTATACTTCTTCCACAATTGCAGGTGTCCATCGCGATACGTCTAACAGAATGTACGACAGCCGCGGGCGATTGCTCATTGCTACCGGAATGTATTACGGTCCGCTAAAAGGTAATTTCATTTACGGTTATGATAATGAAAACCGTATCGTGCGTCGCATGTTTACCACTTCATCCGGCGCGCCTCTGTGTGTCGACACTGTAATCTATCAATACAATTCGGATGCACGTTCCGTGATGACGGTTTCTCATAATATCAAAGTGGGCGCGGATGGAAAATGGATTAAAATTGATCAACAACAGATTTATGTTGTAAGCGGAAGAGTGATCAGTCATACGCAGTATTACATGCCGGATGTTCCGTTAGGAGCCGAGCAATCGCCGTTTTACACTGTGCGCTATGAATATGATCTTGAAGGTCGACTTTCCATGGAAGCGATGGATCAACCCGGAAAGTTTGAATCGGTTCGCACGAAGTATTACTACAGCAATTCACGTACAGTACCGGACAGTCTTGTATTGGAAGAATACGTTTCCGATTCGCGTCCTGATTTGTATCGTGTATACCGCCGCGATGTGCGGACTTACGACAATCAGAACCGCCTGGAAAGCGTTACAATTCTGCAATACACGTATTACGAGAAAAAACGCAAACGTACTAAGGTGAAATCGCGCTGGCTGAAAGAAGAGCGTTACAATTACAGTTAACGCGTTCTCCTCAGGAAGAACTATCTTTGCACCGTGAAGAAAATCCTTCTCATTCAAACTGCATTTACGGGTGATGTAGTGCTTGCTACTCCTTTGATCGAGAAGCTGCATCAGTATTATCCGGATGCGAAGATGGATTTTCTTCTGAAGAAAGGAAATGAGAATCTTCTCGCGGGTCATCCGCACATCAATGAAGTTCTTGTCTTCAATAAATCCCAAGGAAAATACAGCGAGATGTGGCGTTTGCTGCGTCGTATTCGCAGTGCAAAGTATGATGCGGTGATCAACATGCACCGATTCGGTTCTTCGGGATTTCTTGTGGCGTTTTCAGGTGCGAAGAACAAGATCGGTTTCGATAAGAATCCGTTTTCATGGTCGTATTCCCGCAAGGTGACACATGAAATCGGCAATGGCAAACACGAAGTGCGCCGTAATCTTGAATTGATTGAGCACATCACGGATATGAAATCGCAAGGACCGAAATTGTATCCGGGTGAGAACGACGAGAAACTGATTTCATTTCACAAAACAAAAGGAGCATATGTGTGCATTGCGCCTACATCCGTTTGGTTTACCAAGCAATGGTCGCTGGAAAAATGGGTGGAAATGATCACCTTGCTTCCTGCAGAGTTGAATGTGTACTTGCTTGGCGGTCCCGGTGATCGCGGTGTGTGCGATGAAATCATGAAACGTGCAGCGAGAAGCAACGCAGTAAATCTCTGCGGTCAACTCACGTTCCTGCAATCGGCAGCGTTGATGCGCGATGCGAAAATGAATTTCGTAAACGATTCCGCGCCTCTGCATTTTGCATCTTCAATGAACGCGCCTGTTACGGCTATGTTCTGTTCAACGGTTCCGAAATTCGGATTCGGTCCTTTATCTGACGATTCCGTTATCATTGAAACCGACGAAGATCTTTCCTGCCGTCCTTGCGGAATTCACGGACACAAAGAATGTCCTGAATTGCATTTCAAATGTTCAAAGACCATTTCCGCTGCTAAAGTTGCAGCACGCGCCAAGTAATATGAACGGATTATCATTCATTACGCATCCTGTTTTCAAGATCGTTTCAGAAGAAGCGACCAAGCTCAACGTGGATGCTTATGTCATCGGAGGATTTGTGCGCGACAACATTCTCGGTCGTCCATGTAAGGACATCGACATTGTTGCTGTCGGCAGCGGAAAAGGAGATAAGACGGTTGGCATTACATTGGCAGAAGCGGTTGGAAAACGATTGCGCACACGCGTGAATGTATTCCGCAATTTCGGTACTGCGCAGTTGAAGACGGACGATTACGAAGTGGAATTTGTTGGTGCGCGTAAAGAATCTTACAGTCGTGATTCCCGCAAACCGATTGTGGAAGACGGAACACTCGAAGACGATCAGAACCGTCGCGATTTTACTATCAACGCTATGGCAGTTTCTCTCAATGAGAAATCGTATGGAGATTTGCTTGATCCGTTTGACGGACTCGGCGATATTGAACGCAAGATCATTCGCACACCTTTGAGTCCTGATGTAACATACAGCGACGATCCTTTGCGCATGATGCGCGCGATTCGTTTCGCAACGCAGCTGAACTATAAAATTGAAGACGAATCTTTCAATTCCATTAAGCGCAATGCAGATCGCATCAAGATCATTTCACGGGAACGCGTAGCGGATGAATTACACAAGATTGTATTGGCAAAAGTTCCTTCTGTAGGATTCAAGTTGCTCTTCAATTCCGGTTTGCTGAAATTCATCTTTCCGGAGATGCAGGCTTTGCAAGGCGTTGATGTGATCAAAGGTCACGCGCACAAAGACAATTTCTATCACACTTTACAAGTGTTGGATAATGTTGCAGAACGATCAACCGATTTGTGGTTGCGTTGGGCTGCTATTCTGCATGATATAGCAAAACCGCCAACGAAAAAATACGAAGAAGGTCACGGTTGGACGTTTCACGGTCATGAAGATCGGGGAGCGCGAATGGTTCCGAAGATTTTCACCGCAATGAAATTTCCCTTGAACGATCGCATGAAGTATGTGCAGAAGCTCGTGCAGCTGCATTTGCGTCCGATTGCTTTAGCGAAAGATGAAATTACAGATTCAGCAGTGCGACGTTTGTTGTTCGATGCAGGCGATGATGTTGAAGATCTTATGCTGCTGTGTGAATGTGACATCACTTCCAAGCAGGAAGAACGCGTGCAACGCTATCTCAACAATTTCAAGATTGTCCGCCAGAAACTGAAAGAGATAGAGGAGAAGGATCGTGTGCGCAACTGGCAACCGCCGGTTACGGGAGAAGATATCATGGCTGCTTTCGGAATTGCACCTTCATTGCAGGTTGGAATTCTGAAGAACGCAATTCGTGAATCGATTCTCGATGGAATCATTCCGAATGAACGTCCTGCTGCATGGGAATTGATGAAAGCAGAAGGAGCAAAAGCAGGCTTGCAAGTTGTTGCCGGTTATGAGAAGCCGAATCCTGAATTACTTCCTGTAAAAGAGAAGCAAGATGAGAATACCGACAAATAAGGTTGGCGATATTCTCAACTACTTCCGCAATGAACTCGCTTTGAAATACGAAGCGGAGGAAATTGATATTCTCGCTCAGTATTGCTTCGAAGATTTTTCAGGAATTCGCAAAGCAGATATTGTGCTGCATCCCGAAAAAACGGTGAGCGAATCTGAATTGCTCAAGTACAGTTTTGCGGTGAAAGATCTCAAACGCGGCAGACCGATTCAGTACATTCTCGGCAAAGCCTGGTTCATGGGACAAACGTTTGACGTGAACGAAAGCGTTCTCATTCCGCGTCCCGAAACCGAAGAGCTCACGCAGAAAGTCATTGACGAAATTCTCATGCATCCCGAAACCATTTCCGTCATTGACATCGGAACCGGAAGCGGATGTATTCCCATCATGATCAAGAAGAAACGTCCGCGCGCGCATGTATACGCCGTTGATGTTTCAGCTGACGCCTTGCAAACTGCGAAGCAAAATGCAGAGCAGCACAATGTAAATGTGAATTTCATTCACGCCGATTTTCTCAATCGTGAAACGTGGAAGCAATTGCCTTCCGTAAGTATTATCGTAAGCAATCCGCCTTACGTCAAGCAAAGTGAATCATCAACCATGCTCGATCGCGTTCTCGATCACGAACCGCATACGGCGCTGTTTGTTCCCGACGACGACGCATTGATATTCTACAAAGCCATTGCGGAGTTCGCGAAAGAAAAACTCAAGCCAGGAGGAAAAGTGTTTGTGGAGATTAATGAAGCGTTGGGGTTGGAGACGTGTATAGTTTTTCAGAAGGCGGGATTTGAGAACGTAGTGCTTGAGAAGGATTTAGCGGGAAAAGATAGAGTAGTGGTTAGTTCCGGACTCTAGGTTCTGGATAGTCTTGAGACTTTAGGCAGACAATAGACTTTAGACGTTAGACCTGTGAGGGCGCTTCTGATATCAATTTAGACATTAGACTTTAGACCTGTGAGGGCGCTCCTGATATCAATTTAGACATTAGACATTAGACATTAGACTTTAGACCTGTGTGGGCGCTCCTGACTTAGGGATTAGTCTAAAACATCATTGTGCATTGTTGTGATTACTGATTCGTTTAGATAAATCTTCTAAAGTCTAACGTCTACTGTCTAATTCGTCATCCCTCGGTACGCCTGAAATCTTTTGACAAGTGACTCCGTCATTATTTGCGGCTACTCGGTCTGACAATACTCTGCCATCGATAGTCTTGTACACAGGTCTAAAGTCAAACGTCTAACGTCTGGTCTATAGCCCGAAATCTTAGTACTTTAGTCCAATGAAAGTCACCGTCATCACCGCCTGTTACAACGCTGCCGACACCATTCGCGCAACGATTGAATCGGTATTGGCGCAGGATTACCGCGATATTGAATACATCATCATCGACGGAGAATCCAAAGACAAAACACTTTCGGTGGTGCGTGAGTATGCCGACCGAATCACACGAGTGATTTCAGAAAAAGACGGAGGTATTTACTTCGCGTTGAACAAAGGTTTGCATGTAGCGAACGGAGAGATCATTGCGTTTTTGCATGCCGATGATATTTTCGCAACAAAGACTGTGATCAGTGATGTGGTGAAGAAATTTCAGGAGTCGCATGCTGACGGCGTTTACGGAGATCTGCAATACGTGGACAGACAGAATATCAATCACATCGTGCGCAACTGGAAGTCGGGACATTATCAGCCTGGCATGTTTCTCAAAGGTTGGATGCCGCCGCATCCTGCATTGTTTCTGAAGAGAAATTGTTACGAGCGTCACGGAATTTTCAATACTACATTCCGCACAGCAGCAGATTACGAACTCATGCTGCGCTTTATACATCTGCACAAAATCAAAATTGCCTACATACACGAGGTGCTCGTGAAGATGCGTGTAGGAGGTGTGAGTAATCTCACGCTGGCCAATCGTATCAGAGCGAACCGTGAAGACAAACGCGCATGGCTGGTGAACGGCTTGAAGCCGGGAATGTTTACGCTGGTGAGGAAGCCGTTGTCGAAGGTGGTGCAGTATTTCCGGTGAGAAAATAGTACGCGGAAAGGACGGAAAAAGCGGATTGACGCGGATAATTGTTTTCGTCAGTTCGAGTAGCGCAGCGTATCGAGAACACGAAAAAGATAGTACGCGGAAGTAATAGTACGCGGAAAGGACGGAAAGGA
>JBJOKQ010000133.1:0-9053 GCA_046046005.1 Bacteroidota bacterium | reverse complement strand
GGCCGTTTGTCTTTTTTATCGGTGGTACCTTTGAATGTAAACGTGCATTTGCCGTTGCGTGAATCGTAGAATAAAGGTTGATTAAACAGGAAATTTCCTTCAGCATATTTAACAACCCATCGCAACCAGACGGTAGCAGTATCACCTTGCCGTATACTTGATTTGGACACAGCATACGTACCGTATTCTTCATGCGGTTCCAGTGCAACAACGGAGCTTCCTTCATTTAACAGATGCAGTTTCGCTCGCAACGTGTCTCCATTCCGGACTACACCGAAATCCTTAATCCGTGTGTCGGTTATAACAACACCATGCGTAAATGTTGCCCGAACATAACACGACAACACATCACATAATCCGCTTCCTCTGGCATGATAGAAAACTCCAACAAAGTCATGCGCTGCACCTCCGGGATGATCTGAGTAAGTGGTCTGCACTTTCAATGTACAAGTGCGGCCTGGAGCGAGTACAACCGGAAATTGATAGTAACACTTCCACTTTCGCTCAGGAATTGAAATGGAATCCAAAACCTGATACTGCCCCGAGTTGTTGGTGATAACTACATCAGTTTGCGCTAAATGTCCATGCATAACGACCGGAGACAATTCATTCAGAGGTTTTATTTCCATCTTTTGCTGTCCGGTACCAACAACATTGAAAACAACGGAATCATTCTCTTCGGAACAGATTACAAAACGATGTGCTTTCGGATAATAAACTTCAAAAAACACTTCGTACGAATTACCGGGGACACAATACTCCGGGAATGCATTGACTTTGTTTCTGCGCACCTCGTAACGTTCTCCGTTTTCATAACAGTGGTACACATGAGAAATCTTCAAAGTATCGCATCCGTTCACCTGCAGCCAGGTCGACGCCAATCTGGACTTGGTTATGTATGTCGGGTGATGCAGGAATTGAAATGATACTGAATCGATGTTCACAACAGATGGAGAAACCGTCATAAACGGCTGCCTCGCATCAGAGATCAGCGCAAAAAAAGAAAAAAAGAAAAGGAGCAGATTTTTCACCGCTCCTTAACGTCAAATATCGTACCGTAAAAACTATTCTTTAACCATCTTCACGCTGCCGTTCAATTCATCACTCTCCATCTTCACTGAATAAATTCCGGAAGGCAATCCTTCTGCAGGAATTTCCAGAATAACAGCACCCGGAGGCAAACTTTCGTTACCGGTCAATACTGCGCGACCTGTTGCATCGTAAACTGTCCAAGTAAGCGGTTGAGCATGTGTCACGCTCGAACTAATAAAGAAATTACCATTGAAAGGATTAGGATATGCATTGGCAGCCATCGTTGCTGATCCCTGCTCAGGAGCTGATGTCATTGCACTTGTAATATCAAGCACGTACAATCCGTTTTGCATATCGGAAATCAATAACAATCCCGAAGGTAAATCGGTGTATGCAGCCCAGCATCCGTGGTAAGGCTGTGTGTAATTCGGATAGTTGATCAGTGTATCACTATCAAAGTAGCCGCTTCTGTAAATCGCGGAAGGATTACTCATATTGAAAATCTGAACACCGTCGGTGTAATTTGCTGCAATCAGAATATCGTTACCGATGAGATACGGATTGTGAGGTGTATTGCCCTGATTGGAACGAAACGTTTGGTTGACACTGATATTTCCCATATTCGAAACATCAATACTCTTGATACCCATTCCGGCGGGAACTTCGTCCATAAAAATCAAAGTGTTTCCGTTCGGTGTCAGAAAACTGCTGTGATTGTATCCGGCTTCAGGGTATGAAGTGAGAACTCCGATTTCCTGAAAAGTTGTAGTGAACGTGTAAATGTGCAAACCCTGATAACCTGCAGAAGCGTAAACGGTATCGTTACGAACGAACATATCGTGTACACTTTGTATCTGCGGATAATCCTGATTCAATGAACGAATCAATGTCGGTGTTGTAGGATCTGCAGAGAGATCATAACATGCCATCGAGTAGAAAAACTGTCCGTTATCTCCGGTTACACTTCCGCCCCACAGTTTATCTCCATCAACATATATTGTGTGACACTGTTCGAATATCGTGTTGTCATCACGCACTACGTGTACGGAATCCGGCAAGTAGCTGAGATCCGCTATGATGAATGAATTTCCGCCACCATCATCAGAAACGATATAACAGTAATTCTGATACGTTTTGATTTCATGCCAGATCAGATCACCGTGTACTGCCGGCACAAAATCACACATCACAGGAGCGGCAGGATTTGTAACATCAATGAAAAACGTTCCGTCGGAAGCGCCTATAATTCCGTATTCACGATTGTTAATGGAATCGTGCCAGCCCCACACACTTTGATACTGAATTCCATAAACCGGTTCCGGATCCTGGGTAGGATTATACCAATGTCCGATCATGTTCACATTCTGCGAAGCATAATTCTGCGCGGAGACTGCTTCTGATGTGAAAATCATAGCAACGAGTCCTATTGAGCGTATTATATTTTTCATTTCGGTGATTTACTTTATTGTAAGTTACGCAAATTGATGTTACAGCGACTACAATGCCTTAATCATTTCGCTGATAATTTTTGTCATTTTCTTCTCCGCGATGGAAGCAACATGCTGTACTTCCTCGTGCGTCACTTCTACAATCTTGCCCGGCACTCCGAGATCTGTGATTACACTCATCGCGAAGCAAGGAACATTCATGTGACGCGCAACAATCACTTCAGGAACTGTACTCATTCCAACAGTGTCCGCTCCCAACACACGAACCATTTTGTACTCTGCAGGCGTTTCAAAAGTCGGACCGCTCAATCCTGCATAAACTCCTTTTACAACTTTAATTCCAAGTGAAGCCGCAACCTTTTCCGCCAACGCAATGAGTGATTTATCGTATGCTTCACTCATATCCGGAAAACGCGGACCGAAACGTTTGTCGTTCGGACCTGTAAGCGGATGTGCAGGAAACAAATTGATATGATCCGTTTGAATCATCAGATCGCCGATTTCGAAATCAGGATTCACACCACCGGATGCATTCGAAACGAAAAGACGTTGAATCCCCAACATCTTCATCACGCGTACAGGAAATGTAACCTGTTGCATGGAATAGCCTTCATAAAAATGAAAACGCCCTTGCATTGCAACTACATTCTTGCCGTTCAGTTTTCCGAAAATCATTTTACCTGAATGGCCTTCCACAGTCGAAACAGGAAACTCAGGAATTGTATCGTAAGGAATAACGAACTCAGCTTGAATTTCATTGACTAATCCGCCCAATCCGGTTCCGAGAATTATTCCGGTTTCAGGGACGAAATCTTTTGTCTCAGCTTTAAGAAATGCGGCGGTTGATGTTATGCGATCGTACATAATTAAATATTTGTGAATTGAATTCTTCTTCGTCTTTGTCATGAAATCCGATTTCAATCGGAACGTAGTATATCGGCAGAGTATTAAGCAGATCTCTAAGTTCAGGTTTATCCAGACGCATGGCATCTTTTTCTGTTGTCAGGATAATCTTTTGTTCACTCCTGACTTTTGAATAAAGTTCCTGCAAACCTAAGAGATCGGCAGCAGAAAACTCGTGATGATCACGGAATTTATACGGTATCAATTCCTGAACTTTATCTTTCAGATAATATTCCAACGAATGCGCGTTAGCAATTCCCGTCATCAACACCACGGAATAACCTTCGCTGAAACAAATTTCTTTGCTCATTTCACTTGCGGCTTTCTCCCTTCCCAAGGAAATCAAATTACCGTACCGAATCGTAGAAAAATAAATTTTCTGATACGGTTCCGCTCGCATTTCTTTCATGATTCGCTTACGCTCCAAAGGAGAAAACATTTCAGGCGTCTTCGTCACCACAATCACGTCCGCTCTCTTTGAACCGCGTCTGGATTCCCGCAGATATCCTGTCGGCAGAACCTGATCCTGATAGTACAGATTCGCATAATCCGTAAGCATGATCTGTAAACCGGGTTTTATTCTGCGATGTTGAAATACATCGTCGAGTACAATGACATCCGTTTCAGGAAACTGCTCCCGTATTTTTTCTGTTCCGCGCACACGATTACCGTCTACTGCCACTACCACTTCTTCAGGGAAACGATTGCGAAACTGTTTCGGTTCATCACCGATATCAGCAGTGGTCATATGCTTCTCTGCCACCAGAAATCCGGATGTTTTGCGACCGTAACCACGACTCAATGTTGCAACGCGATATTGACTGAGAAGCAACCTTACAATGTATTCCACATGTGGTGTCTTACCCGTTCCGCCTGCTGCTAAATTGCCAACGCCGATGAGTCGCACATCTTTGAATTCGGTTACAGGAAGTATTCCCAAATCGAACAACTTATTCCGCAATGCCGTAACCAGCCCGTAAATCAGAGCGAAAGGATATGCAAGAATGCGGAGCAACTTCATTCCTGCGAAGATAAGCGCTGATTCGGGTTCGCAGACATTGCTCACACAGGTTTTCTCCATCCCGAAAACCTATATTTGCCAAATGAAAATCAAGGAAGTCATTTCCGTGCTCGAAAGCTGGGCGCCGCCCGCGCTGCAGGAATCTTACGACAATTGCGGACTCATAACCGGAAATCAGAATGATGAAATTACCGGTGTGTTAGTTACCCTGGATTGCATTGAAGCTGTTGTGGAAGAAGCCATTCAGAAAGGTTGCAATCTCATTGTAGCGCATCATCCGATTGTATTTTCCGGATTAAAAAAAATCACCGGCAAAAACTACATCGAAAGAACCGTTATCGCAGCAATCCGGAACAATATTGCCATTTACGCCATTCACACAAACCTTGATAATGTTCACACCGGTGTGAATGCTGAAATCGCAAAACGACTCGGTCTGAATTCCGCTCAAATTCTTTCTCCAAAGCGCGGATTGCTTCGCAAACTCGTTACGTTTTGCCCGAAAGATTCTGCGGCAAAAGTGAGAGAGGCTTTATGGTCAGCGGGTGCTGGTTATATTGGAAACTACGACAAAGTAAGTTTCAACTCCGAAGGAACGGGAACATATCGCGGTAATGAAAATTCCAATCCTGTCATTGGAGAAAAAGGCAAATTCATGCAGGAACCTGAAGAGCGCATTGAAATAATTTTCCCGTCATTTATTGAAGGAAAACTGATGACAGCGCTGCGTGAATCGCATCCTTATGAAGAAATAGCCTATGACCTTTTCCCGATGGACAATTCCTGGCAGCAGACCGGTTCGGGTATGATCGGAAATCTGGAAAAACCAATGAGTCAGGAAGAATTCCTTTCTCATGTCAAAAAGCAACTGAATGCGCAGGTCATCCGATACACGCCGATTTCTGGCAAAACCATTTCAAAAGTTGCGATTTGCGGCGGAAGTGGCAGTTTTTTGCTCAAAGAAGCCATGAATTCAGGGGCAGATGCCTTCGTTACGGGCGACTTCAAATACCATCAGTTCTTCGACGGGGAAGGAAAAATCCTGATTGCCGATGTGGGACACTTTGAAACAGAGCAGTTTACGATTGACCTTATCATTGACAAACTAAACGGAATAATTCCTACATTTGCAGTCCGTAAAACGGAGACAAATACCAATCCGATAACCTATTACATATGACCACGAAAGCGAAAAAAGCCGACGAAAAAGCGGACATTCCTGTAGAAGAAAAACTGAAAGCGCTGTTTGAATTGCAGCAGATTGATTCACAGATTGACCGTATTCGCACGGTACGTGGTGAACTTCCATTGGAAGTTCGTGATCTTGAAGACGAAGTTGCCGGTCTGGAAACACGCATGAACAACCTCAACAACGAGGTTCAGGCGTTGGATGATCAGATCACTGAAAAGAAAAACGTGGCTAAAGATGCTTTGGCTGCTATCAAGAAATACGAAGGTCAGCAAGGTAAAGTTCGTAACAACCGCGAGTTCGATTCATTGACAAAAGAGATCGAATTCCAGAACCTTGAAATCCAACTTTCTGAGAAGCGCGTGAAAGAGTTTAAAGCTCAGATCGCTGCTAAGAAAGAAATCATCGAAAGTTCACAAGCGGTTCTTGACGAACGTCGTGAAGACCTTCGCTTGAAGAAAGAAGAACTTGAAGATATCGTTGCTGAAACACGCAAAGACGAAGAAGAACTTCTTGCAAAATCAGAAGTAGCTGCTCAGAAAATCGAAGAGCGTCTTCTCAATGCTTATCACCGCGTTCGTTTAAACGTTCGCAACGGTTTGGCGGTTGTTCACGTACAGCGTGATGCTTGCGGCGGTTGCTTCAATAAAATCCCGCCACAGCGCCAACTCGATATCCGTACACACAAGAAAATCATCGTGTGCGAGCATTGCGGTCGTATCCTGGTTGATGCTGATTTCCTCCTCGGAAATGGTCGCCCGGTTGAACCTGTTGTAGAGAAAAAACCAAGCCGCGCGAAAGCGAAATAAATCAGCTTGAAAAATATCCAAGCCCCCCAATTCGTTGGCGGGGCTTTTTTCATGCTGTCAATCGGAGTAACTTTAGAAAAAACATCATTCTATGAAAGTTACTTCAAACGACATCCTCAAGGTATGCGCAGGAATTGCAACAGTAGTCCTCGCCTTTGCCGCATTCAACTTCAGCATCGCGCCAGCGCATGCAACACCACCAACACCGCAGGAATTCATTCAATCCGGAACTGATAAAATCGGGAAATATCAAATGAGCATGTCCGTTGCAACGCAAGGCGATAAAACAATGTGGGCTGTAATTGTTTGGGACACGGAAACAGGACAATCGCGCACTTACTACGATAATACGAGTATGTCGTTCGGACCTTCATTCAATATTTCGCGTACAAGTCCTGCGGGCAACTGATTTCAATCGTGATTAATCCGTTTTCGGAGGCTCTTCACCAAAGCGGATTCCGAACGTGAGCATTACGTTAATTGACTTCCACTTGTTTTCTACCGGATCAACAAGACTTTGATCGTAGAAGTAGTAATTCTCAGTGTAGCGCTGAGAAATAAATCCGAGGTCAACGTAATAAACGTCTTTCGGATCGCGATAACCAGCACCGCCGGTGATGTACAGTCGTGAAACTTCGTTGTTCACCGTTTCCTGATACGGACTTCCGTAATAGGCGAATCCTGCCCGGAAGCTGAACGGAAGCATTCTGAATTCAATACCACCGCGAATATTACTCGCTGCTTTGTACTTCGCTCGTACAGCAGCGTTCTCATCGAAAAATGCGTAGTCCTGCGACTTCAACCTTCCATCAGAATAATCTACCAGTTCGTAGTCGAAACTCACAACCGCAATTTTCGCCGCAACGAAAGCAACACTTCCAATTACGCGCATCGGCGTGCGAATACTGTAACGATAACTTCCTGTTGGCGATTCAGCATAATACACCGTGTTGGCAAGTACAGCCGACATCTTGCTGAAATACGAATCATTCAATTTCAATGAACTCGTTGAATGGAACGCTACGCCTAAACGGAGAAAATCAAACGGACGGAAAATTACTCCGGCTTTGAAATTGATACCACGGCCTTTCGTTTGCAGATACTGATTGAAGGAGAAGTACTCGAAAGTAGAAAGTGTATCATACACTTCTTTCTCTGTGTAGATGGATTGCTCTTCGTAATTTACAGTAGGAATTCCTACGCTTGCTCCAACGTAAATTCTGTTATCGTAGTTGCCCGCTAACCCGAAAGTCCACTCGCCCATTCCACCGCGAATCTCAATCGACTTCATCTGTCGGATTCCTGTGCTGTCGGGCACACGATCCACATAATGCGTCGTATCAGATAACGAAACCGGATCAATCATATAAGAATCCCAAGCCAATCGCTCGTTGAATGGATCCAACTGCGAAGGTCCATAACCGGAAGCGCTTCTCACCCAACTGTCCATCAATGATGAGTTAGCTACGCCAGCCATCAATACGTTCGATTGAAAGGCGTTAGTTCTGGAATAGTTAATTCCCATTGACATGTATTGCCACCCGTGATCTGTTCGATTATCAGGTTTAGAAGCAATCACAAATCCGAACTGATCAACTTTTACATTGAAACGCTCATCATTGGTCGTCGTATCTCCGTATTTGGATTCCACGCTCTGATTGAAGAATGATGGGGTGAACATGAAATCACTTTTTCTGTAAACGCCCAATCCTGCAGGATTCGATGACATTACAGATAAATCTCCACCCAAAGCGCCGTAGGCACCGCCCATCGATGAGTATCGTGCACTTCCTCCAAATCCAATACGCGAATAACGTAGAACATCCTGTTCATTCTGCGCATGTACAGCAACACAGGCAAGAACAAATCCTGCTGATAAAAAAAGTTTTTTCATAAATCCGGATTATCGCGGACGTGAAGTGGAATTATTACCTCCCGAACTGCGCGGTGCAGGACTGCTGTTGTTGCTTCCACCTGAAGGAGCAGAGATTGAAGGAGCAGAACCGCCTCTGTCATTGCTCGTGCCACGCGGCGTGCTGTAATTCGGAGCCGGAGCATCATTACGCGGCGTGGTTGTTGGCGCTGATGCAGGTTGAGAAGAACCCGAATTTGTAAATACAGGAGCAGGAGGTGTTGATCCATCCGTTCTGGATTGTACCGGTTGACTATTTGATACAGGCGGTGCCGGTACTCCTGATGAAGGAGTCATGACAGGCGCAGTTTCCGGACGCATAACCGGTGATGAACTCTGGACAGGTGCACTTGTTGCCGAAGGAGCTGTGTGAGCAGCAGGCACAACACCTACCACCTGATTCACTTGTTGAATATCTGCGCTGGAGAGATTATTCTCCGCCGCGATGTTGCTTGCGAAACGTTCACCGAATGCAGGACCACCAGAACCAACAGGACGTCCATCTGTAGAAGTAGCCGTTCTGCGAGGCCCGTAGTAGTAACTGTTTTGATCAAAACTGTTGAAGTAATAGTTGTTGTTATTACCGAAACCTCCGTAACCGTAACCTCCGTTGCCATTGCTCCAACCGAGGAAAGGACTGCCCCAGTAGTTCGCGTATATAGGAGTCATTGGTCCATACCAACCTCCGTTCCAACCCGGACCGTAGCTGTAGTAAGGATTGTATCCCCAGCCACCGTTC
>JBJOKQ010000132.1:0-9057 GCA_046046005.1 Bacteroidota bacterium | reverse complement strand
GCGCACCATAGCAAACACCTAATACAGGGATTTTTCCTTTGAAGGCGGAAAGATCCGGTTTGGGAGACGCATCGTCACGAACGGAATAAGGACTTCCTGAAAGAATCACGCCTTTTACAGCAGAAGTAATTTCAGGATAATTATTGTAAGGATGAATTTCACAGTAAATATTCAGTTCGCGCACCCGACGCGCAATCAACTGAGTGTATTGCGATCCGAAATCGAGGATCAGAATCATTTCATGCATGGGCGCAAAGATAGAAATAAGCGCGCAGACCGGATGAGAAAATGAACAACTGCCGGAGCTTATTCCTCAGGTGCTGAATACCAACGGCGGAAGAGCCATTTGTAGCCCGTTTCCGATAAGATCAGCATGATTACCAAGCCCAGAATTTCCGCAATAATGTAGTGCAGAAATTCCCATGATCGGTCAGGAATCTGATAATCAAATCCATTGTATGGAGAATACGCGTAATCATAATAACTGTAGCGGTTATAGTGATAGTACAGAAGTGTAAAAAGTATCGGAATAAACGGCGTCATGAGCACCGTTAGATTGAGCGCAATCCCCGAAACCGCCGTTCGGGTCGGATACTTACTCATGGCCAGAGCTACAATGAGGAAGATGAAGAAGTAAACGATTGCTGTAATCAGAATACCATCTTCATTACTTCGACCCAGGGCCAGAATAATTCCTGTAATTATTGTAATGAGTATTGAAGATAGAATGCTGAGAAAAAATGTTTTTACAGTGGAGTGTCTGAAAATGAAAACCGCCATCGCTAAAAACATTCCGATGTAGTAGCAAACCCTGAAGCCGATCATCACATCTTCTGCTTCCCATCTGAAGTAACGCGATGCAATGTTTCCGATTCCGGAATTCACTTCACCTACGCTATAGTTCGACATAACGCCTGCCAATGTATCCAGTGAATAGTACGAATAGAAATCATCATCCTTAGCCATATACTTATCGGCTATAGTGTGATACCTACGTATTAACTGGCTTTTCTCTTCCGGTTGCTGATCACCGAATATCCGGTTGTAAACCTCAAAGTTGGTATACAACTCTTTCTCATAACGATCTGAAATGCGATACGAAGAAACAAATTGAAGTGCCGGCGGCGTATATCGAAGTAATCTGTCGTTGCTCACCCAAACAATGCTGTCCGTTTCGGCAATCATCCACTTCATATCATCGCGGCTCATGTAAATCGGTGCACGTTTATACGCTCCGAGAGAATCATCCCACAAATAATCTGACGTTGTGGGCGGCACAAATCCGTTATTGTCTACAATAATGATTGTATCCGCTTCGATTTTGGAATTTATGTACTCCTTATTGATTCTGCCCAATAACACATTCATTTCGTTGATATCATCGATCATCTGATCAGGAGAAAAACGAACATAAGTCTTGTAAGATTCAATCAATGGCGGCACAAAAACAGTACCGATCAACAGCATGAGTGTAACAAGATAAATTGAAAATGTTTTAATGCGATCGCCGGGCTTAAGATCACCGTAGCTCTTGAACAAATTGAAACGGAATAAATAAATCATCCACAGCACGACACCAACAATCACAAGTATCACTTGCCCGGCAATCCAATATCCGATATTGGATCTTTCAAGCGGGTTATCCGGAATAACGAAATAAATTACCGTGAGTGCAACTGTGTAAAGAAGCCAATACCACAATACGAGATGAAATCTTGTGCTCCAGGTATCCGGACGATTTCTCAATAGAAAATCATCCAATTTCGTAATAAACGGAGGTGCTAGCAGACGTTTAGGCATATACTGAAATCAGAAAAGTCGTTTGGTTGAAGTTGTGATGTCGCGATAGTAACGAATGTGAATTCCTTTGTTCACGATTGCAGAAAACATTTCGTGGACCTGATGCTGCTGAGAAGTGATGGTGTAATTTCCTCCATCGAAATTGAGTTGGTATTGGAATCCGCTCAACGCATTGATCAAAGAATCTCTGTCGTTACCGATTTCAATTTCGAAGGCAAATCCCAGTGATTGCTGAATCTGATCGCCTGTTCGGTACACGCATTGTCCCTGACGAATCAGAAGAACATTATCTGCAATTTTTTCCACTTCGTGCAATTGCTGAGAAGTGAGAATAACGCCCATCGGATTATAAGACGACTTCGTCAGGAAGCGCAAATCATTCAATAAAGTTTGCTGCGCGTTGATGTCGAGATTGGCCAGCGGTTCGTCAAGAATCAAAACTTTCGGACGCTTGAGTAATATTCTTGCGATTTCGAATCGTGTCCGATAGCCACTGCTGATCTGATTCCAGTTGAGATGCGCAAACTGCGTAAGACCGAATCGTTCGAGCATGAAATCAACGAGTAGATCATTCCACATTCCTGTAACCCCTGCAACTGCTGCAGAGAAGTGAAGATTATCTTTCAATTGGCCGAACCATCGCGGGATACGTTGCGGAATAAAAACCACATGATTTTTAACAGCGTAATAATCCGGATTCTGCAACAATGTGTAGTGCAAGCTGCCCTGATCAACCGCCAATTGTCCGGCGAGACAACGCAGCAAAGTTGTTTTCCCGTTTCCGTTTTCCCCAACTACACCTATAATCTGTCCGCAGTGAATATCAAGAGTAAGCGGATGCAGCGTAAAGTTCCCTTTGGAGTAACGTTTGGAAATGGTATTCGCATGAACCAAAACGCCGGTGTGAACAGGTTTCATGGATTCTTTTGCAAGCAATCGACTCAAATGTACATTTGTAGCTGCTTCAAGATCGGGATGCAGAAACGGATTGCCGTCGAACATTCCCGCAGTGCGATACGACTGCGACAAAGCGATGGAAGCGCGAATCAGTTCAGGCTCGTTGGTATCGAGTGAATAATCGAGTATGCGGCGCAATCCGAGAATGTAGTCGTGATGCGACAAACACGAACGGATTTCATCAAGTGCTGATGACATAGATATCATTTAAGAGAATATTCAAACCTACAATACTTAATTCAAACCGTTGAAAGGTTTTGAACAAGTGTTGATTCTTAAATGATAAAAAAGGTGAAAGAGCGAATCGTAATTTAACTGTGCAATTTGCGATCCATGGAAAGCCACAATCTTTTCCAGAAAGATCGTTGCAAGGGTTGGCGCTCCGAACGCGGCGGCATATCAGCGGTTTCGTAGGTCAGAATTGCATCCAATGAACTGAGGTATTCTTCATCATCAATCAGTTCCAGTTTTTGCTGAATGCTTTGCTTAAGTTGTGTGGTGTAGATGTTCATAGCTTCACAATTTTTAAACTCGTTCATCATTATGCGGTCTTACTTCAATTTTCTTTCAAGTTCAATGAGTCGTTGTTCGAGACTGGAAAGACGTTCATTTCCTGCAGGCGCTTCAAACTTCTTTGTAATGCGCGATTCAGCTTTCCATATCTGGGCGATGTCTTCTGCTTTTACAGCATAAGGTTCATATACTGCATTATCAGATTTCAGTTCATAAATATCATTGCCTAATGCAGTAACACGTTTTGCAACAATGCTTCCATCATGCGTAACTACTATGTAAACGGATCCGTTACGGATTTCATTGAGCGATTCAACATATGATCCAACGATCATATCACCGGGATTGATACCGGGCAGCATGCTATCGCCGGTAATTTCAAATGCACGGAATGATTTTCCATAGAACCCGGGCAGTCGGAATGATGGAAGTTTAGAAATGAAATCAGGATCCTGCTGATGTTGCAGATAACCAGCGGCTGCCTTGCGATCAACCATTACGATGTTTTCTTCATCGTCTTTATCAACCTGTACCACCAATGGAATTGCGCCGCGTGAAGTTGAAGCCGCGTTTTCGTTGCTATACATTGTTCCTATGCCATCCATTAGCCATACAGGATTAACGTTGAATTCGCTTACGATTGCTTTGAACACATCGTATGAGATTCCGTTCTTCTCTCCTTCGAGTTGTGACAGTGAAGTTTGCGTGATTCCTATTCGTGTGGCGAAATCGGTCTGATTAAGTCCAACCTCTTTCCGTAAATTTTTAATGCGTTGAGCCAGTGTCATTTGGAATAATTTATGGGCAAATATAATAAAAATACTTGACTTATATTAATTATAACTATATTTTTGTCTTGTGATTAATGCTTAGGAACGTATAATTATTAGCTTAAATTAATAAACGAGGGCTTTTTTATGAATAACGCAAGAATTAACGGAACCCGCCGAATTGGAGATTTGATCAGTATGGCAATGCCTTTTAATGTACTGGCGGAACCGACCACCTTCCCTCAAACACGTAACGAAGTTTCTATGTTATTATCACAAGTCGAAGGGGGCGACCCCGTAAGGTCGGCGGAGCGCGTGCCGAAATCCTCTTCGCACTACCTGGATTCACTTGAGGCCGCCAGCAGAAAACAGAACTGCGCCGGAACGCCTGAAGGAATCGACGTTGCAGCGGCGTGATTGTCATGTCTCGATACGATTGCTACGCAATCACTCGACATGACAAAGTCAGAAAGAGTCGATTGTTCGCAATCACTCGACATGACGCAATGATTCACTATTGATTGTGCCTCCTTCAAGAGTGAAGTTTCCCACGCTTAACCCCAGCCGCTTGCAGCAGCATAACGCCCCGACGATCGGAAGATGGTCGGGGCGTCTGTTGTCAGGCTTCGGCTACGCTCAGCCTGACAACAGAGTGCAGAAACCTGAACGCAAAGCAATATCAGACTAATGGCATCTATCCGAAACTCGAGAAGAACGCTGTGACAATTTCTATAATCGCGAATATGAATCCCGAATTTATCGGCACGACAAAAAAAGACCAACTATACCTGATAAAGAACTACTGCAGAAAACCGTATTTCGTTTACATACTGCACTGTTCAGATAAAACTTTATACGTCGGTATTACGAATAATTTGATACGGCGCTGTTACCAACACAACAATCCTGTTGACGACCATTCATATACTGCGAAACGACTTCCTGCAATTCTTGTTTATGCAGAATCTTACTCGTATGTAGTGCATGCTATTGAAAGGGAAAAGCAACTGAAAGGTTGGACTAACGCTAAAAAACTCGCTTTGATATCTGAAGACTTTCAATCCGTCCATTCATTCGCGGAATGCAAGAATGCTTCATCGCACAAAATTTACAAGACACAAGAACTGTAATCACAACAGTTTAACCCGGATACAACACAATGTCAGACTGAGCGTAGCCGAAGAATGACATTAGTGTTTATAGACGCAAGCCAATGTCAGACTGAGCGTAGCCGAAGTCTGACATTAATGCTTACTTCGCTTCAATCACAAACTCCGTCCTTCTGTTTTTAGCGCGGCCGTCTTCTGTGTCGTTCGTATCAACGGGCTTTGTTTCTCCGTGACCGAAAGCGCCCGTGATCTGCGATTTCGGAACACCGAACCTGGATGTAAGCGCTTCAAACACTGCGAATGCACGTTCATTGGAAAGATCCATGTTACGATTATCATCGCCGACGTTATCGGTGTGACCATGAATGGAAATTTTCAGCTTCGGATTTTCTTTGAGATAGTTGGCAAATTCTTCAAGCACAACCATCGACTCCGGAGCCAATACTGCTGAGTTAGAAGCAAAGTTGATATCATTGATGCGATATGCTTCGCCCGTTTTCAACGGCTTTATTTCCATTGGCTTCAACTCCGTTTTCGTCTTCGGAAACTCCTGCTTCCCGCTGATCACCGTTGAAGTAAATGCCGCGCCTTCCTGCTTTACAGTAAGCACGTAATCGTCTTTCGAAGAAACTTTAATCGCAGCAGCAAACGAACCTGAAGCTGTATCCACAACCGCCGTTGTTTTCTCTTTCGTGCGCACATTCTTCACTTCCACAACTGTTGCACCGTTTGCAGGATTTCCTTCCGGTGTTTTAGCTGTACCGGTAACAATCACCACTTTTTCCGGACGTGCTTCTTTGTAAAGCTCAAACTGATAAACATCCCAACCTCCTACTCTTCCAGGCAAAGATGAATTCGAACAGAAGAATCCTGTTTCTCCATCTGTGCTAACGAAGAATCCCACATCATCAGCTTCGGTGTTTATCGGTTTTCCGATGTTCAATGGATTTTTCCAACCTCCTTTGTTGTCACCGCGTGAATAAAAAATATCGTATCCGCCGAGTCCGGGATGTCCGTTTGATGAGAAATAAAGTGTCTGACTGTCGGAATGAATGAACGGAGATTTTTCGTCGTACTGCGTATTGATTGAATCACCCAGATTAATCGGTGAGCCCCATTCTCCGTTTGACATCTTTTCTGTTTTGTAAATATCAATACCGCCTTTACCGCCCGGGCGATTACTTGCGAAGTACAATGTTTTTCCGTCAGAAGAAATTGAAGGTTGAGAATCCCACCATACAGGATCATTCACGCGTTCACCAATCGGACGAATTTCTGTCCATGATCCGTCAACTAAATCCGAAGTGTAAATATCTGTATTGGCTCCTTCAGGTCCTTGCTTTGTGATTGTGTAGAAAAGATGCTTGTTGTCAATCGTCAACGTCGCACTTCCCTCGTTCGCATTTTTGTTGAACGGATCAGGCATGGAATGTCCTTTATCAAATTGTCCATTCTGTCCGCGTTCACTTGAAGTGAATACTTCCGTTACTTCCTGCGATGCCCAAACACGATCCATTTGATTCACCGGCAATCGACGAATGAACAAGGCCATTGTATTATCAGGAGTGATGATTGCGAGGTATTCATCTTTATCCGTTGAAATTCCGGGAACCGGCGATGGCGCAAAAGGACGAATGTTCTTATCGATTGTGAGATAGAATTTTGACCAACGCATCATCTCTACAGCATTCTGCGAACGGAATTCGTAATCTTTTCCAAGCTTCTTCGGATCATCCGTTTCAAACTTGATATATCCATCGAGATACTTTGCTGCTTCGGCCCAATTTTCTTCCATGTAAAATTGTTGACCGAGGAGATAATACGGTTCAGCGCCAATTGAAGGACAATTCTTAATCGCTGCTGCGAGATAAGGTTTCGCCATCGGATAACTCTGGGGATGATCGTCGGCATCCGCTTTGCGGATATACATGTTCGCGAGTTCAAGATTGGCTTCTGCCCAATCCGGTTCCAACGTAATGCATTCCTTCAGAAAATCCATTCGTTCGTTGAACTGATACTTCTTGCGATCCTGTGACTTTTCAAAAAGCTTTACGGCCTCTTTGTTGTCAGGAGCATCGCATCCGCCACCACCACTTTTGGGTGTATCCTCATCATCCTGTGCCGACAACGAAACGGTCAGACAAATTGCAATTACTAATGAAAAAACTGTTTTGAACGCTGTTTTCATAATTCTGGTAAGGCCATTACCTTCTTATAACGAAAATTGTGCCGTTTTGGTACAAAGAAAGGCGCAGCATTTCTACCGCGCCTTTGAATATCACGTTATTAATTATTTACAGTTACTGTCAACCTGCTTCTGCGCCGCACCTATTGCATCTGCTTCCACTTTATCCGCCGTCGCTTTCGCCTGCTTATTCGCATCATCCGCTTTTTTGCGCATTGCATCGGCTGCAGCTTTCTTCGCTGCTTTCTCCAATGGATTCTTAAAGCTCTTCTCTACTTTGTCCGCTTCGGCATATGCTGACGTCTTCGCATCATCCGCCAACTTGTAAGCTTGTTGTTTCTTGGCAGCTGCATCTGCTTTCACTTTGTTCAGATTATTCTGCGCTTCCACACAAGCTTTGTTGATGACATCTTTCTTCACACTGTCTACTTTCTGCGTAACGGTATTCACCACCTGATCTTTCAGATTATCCATCATGTCCTGACCCGCTTCTTTCAGATTCGTTTTCACCGTAGGTTCAGTAACTGTTCCTCCGAACAATGCCTGTACATTCACCATGTCGCCCAACTGGAAAGGAATTCCTTTTGCCTGTACGCTGGACACCATGCCGTTCAATGCAGTATTTGCCGGACCGAATTCAGCTCTTGGAATGGAGATATCCATTACATAATTGATGGATTGATCTACACCGGTAGATCCGCCCATTTTACCTTTTGCTTTACCTGCTGTGAAATCAAATGGTTCTGTAGAAACGCGACCATTCTCAATCTTGAAGCTTACCATTTTCAAATCCTGCATTGTGACTTTGCTGAATTTGTTCATCTTCAAAGCTTCGTCGAGTTTTTTCATTGCAGGGAACCCGTCAATCACAACTTGTTGTGTAGCAAGTGTGCCTTGACCATTCATTGTTTCAGTTATCGGCATCATGTCAGAACCGAGATCGCTGGTGTAATTCAATGTAGTTGAGAAACGACCTGTTGTGTATTTCGCTACAGGAGCCAATTGCTGAACGGTATTGAACGTTTTAAACGTTTGCTGAATGTCGAAGTTCTGAATATCCATATTAAACTTCACTTTCGGAACCATCACATTCTGCGTGTTGTAGAATCCGTTGAGCACCATTGAACCGCCCATAAGATTCATCTTCAGATCCGACATATCAACTGCGCTGTTGCGAATGGTGACAGTACCGGCAACGTTATCCATGTTGATGTCGTCGTAAATGAGTTTTGTAATTGAAGACTTCAAAACGAAATCAATGTTCGAAGGAACCGGAATAATTTCCAATGCAGAAGTATCTTCCGCAGCAGGAGCCGCACCTTCAGTTTCCTCACCTGCAAACTCATTCAGATCCATCATGGATGAATTGAATACAAAGTTTCCGCTGAGTAAACTGTCTTTGAACAGCCACGCCATAATATTATCCATACGACCGCTGGCATGTACATCGTTCTTACCCAGTTTACCGTCGAACTTGGAAAGCTCAACATACTGCGGAGAGAACAACATACTCAAAGCAGAAATGGATGTTTCGTAAGTATCCGTTTTGCCTTTGTAAATCATGTTAGCGATATCCAGCTTACCGGAACACTGGAATTGATCATACTGCTCCTTTTCAATCTGCGACATGCGTCCTTTCATCTTGATGTCCGCTTCAATATTTCCGTTGAGTTGATCATCTTTCTCCAATGGCATGAACTCTTTCAAAGTAGCGAGATTGAGT
>JBJOKQ010000131.1:0-9100 GCA_046046005.1 Bacteroidota bacterium | reverse complement strand
CCTTCTCCCGAAATCGTTGAAGTTACAGCAAGGATTTTAGGTCCGGGAGTATTATCAATGAATTGCAAGTTGGTTCGCAATGAGCGGAATGCTTCTGAAATCAGAGACTTCGGATTTTTATCTACAATCAGCTGCGAAACAGGGATGTCATGTTTGTATTTGGGAACAATTCCAAGCGCACTGATAGAAGCATTCGTGTGACGCATGATTTCATTGAGACTTGAAATGCTGTCGTGCATGAAATAACGGATAATGACTAATCCGATGCTAAGTAATGCGGCTATAAGAAAGCAGGTAAGCACTGTTGTCCTGCCCGAAGGTCGAACAGGAAGACCCGGTACCATTGCCTTTTCGAGTATTACATGTTTCGCAGTAAATCCGGCTTCAGAAATGGAATATTCCGTTTTCTTCTCTACCAGAAGATTGAAGAACTTTTCATTGATGCTGTAAAGTCTTTGCAATTCTGCGTACTTATAACTGCTGTCCGGTTTTCCGTCAGATGATGTAATAGTTACCGTACCCAGTTTCTGAGCAATTGCATTTCGTTTGATTTCAGTCTGCTGAATCAGAATGTCAACGCTCTTGATTATTATGGATTTCTGAACTCCGATCTGATAGTCAAGTGAACGGATCTCATCACTTTCAGGAGTGGCAATATACAATGCGCGTTCGCGCTCGTCTACCAAACGTGAAAGATTGTTTAACGGAAGTGCAAGCGCTGTTGAATTATCCAAACCACTCAACAAAGCAATAATACTTTTGACATCAGATTGCGGATCATCCAGCTTCTTTGCAACATCTTTAAGAATCTGAAGCTGCAATTCTATTTCGGTTAACTGTGTTTCCAGTTGACTGTACTTTCCGAAGTTGTACGCTTCACGCTGTTCACTCAGTGCAGGGACATCCGATTCTTTAAATTGTCCCAATGAATCTTCAGTGCTTTTCAAACGACCGGAAACCTGTTCCAATTGTGAATCGATGAACTCAATTACTTTTTTAGAACTTTCACTTCTGCGTTCAACATCATAATCAATAAATTCTGCGGCAACAATGTTGGACAGTTCGTATGCCTTAACGGGATTATTGGTTTCGAATGTAATTCTGATTGATTTCGCTGCTTCGTTCACTAATGAAACAGTCAATTGAGGAGCATAAATGTCGGCCAGTAATTCCGGATCATTGATAACGAAAAAGTAATTTGTACTTCCATCATCGAACTGAAGCATTTCAGTCAGCTTGATGTTATCAATCGAAACCATTATTGATACATCAGTGAATTCAATCCATGCGTTCGGTGTGAAATTCCGGCTCGTTACAACTCCGCCCCAATTGCAACTTACAATACCTGACTTCTGATCAGGATAGAAACTGATGTCAAAACGTTTGCCGTAAGCAGACGGATTCTTGATGATGTAGTTGATAGAGTAGGGTGAAGAACGATAATGTTCATTGGTTTTAATTCTTCCTTCTGCAAAGTAACTCACCTGCAACGGAAGTTTCATCAGCGCCCTTTTCAGAAATACTTTAGAGCGGATTACTTCAATTGCAGATGCAACATCATTAGTCTCTTCTGTAAATGAATTGGAGATGTCAAGAACCTTGGAAGTGTTGTCAACATTAATCTGCAACGTTGTTCCCGCTGAGTAAAAGTTCTGGGCGTAGCGCAGATAGAACCATGATGTAGCTGCGGCAATCAGAAACAGAAGTGTAATCCAGATCAGACTTTTTTTGGCAATGTGCACAAACAGCCCGAACTCGAACTCTACACTGAAGTTCGTTAAACGTTCTTTGTAATGCGAAAACGTCTCGTTGCGGTCGTCAACCTGGTTCTGAATCATGGATCAGAGTCGGTTTACTAAGAGATACAAGGTAAAGATTGTAGAAACCAATGACATTATAGGCGCAACTTCTTTGAGAGTTTCTGAAGCTAACTGCCTGCGAGGTTGAACATAAATAATGTCACCCGATTGTACAACGATATTGCCTTGTTTGATGTTTTCTATTTTGGAAAGATCCAGTTTGTAAACCAAAGGTTTTGCGGGATCAGTTGTCTGTCGAATCAACTTAATATTATGCGCCTTGCCATTACTTGATATTCCTCCGGATTGGGCTATCGCTTCAAAAACGGTTGTATTCGAATTGGTAAGGTTCACAACTTTTGCAAGTCCGGGTTCGCCGGGAAATACAATTACGCGTCGATTAAGAACTTTCATTAGGACAAATGGCTTGACATAGTATTGTGAGTACCTTTCTTCAAGGTAAACTTCAGCTTCGCGTAATGTCATGCTGTCCAGTTTCACCAATCCCAGAATCGGAAGTTTGGCCATTCCGTTCGCATCAAGAACATAATCGTAGCCTTGACGCAATGCAAGGTTATTCTGTGTAGATGAACTCTGAATCAGATCCACCATTTTGAATCCGTCGTTAGCAAACAAACGAAATTCAAAAATGTCATCGGGTGCAAGTCGATACTCATACGACATGGAGGTAGAATCATATTTCAATGTATCGTACGGATAATCTTTTTTCGCTGTAAGCATGATGTTCGGATTGAGAACCCGACAACTGCTCATGCTCAACAAAACCAATGGCGCAATTAAAAGGAAGAAACGTGTTAAGCCGTTCAGCTTCATAAGGTCATGTTTAATAACTAACAAATGTATCAAATTCGGCGGTTTTCAGCCTATTCTTCGGCTGAATTGCGTGTATAACGCCTTCATATCGCTTACCAGACGCGTATAATGGAATTTCTGCATCACTCTTGATGAAGCTGCTGAAGCCATTTTAATTCGCTGTTTTTCGTCTTGAATCAGCAATTTAAGGTATGAAGCAAACCCCGCACTGTCACCCGGTTCGCATAGAAATCCGGTTTCTCCATGCTTCACAATTGATTCTACACCTCCCACATTCGTGGTTACGACCGGACATGAAGCTGCATGCGCTTCAATCAGACTTACAGGTGTTCCTTCGTTCCACGATGTGAGCGCAATGACGTCAGATGCTGCCAGAACATGATCAACTTCCTTTATCCATGAAGTGAATATCAACGGAGAAGAACCTGCTTCAACGGTGAAAGGAATGTTTTTTTTGCTGGCATAATTCTCCAGCTCGGCACGGAGTTCTCCATCACCTACAATGAGAGCTCGAAAACGCAATCCTTCAGTTTGCAGCAGCGTCGCTATCGCATCAATGAACATTTTGTGATTCTTTACAGGAACAAGTCGTCCTACAATTGAAACAACTATTTCATTTTCATTAACTCCCCATTTACTGCGGAATTCTTTGCGCTTGTTCTCCTTGTTCTGAGCGAAACGATCGAGGTCAAATCCCAATGGAATTACATACGTTTTTCCGGGATCACAAATTCTGTATTCAAGTGTCAGTTCGCGTTTTTGTTCTTCACTGATGGCAACGATCGCACTGCTTTTTTTTGCGAGATATCTTTCGATAAATTTAAAAACAGAAGTTTTTATTACTCCGAAATAAGAATGAAAAACGTGACCGTGAAACGTATGAACGATCACCGGGACTTTTTCATGGATTGCAGCAAGTCGGCCCAATGCTCCGGCTTTGGAAGCGTGAGTGTGAACGATGTCCGGCTTAAACTCCCGAATGATTTTTCTGATCTCTTTGTATGCGCGATAATCATTCAACGGATTTATGCTCCTGCGCATTCCGGTGATAATTTTCGGCTGCAGATCCAGACTTTTCACAATAAAATCCGAAGAAGCTTCGCTTTCATCTTTTTCGCCACCGATCAATAACGTTTCATAATCCGGCGCCATGTATTTCGTGAGATACGAAACATTGTAGGTTGGACCGCCCAGATTGAATCGATTGATGATGCGAAGTACTTTCGGCACAAAATTCCGTTTAACGTTTTGAATTCAATGCCGATTTTTTCGACACACGTACTTCAAATATCACAATAAATTGTCGGTTTCACCAAGGCCTTCACGAATCACGTTCATCGCTCCGCCTGTAGCGTCGATAATGGTTGATGTTTGCAGATTACCGTATCCGCACAGCACGATAAGATCTACAGTGTCTCCGAATTTCTCTGCAAGGACAGAAGGATCACCGAAAATATCTGCAAGCTCATCTTCGTCTTTGTGTGCTGATGAAGAAACAATCGGATGACCGAATTCGCGGATGATTTCTCTTGTGATCACATTGCCCGGTACACGAATTCCGATCGTTTTTTTCTTGTGGAGGAAGAACTTCGGAACACGGTGGTTGGCTTCCAGAATGAAAGTGTACGGACCGGGCAAAGCTTTTTTCAGAACGCGGAATACGTGATTGTTGATCGGAACAGTAAAGTCCGATAAATGCGAAAGGTCATGACAAATGATCGAGAAGTTGGCCTGTGTTACAGGAATTCCCTTGATCTTGCAAAGTCGTTCCAACGCTTTCGGTTGGTGAATATCACATCCTATTCCGTAAACGGTGTCCGTCGGATAAATGATAATACCACCGTTACGCAGAACTTCTGCAGCGCGTCTGATTGCTGATGCATCCGGATTTTCCTCGTTAATGTGGACTACAACAGCTGCCATTTTGAGATGATGTTTATGCGAATTTCTTCGCGTCAATCAGGAACTGTGCGAGACCGTTGTCAGTAAGAGGGTGCTTCAGCAATGCTGTGATTGCGCTCAACGGGCATGTAGCAACATCAGCTCCGATTTTCGCGCACTCAATGATGTGCATGGGATGGCGTACGGAAGCTGCGAGAATCTGCGTGCGGAAACCGTAGTTGTCGTAAATCACACGGATCTCTTCAATGAGATTCAATCCGTCAACGCTTACATCATCCAAGCGGCCGATGAATGGTGAAACGTATGTTGCACCTGCTTTCGCAGCGAGCAATGCCTGACCTGCAGAGAAAACCAATGTGCAGTTGGTACGGATTCCCTTTGAAGAAAAATATTTGATGGCGCGGATGCCGTCCTTAATCATCGGAACTTTTACTACGATCTGCTTGTGCAGTTTTGCAAGCTCTTCACCCTCACGAATGATTCCTTCGTAATCAGTAGAGATAACTTCCGCACTCACATCGCCTGTTGAGATATTGCAGATGTCAACATAATGCTTCATCACAGCTTCTTTGCCTTGTATACCGACTTTTGCCATAAGAGAAGGGTTAGTCGTTACGCCGTCAAGAACGCCGAGGTCCTGAGCTTCTTTAATTTGTGCGAGATCTGCTGTGTCGATGAAGAATTTCATGTTGTGATTTTTTAGAATCACAAAATTAGTTTAAAGCGTGAAGACAGGAGAGAAGAAGTATTAACAAGTTTTGAAGAGGACTGAGCGAGCAGGGCGGAGTTGAATCATTTGAGAAGCTCAAAGATCAAAGCATCATAAAGTTTGCCATCAGCAGAACGGAAATCGTTAATTGCCAACCCAACTTCACGTGCGCCAAGTTTGCGTGCAACCGCGATTGACGCAAGGTTTTCCGGCCAGATGCGCAGAGTGATTTTTTCCAATGCCAATTCATTGAATGCCCAAGTTGCGCACAAACCTGTTGCATCAGTGGCAAATCCTTTTCCGTTAAGCGTTTGAGTGATGAAATAGCCGACTTCACACTTCGGAACATTCCAATCAAACTTTGTAAAATTGAATTGACCGATCAAAGTATCATCATTCAGGAAAATTCCGCAAAAAGCGTTCACTCCTTGCTCCCGTTCCCGGATTTTGTCCGCAATATACTCAGCAGCGTCTTTCGGAGTTGAAGTGCGTTTAACCGTAAGCGGAAATGTATGAATGAGTCCGGCTTTGTTTTCAGATATCAACAGGCTGAGTGACTCTGCATCTTTCTTTGAGTATTCACGAACCCGAAGAAAGCCGTCGGTGATATCGATTTTCGGGATTTTCATCAAAAAAAAGTGGGTAAGCTACTTACATCGCACCGCTACAACCACCTACCCTTGCTACCTTCCGGTCCTGGGGGATTCAGCAGGAGCTGGTCGTATAAGACTTACCCGGCACAAATGTAAGCACATTTTCAAGTTTTGATTCGCGCAGCCTGAAATTTTCCTTTTGACACTTTGCAAAGTGAAAATGTGTTAAGCCATGAGGCACTCTACTTCCGTTATAGAAAGGAAGCGACCTTTGAACTATATTTGCGCCTATGAAAAGCAAATTCGGACATGCAACCGTCTACGGATTGATCGGAGCCTTGGCTGTGATTATTTTGTCTTTGACCCTGTATTTGGTTGATATGAATAATACCGCCTTGAATTATCTGTCGTATCCGATTATCATCGGTATTGCGGTATACGGTGTAAAGAAATGGCGTGAGGACAATGGCGGTTATCTGAAGTTCGGGCCGACATATTCGCATTTGATTATTCAAACATTGGGATATTCGGTTTTGATAACCATCTGGACTTTGATATTCATGCAATTCATTGCTCCCGGTTTGATGGAAGATCAGCTGTTGATCCAGCAGGCAAAGATGGAAGAAGACGGAATGGATCCTGCGCAGATTGAAATGGCGATGTCAATGGCACGGAAATTCTCAAATCCCGGATTCATTGCAATTGCTGCGTTGATCGGGAATATGCTGATTTTCGGTATTATCCATTTGATTGTTGCTGCGATAGTGAAAAAAGATCCACCAATCGGTTACGATTTGGGAGATCAGTTTCAACAGTTTCCACCGCAAAACAATCCGCCCCAAGCTTAAGTTATGCAGATTTCCATTGTAGTTCCGCTTTATAACGAAGATGAGTCGCTGCCCGAACTTCACGATTGGATTGTGAAGGTGATGAACGCGAACAATTTCACTTACGAAATTGTTTTCGTTGACGACGGCAGTAAGGATAAATCGTGGCAGGTGGTAGAGTCTTTGGCCGCAAAGAATGCTGCTGTACGAGGTATTAAATTCCGCCGCAACTACGGGAAATCAGCGGCATTGCAAACCGGTTTCGAAGCGTGCATGGGTGATGTAGTGATTACTATGGATGCCGACTTGCAGGACAGTCCGGAAGAAGTTCCTGAATTGTACAGACTTATCACGGCAGATGGTTATGATCTTATTTCAGGTTGGAAGCAGAAACGCTATGATCCGCTAACCAAAACGATTCCTACGAAGCTGTTCAATTGGGCGGCGAGAAAAATGTCAGGAATTTATCTGCATGATTTCAATTGCGGATTGAAAGCTTATCGCCACGATGTGGTGAAGAGCATTGAAGTTTATGGTGAAATGCACCGCTATATTCCGGTGATCGCGAAGCGTGCGGGTTTTGCTAAAATCGGAGAGAAGGTTGTAGCTCACCAGTCGCGCAAATACGGTACAACCAAATTCGGATTGGAGCGTTTTGTGAATGGATTCCTGGATTTGGTTTCCATTTCATTCGTGACGAAGTTCGGTAAGCGTCCTATGCACTTTTTCGGATTGCTGGGAACGCTGATGTTTATGATCGGCTTCTTCGCTGCTGCGTGGTTAGGCGCTCACAAATTGTGGGTGGTTTATTACGAGAAAGGTATTGCAGAGCGCGTTACGGAAAGTCCTTGGTTTTACATCGGCTTAACTTGCATGATTCTCGGAACTCAACTTTTCCTTGCAGGATTTCTGGCAGAGTTGATCGGAAGAAATTCGCCCGACAGAAATACATATCTCATAGAGAAGAAAACGGGAGAAGGAGTAGCGTAAGGCGAAATTTTTCTTTGATTCCTGCGTTACTTTATTGCGTTTAACGGTTTATTATTCTGGCGTGCAATTTGCATCGCTCTTGAGAGTAATAATTCTTAACTTTGTATTATATGCTGAATCGTCTGATTTTCAATCGAATACTGAATGGTCGCCACATTGGTGTCCGGAAAAGTTCTGTTGTCGCAATCTTTGCGATTGCATGTTCAATCTTCTTGCCTTTGGCTGTAAATGCGCAAGTTCCTGATGGTGTTTATCCAAACACCGTAGATGCTCAGGGAAAGAAGCAAGGTGCATGGAAGAAGAAAGACGAGAACGGAATTGTAGTTTACGTTGGTCAATTCAAAGATGATAAACCTTACGGTCTGTTTACTTACTTCGATACGGAAGGAAAGAAGATGACTGAAATGAACTTTCTGCAAGGTGGGAATGTTGCTTACGCTAAGATGTTTTACATCGATGGAAAAGTTCAGGCGGAAGGAAAATATGTGAATCAGAAAAAGGATAGTCTTTGGAAATTCTACAACGCGGATGGGTTGTTTCTTTCTGAGGAAACATGGGTGATGGGAAAGAAGGAAGGCAAAGTTGTCGTGTATCATCCGGGAACAACGCAACCTGCAAGTGTTACTTTTTTCAAGAACGGTTTGGAAGACGGTCAATACACAGAATATTATGCTGATGGCAAGAAGAAAATGGAAGTGAAGTATGTTGCCGGCAACATGGAAGGAACTGCTATTTGGTATTTCCCTGACGGGCGCATTAATATCATTGGTGCATATCAACACGCAGTAAAGCACGGCAAGTGGACATACTACAATGCCGATGGAAGTGTGAAAGGAACTGAAACGTGGAATGCCGGAAAGATGACGAGTCAGGAACAACTCATCAAACCGGAGGACATGAATAAAACAATAGAGGACCCGCAGAATCCGAATCATGACGCGGGCGGAGGAAATTAAAGTGAGCTCGAAAGGAAAAGTATTAGTTGCAATGAGTGGCGGAATCGATTCTTCGGTTACCGCCCTTATGCTTCATGAGGCGGGTTATGAAGTCATCGGTATAACGATGAAAACGTGGGATTATGCCAGTGCCGGCGGATCGCGCAAAGAAACAGGATGCTGCAGTCTGGATTCCATTAACGATGCGCGAATGCTCGCGGTTGACAAAGGTTTCCCGCATTACATTCTTGATATACGCGGCGAATTCGGTGAGCACATCATCAATAATTTCGTTGAGGAATATCTTGCAGGTCGTACACCAAATCCGTGTGTGTTGTGCAATACGCACATCAAATGGGAAGCGCTTCTGAAACGTGCAGATCAATTGGGTTGCGATTTCATTGCCACAGGTCATTACGCAACTGTGCGCGAGGAAAACGGACGTTACGTTATTTCCCGAGGGAAAGATCTCAATAAAGATCAATCGTATGTGCTTTGGGGACTTTCACAG
>JBJOKQ010000130.1:0-9107 GCA_046046005.1 Bacteroidota bacterium | reverse complement strand
TACTGTTTTTGAATATCGCCGAGGCAACTTCTTCAGCCGTGTTGGCATTTTTCGGCAGATCGAGGTGTGACGTCATTTTTGTTTTCACAAACCCCGGCGTAACGGCCTGCACTGTAATGCCGCGTCCTTTAAGATCCTGACGAAGTCCGAATAGAAATTCGTGAAATCCGGCTTTGGCACTACCGTACATATAATTTGATTTTCGCCCGCGCAGACCGGCTACAGAGCTCATGCCAATGATGCGCTGCAATTGTCCGCTGTTGTCTGCTGCAGCCAAACTCAGCAGGGCTACGCCGGCCGTGTAATTCACAGTCATGTTCTGCAGGCTTTTGACCGGGTTGTTTAATACTTCGTCATTGGTAACCAGAACACCTGCTGCATACATTACCCAGTTTGGTTTGTGTGGCAGACTTTTATAGAAGCTTACATAGCCGTTCGTATTTTCAGCATCAAATGAAAGCGCCTTTGCATGACGTTCGAGTTTATTTTCTGTAATAAACGCGTTCAGTGCGTTTGTATCCCGAGAGGCCAGAAGCAATACACCTTCAGGATGAGTACGGTGATATTGCAGTGCTGTTGCTCTTGCGATTTCGCTGTTAGCGCCGAGAATAAGAAAGACATGTTTGTGCATTTGTTGCAGACGTATATGTTGGTGCGAAACGAATATGTTGTTACCGGGAACAGGTTGTGCAGCTGCATATTGTTTACGGAAGTCATTGCCGGATAAACGGGCATCTTTTGTCAGATAAATTTTACCGTTCAGCGAGGTTACAATTTCATCCAATTGATCGAGTACCGGCCAGATGCGTTCTTCAATTTTTATGTCCAGTGCCAGTGTGTAACCGTTCATTGGAAAATGCAGGTATCTGTTTTCGTGTGCCTGCCCGAATAGTTTAAGCACAGCCAGAAACGAACCGAGATTGTTACCCGACAGTACTTCGAGAACCCGCTTTACGCCTTCGTACGATACATCTTTCGGCAATACAAACTGATACTGTATGAATCCGTTCTTGCCGTAGATACGGTTCCAGTGATAAATTTTATCGAGCGGATAAAAGTACGGATCGTAGTGTACTATGCTTTTTCCTGACGAACTTGGTTTGTGATAATATGCCCAGTTGAACAGGCGTATAGTCAACGGATTCAACACCCATTTGGGAAAGCGGAACGGAACACTAAGCGATGGTTTTTTATGCAGTTGTCGCGCAGGCGATTTTTTTACATCAGCTGCATGGGCATGTTCGCCGAGCAATAACACAGAGCGGCCCAACTTGCTGCCTCGGGCGAGACAATCAATCCACGCTACGGAGTATGTTGCATTCGGATTTTCTTCGAACAGTCGGAAAATGTCCTCAAGATTTTTTGCTCTGATAGCATGCTGGTCGATGTATGCCGTTTCAATCGGTTTCAGTTTCAAACCTAATTCCACAATGATTCCGGTTCGCCCCATGCCGCCCGCGGTTTGAATAAACAATTCGTCGTCGGGCTTTACCGTAATTATCCGGCCGCTTTCATTAACCAACTTAAAATACGTAACGTGGTCACTGAACACACCGTCAACGTGGTGGTTCTTTCCATGTATGTCCGATGCCAACGCACCGCCTGCTGTAATAAATTTCGTGCCGGGCGTAACGGGCAGAAAATATCCATCGGGCACTACTTCATTCAAAATTGTATCGAGTAGTACACCAGCTTCGCAACACAAAACACCTTGCGACTTATCAAACGAAAGTATACGGTTCAGTCGGATGGTCGAAACAATTGTATTCGCCAACGAGGCATCGCCATAGCAACGTCCGTTGCCGCGCGCAATCAGTGGCCGACCGCTACTCACCAGGGTCAGTACTTCGTCGACCGTTTCAGGATAGGAAACCTCGCTTTCAGTAACGGGGTACATGCCCCAGTTGGCTACGCTTTCTCTCATGTTCGGCTCATTACTTCCCAGGCATAAACACCAATGAATAATACAGTCATAATCAACAGTAGAGGATTTTTCAGAACACGTTCAACCGGATCGTCGGAATCATTTCTGCGTTGATCGAAATATGCGAATATCATTCCTGCCGAAAACAGATTGATCAATCCGAAAAATACAGGTGATTCGATATGCAGAACAAAAAAAGCGTGCATGTTCAGCAATACCAGTGTATCGACTGCAAACACAGCCGAAAATAACTGCAGCATATTCGCATCGCTTTTTTCATATCCCCGCCCGGGAATTTTTTCATGTTTGCTGATTACGCATTCCATGTATCGCTTGTGAGTAGAGAGTGTGAGAAAAGCCATCGTAGTTGTGGCAAGAAACCACCCTGTGAGTTCAGCTTCGGTCAGAAACGAGCCGTAAAATAAGCGCAGCAGATAAAATGAACAGAGAATAATGATATCGAAATAACTTATCCCTTTCAGAAAAGTTGAGTAAGCGTAGTTAAGTACGAAATACAAAGCGATGCACATTAACGCCTGCGTTCCCAGATAAACAGAAATGGCCGTTGAAATACCAATCAACAGAAGCGCCAACAGCAACGCGTGCTGAACGGGAACAGCAGCGGCAGCCAGCGGCCGGAACATTTTACGCGGGTGCGCGCGGTCGCGTTCTATGTCACGGATGTCATTCAGGATATAACCGGCTGAGGCCATGAGCGAAAATGAGAGAATTCCAAGCAGTAAGTTTGTCGGAATTTCGTGCAACGATAATTTCCCCGCCAAAACAGGCGGTAGTGCAATCAGCACGTTTTTAACCCAGTGTTTAGGGCGCAGCAATTGCCACAATGAAAAACTAATTGTACGCATGCAACTGGTTGCCTTTTACTCGGTAAGCTTTTTTGGCCGCACGAAAAATGGGAATATCTGCAGAACTATCGCCGATGTAATGAAAATTGTCACCGAATGTGTCGAGGATGAACTTCAACTTCTTTTCACCTTTCAGATTTACAGTAGTACTGCCATATACTCCGGTAAAAAGCGGATCGTTCTGAAGAACACGTTTTACGAAAACATCCGGGCTTGCACTGGCTATGACAACCTGGCTGTACTGTTCCCGATGGTCTTTGATGAACCCGGCTACGACCGGATTTACTAATTGTTCTACAGGATAATTAAGTTCAAGCGGGGCCAGTAGACGAAGTTTTAATGCAAGAAGATCCGCACGGCTCCAAAGAAAATGACGCAATAAGAAAAACGGATTTTCGATTGCTTTTTTATAAATCTGTTCAGCAAAAAAATCGTTTTTCAAGTACGTGCCGTCGAAGTCAACAATTAGAACCATAGGTTTTTGCTGCAATTTTGAAAACTGCTCTGTAAAAATATGGTTTTCGGACGAACAACTAGTGTACATTATCATGCAAACACTTGAATCGGGAGCTGTTCATCGCGACACTCGTACTCAAAAGGCAGTCATCTGAGGAAACATATTCTAGATCATTCCGATTTCATTTGCAAATTGACGCATTCGGGCATTGCATCATTTGCACATCGACTCATTCGCCCTTCACTTCACCCGCTTCCTTCTCCAACCCGCAATCACCAATCCCAATCCTGCAGGAATCAAAGCCAGAAAATATGTATTCATGTGCTCCGCACTTTGCAACATCACCGCCGCATACGGAATACCGATCACCAACATCAACACTCCGGCTGCTATTAATCCCGCACCTCTGGATTTCACCTGCTCCGGCAACTGCGCGGCTTCTTCTTTTGAAATTCCGAATTCCTTTTTGAGTTGATGCGCAATTTCTTCTTCGGTTTTTCCCTGCGACTGCAATTCGATCAAACGTTCATCAATCGCTTCGGTTTTCTCACCTTCTTCTGCAATTACTTTGAGTAAATCAACACCTCTCGATTGCAGATCCACTTTGATGCTCTCGAGTTTTTCTCCGCTGTCTAAACGGCGATTGATAATCGCGCGGATTTCATCTGCACTCAAATGCGCAAGACTCGCAGTTTTAACTTGCGAAGGTTTCTCCTGCGGAATCAAATGCATAAGATTTCGTTCGCGCAATACATCCTGTAAAGCAGCACGCGCTTCTGCAGTGAGCTTGTCTTGTTCTTTTACTAACGAAGACAATGCATCTTCACTTTTCGTGATGTATGTGGAATGAAAATGTTCTCGTGTGAGCATCGTTTACTATTTCAGAATCACTCTGCCGAGTCGTTTGGAAAATTCCATCTTGGCCTCAATCAAACTTTTCTGTTTCTGAATCAGAATCAGTTGTTCGTCAACATCAGTTGCTTCACGCAATTCACCCTGCACATCATTGATCATCACTTCAAGTCTGCGCAGATGCAATGCATTACTTGCCTTCTGTGCTGCTTTCAGAATGTTCTGCGCTTCAACCGTAACGTAAATAAAATGTTTGTCCCAATTGGAAAGCTGGTACGGAATACTCACGAAATCCACAGCCACTTCAGAAAGAGTCTTCTCCGGATGATGAATGAAGTAGTTATAGTCAAGCGCTACACCTTCGTGGTGATGCTTAACGTATTCTTCCATTATCCTTCTGTATACTTCGGTTTCAAACGGATATTGTTCATGTTCCGATTCAATCACCAGAAAATCCGCGAGTGTACCTTCAATCTCTTCAACATTTCCTTCTTCATCCTGACCTTTCATCGGTACGGGAGTTGTTCCGTAATTCAACAGCAGGCGAATAATTTCACGCTCCTGATATTCGGTTCTTGTCTTCTGCTCAACCAGCGGCTGCTCACTTGGTTTTGCCGTTGAATCAGGAACGAAAGATTCTTCCCCGCCTGAAGTTTCCGGCTTCGTTACAGCGGTTGCTTTCTTATCGTGATTCTTGCGACGTTGTTTGTTGAGTTCGTTCAGCAAAGTCTGCTCCTCAATGTCGAGAATGCGGCTGCAGTCTTTCACATATACACTTCGTGTAATCGCGTCGGGGATCAGTGCAATGCTGTTGACGATGTCGTGTATCAGCCCGGCCTTCTTGATCGGATCATTCTGTGTATCCGCTGAAAGTAATTCTGTTTTGAATGCGATGAAATCCTTTGTGTTCTCTTTGATGAAGGATTTGAATTCCTCATTCGAAACTTTCTTCGAATACGAATCCGGATCATCATTGTTCGGGAACAACAACACGCGCACGTTCATTCCTTCTTCGAGAATGAGATCGATACCGCGGAACGATGCTTTGATACCTGCAGGATCCCCGTCGTAAAGAATCGTGATGTTATTGGTGTAACGGCGAATCAGTCGAATCTGATCAACAGTCAGAGAAGTTCCCGACGAAGCAACAACGTTTTCAATTCCTGCCTGATGCATGGATGTAACGTCGGTGTAACCTTCCACGAGGTAGCAAACATCATCCTGAATGATCTGCTTCTTTGCGAAGTAAAGACCATAAAGAACATTGCTCTTGTGATAGATTTCAGTTTCAGGAGAGTTGATGTACTTCGCAACTTTCTTGTCGGTCTTTAAAGTACGTCCGCCAAAACCGATAACTCTTCCGCTCGCATTGTGAATCGGGAAAATCACACGACCGTGAAAACGATCGAAGTATTTTTCTTTGTTCTCTTCGTTCTGAATGGTGAGTCCCGCTTTTACGAGATACTCGATTTTATATCCTGCTGCCAGAGCTGCATCGGTAAGATCGCGCCATGTTTCAGGTGAATAACCGAGTTGGAATTTCTCAATGATATCCTGACGGAATCCGCGCTCACGGAAGTAAGAGAGTCCTACTGCTTTCCCCTCTTCGGTTTCATGCAGATTTTTCGAATAATGTTTCTGCGCAAAACCGCTGACGAGGAAAAGTGATTCGCGTTCATTGTCGCGCTGCTGCTGCTCATCGGTTTTTTTCTCCTCAACAATTTCGATGTTATATTTCTTCGCCAACCAGCGCAACGCTTCCGGGTAGGAGAGATGCTCGTGCTCCATGACGAAGTTCACGGAGTTGCCGCCTTTCCCGCAACCGAAGCATTTGTAAATTCCGCGTGCCGGAGAAACATTGAATGAAGGTGTCTTTTCGTTGTGAAACGGACACAATCCGATCATGCTGGCACCTCGTTTTTTCAGCGCCACGAATTCGCCCACCACTTCATCAATGCGTGAGGAATCAATAATCAGATCAACGGTTTCTTTCGGGATCATTTTCGGGAATGTGAATTTACGAAAATGGATGCGTGAACCTGAATTCCGATCTTACTTCTTGAACGGTGATTATCAAGCATTTCAAGTTTTACGAATGCGTCTGAAAACAGGAAAGGGCGAAAAATGGAAGATTCTTCGCCCTTTCGGATTTATTAGTGGATCATTAATGATTCACAATAATGCGTATCTGACCTTGAACTTCTTCGTTCTCAACACGGACCAAGTATGCTCCGTTGGAGAAATCGAGAAGATTCAACTCTTCACCACTTGTGAATTGTGCTATACGTGTAATCACTTTACCGCTCATATCTGTTACGGTGAGTTGCGCTGGCGCAGCACCGGAGAATGTAACTCTCATGGATTGATCGGCCGGATTAGGGTACGCGTTCAATTCGCCGGCAAAAGAATTTTCTTCAATTCCTGAGCACAGGTCAACATTTATAGTAACACTGTCCGTTCCTACACATCCATTCTGATCGGGCTGCGAATTATAGTAGAATGTGAATATACCTGCTCCGGTTTGTGACGGATCAACAGTTGTTCCGCTTGTAAACGGACCTGAATAAGCACCTCCTGCCGGAGTCGCGGTCAATGTGATTGAAGCATCATTTACACAAATTGTATCATCAGCAGAAGTGAATGCAACAATTGGATTAGCATTCACGGTTACTGTGAAGCATCCTGAAACGTTGGCATTGCCGTCAGTAACCATGAAACAATTCGTAGTTACGCCTACAGGGAAAATACTTCCCGGAGGTAAACCGGCAGTTTGATACATTACCGGATTGCAATTATCGGTTGCTGTAGGAAGTGGATAATTGAGCACTGTATTTTCACAAACCGTGATATTCGCAGGCATTACAATAGTTGGAGCTTGGTTGTCGATTACGTATACAGTGAAGAAATCGGACCAGGTATTGCCGGATGCATCGTATGCCGTATACCAAATAGTATCGAGACCAACAGGCAACAAATCACCCGGATGATAATTTGAGATGACGGTATCGATCGCACAATTGTCGCTGGAGTTCGGTTCATTCCAGAAGTAAACAGCGCCGCATTGCCCTGAATCGGAATAAGCCGTATTGTTTGCAGGCATGTTGTACAGATATGGTGCAACGGTATCAATTATCACTACCACCATTGAATCGTACGATTGATTTATGCCGTCTGTAGCTGTGAATATGATTGTAGTGGCACCGGCTGGATACCAGTCACCGGATGCATGATTGGAATACAATGATGAAGTTGTACTGCAATTGTCATATACGGTTGGAGGTGTCCACATAGCGTAGTTTCCGCATCCCCAAGCTACACTGTATCCGATTACCGTGTCGGGTACATTCATGAAGTATGGAGCAATACTGTCGGCTGTGCAGCCGCAATCGCCGGTGTAAGTTATGGTAATTGCATATCCCGAATCATTACCAAGGCTGTCTGCTACGAAGCGCAATGCAACATCCATTCCCGGTTGTGATGTAAAGTTTATTGAACCGTTTCCGGTGAAGTACTGAATAATTTGTGTTGAAGATTGGGTTCCGTGAACGAGAAACAACGTGTCGTTAATACTCAGAGCGTATGACCCGTTCATTGATAGTACTCCGGTTCCGCTGTTGTTGAATGCGATATAAGAATACTGATCGTCACTGTAGTTGCCTGTTGCGCCTCCATCATCGTACAGTGTTAAATTGTTCCCGCAATTAATGGTGTAACCCGAAGAATCGGGGAAGTTTCCTTCTGAACAGCTTCCTGCATAACTAACGTCGAGCGCAAGCCCCGGACCTGTTACACTCCAATCTCCTGCGAGCATAACAGTTAAAGTTTGTCCTGGAAGACCTGTATACGACATTGTTCCTGTGCAGGAATACTGTGCGAGTACAGCGCCGTTCGGCCCCGCACCATCGCGAATGTAAAGTTGTTCGTATCCGCATTCCATCGAGTAGTAACCGGAAACAGTTACAGTACTCAACGCAGTGCACTCCAGCGTTACCCAATCATATGCGCCGTCCGTATAATTGCCCCATTGTCCGCCTACATCAAAAATTGTGGTATTGGTTCCGCATGCAAGGGTGTCGCCCTGACGGTACAGCATTGTAAACGCATTGCATGCACCATAAGATTTCACTGTAAGGTTTATTCCTTCCGCTGTAACTGCAGAATCGGATTTCAACCGGAATGTCACATTGCTTCCCACCGCTGTTGTGTAATAAAATGATCCTGATCCTGTGTGAGCCAGCAATACAGCGCCGGTATCACCTATTCCATTGTACAGGAATATCGAATCTTTTAGCGGCTCGAGCTGATAAGTTCCACCAATGGTGATGTAGTGATAACCACCTCCGGGGAAGAATACCATGTGATCATAGTTGTTGCTGTAATTTCCCGACGCACCTCCGGCATCAGTGAATGTTAGCTGGTTTCCGCAAGCAATGGTCGTGTCTGCCGCAAGCGGAACGGAATACATGTTACACAATCCCGAGTAGTTGACTGTAATATCGAATCCGCTGCCTGTAACACTGCCATCGCTATGGAAGTAAACTGTGAGTGTTTGTCCGGTATCGCCGGTGAACGTGAATGTTCCACTGCACGAACCGTTCCACACAGTTGGTCCTCCCGGAAGTCCGCTTTGCACATATAATTGATCGTATCCGCATTCCATACCGTAACTGCCGGACAATGAAATAAAGGCTGAGTCGGAACAATATAAAATTATGTAGCTGTTACATCCATCCGGATAGTTTCCACTGCCGCCGTTATCCTGCAACAAGGTATCTGTTCCGCAACTCAGAGCAATTGTTCCCGAAGCAGGCGCAATAACCTGTGCATTCATACTGAAACTGACAACTGTACTCAACATTGCTGTCAACGTAAATCGTAAAATGTTTTTCATAATTTCCCCTTTTTTACAAAGGTGAATTGATTCATTACGAAGAGAAATGAGTGTCGTTAGCCTAAAACATGATTCAAATCAAATCAGGTAGCTACATATTTATTTTCTGATCAGCTT
>JBJOKQ010000129.1:0-9194 GCA_046046005.1 Bacteroidota bacterium | reverse complement strand
GAGTTGGGCAAAAAATGATGGCCGGGTTCTATTTGAGTCTCAATAAACCGAAGACACGAACCCGCGTTTTTACAGATCGTGCAGAAGCAATTTCGTGGTTGAAGGAAATGCTTTCGGTTAATCCTTAAATTTCAGAGTGCTTTAACGGAGTTTTGCAGTGATTCTGACTTACAGATCAGAGCGAATTGGCTATCTTCGTTGTCTGTAAAAATTGAATATGGGCAACTCATATTTTGTGCATCCTTCTGCAATTGTTGATGAAGGTTGTAACATCGGAACGGGAACCAAAATCTGGCATTTCTCACACATAATGACAGGATGTGTTATCGGTGAGAACTGTAACATCGGACAAAACGTTGTTATCTCACCTGAAGTAGTTCTTGGTCGCAATGTTAAAATTCAGAATAATGTTTCATTATACACAGGAGTTACTTGTGGTGATGATGTTTTCCTCGGGCCTTCATGCGTGTTTACCAACGTGACCAATCCACGCAGCGCAGTTAACCGTCGCGGGCAATATTCAAAAACGCATGTCGGTAATGGTGCGAGTATCGGCGCGAATGCAACTATAGTTTGCGGACATGATATTGGCGAGTTCGCCTTCATCGGAGCAGGAGCAGTAGTAACGAAGAATGTTCCTGCATATGCTTTGTTGGTGGGGAATCCTGCGAAGCAAATGGGTTGGATGAGTGAATTCGGACATCGTTTGGTATTTGATAAAGACGGCATTGCAGAATGTCCGGAATCAAAACAGAAATACAAATTAGAAAACGGAGCGGTTACAAAAATCGGCTGAAGAATATGAGTATTAAGTTTGCAGTTATCGGGCAAGGGCATATCGGAAAACGACATGCAGAAATGGTTCGACGTAGTTCCGGCGGAGAATTGATCGCCGTATGCGATATACTTCCGAAAGACAAAACCGGCAACGAAAACATCAGTGAAGCCTATTACACTTCTGCCGAGGAAATGCTGAAGGCACATCCGGAAATCGAAGTGGTGAATGTTTGCACTCCTAATGGTTTGCACGCGACACAATCTCTATTGTCGTTATCAGCAGGAAAGCATGTTGTTGTAGAGAAGCCAATGGCTTTGCGCCGTCAGGATTGCGAACAAATAGTTTACAAAGCATTGCAAATGCAGAAGCAGATATTCTGTGTTATGCAGAACAGATATTCGCCTCCTTCAGTGTGGTTGAAGAAGATTGTGGAAGAGAAGGTTATCGGGGATGTTTACATGGTGCAATTGAATTGTTACTGGAATCGCGATGCGCGCTATTACAAAAAAGGAGGATGGAAAGGTTCTCAGGAGTTGGATGGCGGAACGTTGTTTACACAATTCTCACATTGGGTGGATTTGCTGTATTGGATCTTCGGTGACATCACTGACATTCAGGCGAAGTTTGCTGATTTCAATCACGCAACAATGACGGAATTTGAAGATTCAGGTTTTGTTAATTTCCGTTTCGTGAACGGCGGCATGGGAAGTATAAATTATTCCACTGCTGTTTGGGATAAGAATCTGGAGAGCAGTATTTCTGTAATCGGCAGCAAAGGCAGCATTAAAGTAGGCGGACAATACATGGATCAAGTGGAGCACTGTCACATTCAGGATTACACGATGCCTGAACTTGATGCCACAGCTCCGGCAAATGATTATGGTGCGTACAAAGGTTCTGCAAACAATCATCATTACATGATTCAGAATGTTATCGATGTATTGAGCGGAAAGAATTCAATTACCACCAATGCGTTGGAAGGCATGAAAGTAGTAGACATCATTGAACGTATCTACTCGTTCAGAAAAGAAAATCGTAAGTCGTAAACATCGTCGTTATTCACAAATAGCATGGGTATTTATAAAGACATTCTCAGTAAGAAAGCTCCGGTAGCGGTTATCGGACTTGGATATGTTGGTTTGCCGATTGCACTTGCATTCGCACGCAAGGTGAAGGTCATTGGTTTTGATATCAATGAGAAGCGTGTTGCAATGATGAAGAAGGGAATTGATCCGAGTCAGGAATTGAGCAAAGCTGAATTCAAGGACTGTGATATTACTTTCACAGCGTCACTTGCAGAATTGAAGAAGGCGAAGTTCTTCATCGTAGCCGTTCCGACTCCAATTGATGAGCATAATCTCCCTGATCTGAAACCTTTGATCGGCGCATCTACAACAGTCGGTAAATGCTTGAAGAAAGGTGATTACGTTGTGTTTGAGTCGACAGTATATCCGGGTTGTACAGAAGAAGATTGTATTCCGGTTCTTGAGCGTGAATCAGGATTGAAGTTTGTTAAAGACTTTAAAGTGGGCTATTCTCCTGAGCGCATTAATCCCGGAGATAAGGAACATACGATCACAAAGATTCTGAAAGTGGTTTCCGGTTGTGATGCAGAAAGTCTTGAGGAGATTGCAAAAACATACGAAATCATTGTTGAGCCCGGAACTCATCGCGCATCTTCAATTAAAGTAGCAGAAGCTGCGAAGATCATTGAGAACACGCAGCGTGATGTGAATATTGCTTTGATGAATGAATTGTCCATCATCTTCAATAAGATGGGCATTAACACATACGATGTACTTGCAGCGGCAGGAACTAAGTGGAACTTTCTTAAGTTTTCTCCAGGACTTGTAGGCGGACATTGCATTGGTGTTGATCCGTATTATCTGACGCACAAAGCGGAATCGTTGGGATATCATGCGCGCGTGATTAACTCCGGACGTTATGTGAATGATTCTATGGGGTTCTATGTTGCTAAGACGACAGTGAAGAAGATCATTGCTGCCGGAAGAAATATTTCGAAATCGAAAGTCCTGGTGATGGGAGCTACATTCAAAGAGAATGTAAGTGACATTCGTAATTCAAAAGTTGCGGACATCGTAAAAGAATTGAAATCGTTTGGAGTTGATGTTCATGTTGCAGATCCTTACGCAGACAGTGAAGAATTGAAGCACGAATATGGTTTCGGACTGAATAAAATCGGCAAAGGATACAATGGTGTAATTATTGCCGTGAACCACAAGGAATATTTGGGTCTTGATGAAAAGTACTTCTCATCTATTCTGGATAAGAAAGGTGTTGTTGTTGATGTGAAGGGAATTTACAAGAACAAGATCAAGAAGTTTCAATACTGGAGTTTATAAGAGATGAGCGCATTTCAACTTCGCGAAGGAGAACGATTGCTGATCAATGCGCCATATTCATTGTGGTGCATGACGGAGATGAAAAAAGTTCCCGGCACGTTGAAAGTTACGGGAGAGCGTGTGGTGTTTGAAAAGCCTGAACACGGTTACTTTAGTTTTCTGAAGGGACTTTTTAAAGGACTTGGCTCCGTAGTGATATTTGAAATCAAACGATCAGAGATTACGAACACCGAGAAAATTGAAGTGGGGAAGTCGAAGCGATTGAAAATTGAAACAAAGTTTGATCGTCCGAAGATGTTTGAGAGTGTGAAAACAGAGAATATCATAGGAGAACTGAACAGAACAATAGTAAAACCAGAATAGGATGAAGAAAGTCCTCATCACCGGTGGCGCCGGATTTATCGGTTCGCATGTGGTACGTCGAATTGTAAAGAACTATCCGGACTACCACATTTTTAATCTGGATGCGTTAACATATGCCGGCAATCTGGAGAATCTGAGTGATGTTGCAACTTTGTCTAATTACACGTTTGTGAAGGGTGATATTACCGATGTTGCTTTCGTGCAGAATCTTTTCACGCAACATGATTTCACCTATGTGATTCATCTTGCTGCGGAGTCGCATGTTGATCGTTCGATTTCAAATCCGATTGCTTTCGTGATGACGAATGTAGTTGGAACGGTGAATCTGTTGAATGCGGCGAAGCATGCGTGGACGTCAGACTTCGGCTCCGCTCAGTCTGACATTCACGGCTCCGCACAGTCTGACAAGTGGAGAGGACGTCGTTTTTATCACGTTTCCACTGATGAAGTTTACGGAGCGCTCGGCGAAACAGGAATGTTCACTGAGGAAACGAAATACGATCCGCATTCACCGTATTCGGCATCAAAGGCAAGTTCAGATCATTTTGTGCGTGCCTATCACGACACATACGGATTGCCGGTTGTGATTTCGAATTGCTCCAACAATTACGGCTCGCATCATTTTCCGGAAAAATTAATTCCGCTTGCAATACACAACATCAAGAACAGCAAACCGATTCCTGTTTATGGAAAGGGTGAGAACGTTCGTGATTGGTTGTGGGTTGAGGATCATGCGCGTGCAATTGACGTTATTCTGCACAATGGAAAGAATGGAGAAACGTATAACATCGGCGGTCACAACGAGTGGAAGAATATTGATTTGATTCACTTGCTTTGCACGATCATGGATAAGAAACTCGGTCGAGCTGAAGGCGAATCTGCAAAGCTGATCACATTCGTAAAAGATCGTGCGGGACATGATATGCGTTATGCAATTGATGCAACTAAACTGAAGAATGATCTCGGATGGATACCGTCATTGCAGTTTGAAGAAGGCTTGGAGAAAACTGTTGATTGGTATCTGAGCAATCAGGAATGGCTGGATCATGTAACAAGCGGCGAGTACAAGAAATATTATACTGACCAATACGAGAAACGCTGACCCAACGTCAAACTTCGGCTCCGCTCAGCCTGACGTTTACCCTGAACACAAATTTGCATGTACGAATCTCCCTGGCACCAAGAAGATATTTCCTCGAAACGGTTTCTCGTTACGGGTGGTGCAGGTTTTATCGGCTCGCATCTGGTAGAGTATCTGTTGAAACACGATGCTGCTGAAGTGCGCGTGTTGGATGATTTATCTACAGGATTCATAACCAACATAAATCTGTTCGCCGGAAATTCAAAATTCAAATTCATTAACGGTTCCATTGTGAATCTTGAAGACTGTCGCAAAGCTTGCGAAGGCGTAGATTATGTTCTTCATCACGCCGCTTTAGGTTCTGTACCTCGTTCTATAGATAATCCGATCGCAACACACCAGGTTAATGCCAACGGATTTCTGAATATGCTTGTAGCTGCACGGGATGCAAAAGTTGATCGCTTTATTTATGCCAGCTCTTCATCTGTGTATGGCGATAATACCGATTCGCCAAAGAAAGAAGAAAGTGTTGGTCGGGCGCTTTCACCGTACGCGGTTACAAAGAAGTTGAATGAACAATACGCAGCGGTGTTTGCAGATCTTTATGGAATGAATGTTATCGGTTTCCGATACTTCAATATTTTCGGTCCGCGTCAAAGTCCGAACGGCGCGTACGCTGCAGCGATTCCGCTTTTCATTGACGGATTACTGAATAACAAAACCGTTTATATCAACGGAGATGGCTTGCAATCCCGCGATTTCACTTTCGTGAGCAATGTAGTGAAAGCGAATGTACTGGCGCTTTCTGCACCGGTAGAGAAAATACGAGGACAGGTTTTTAATATCGCTGCAGGCGGATCGACTTCGGTTATTGACATCTTCAATGCGTTGAAAAAGTTTTCAGGATCATCACTTGCGCCTACATTCAGAGAAGAGCGCAAAGGTGAGATCCGCAATTCGTGCGCGGATATATCAAAAGCAAACGCACTTTTGTCATACGCTGCGGAGATTCAATCGGAAAAAGGACTTGAATTGACCATTGAATGGTTCAAATCAGCACATTAAATTTTATCCACATCCGTTCATAATTTCTCCTTCCGTTTCAGACTCAATTTCCCTGTATGGTGGCTATTTTTAAGCCTAATTACAAATAGAAATTATGTCGTCTGCAGTTGAAAGAATGAACCTTCGGAAAGTCGCGATTGAACTCGGACTGGATTCCAAAAATGTAAGTGCTGTTGTAGAGTTGCTTGATGAAGGCGCAACTATTCCGTTTATCTCCCGATACCGAAAGGAAATGACCGGCTCAATGGATGAAGTTCAGATTGCAAATGTGCGCGATCGTATGGAGCAACTACGTTCATTGGAGCAACGTCGCGAATTCATTCTGAATACAATTGAAGAGCAAGGGAAGCTAACGGATGAACTGCGTGGCAAAATAGAAGCGGCGGAGAATATCAATCAGCTCGAAGATTTGTATTTGCCTTACAAGCCTAAACGTAAAACACGTGCGACAATTGCACGCGAGAAAGGTCTTGAGCCGCTGGCGTTGTTCCTGATGGAACAGAAAGGCAATGATGTAAGTGCGGAGGCTGAAAAATATGTGAGCAAGGAAAAGGATGTGGAAGATTCGCATGCTGCTTTAGACGGAGCACGTGATATCATTGCGGAAATGGTCAGCGAAGATGCAAGTGCTCGTGAAGGATTGCGTAAGTTGTTCAATGATTCTGCATTGGTACGCAGTCGTGTTATTCCCGGCAAAGAATCTGAAGGTGAAAAATTCCGCGATTACTTTGAGTGGGATGAAGAACTCATGAAATGTCCTTCGCACCGAATGCTGGCAATGCGTCGCGGTGAGAACGAGGGCGTTTTAATGCTTGATATTGCTCCTGATGCAGATGATGCGCTTGATTTGTTGAATCGGAAATTTATTAAGGCAAAGAATCAATGTTCGGAGCAAGTTGAAGCGGCAATTGCAGGAGCGTATAAAAGATTGTTGCAGCCTTCACTGGAAAATGAATTCCGTCAGATGACAAAAGATCTTGCGGATGTGAAAGCGATTGAGGTTTTTGCACAAAATTTCCGTGAGTTGCTTTTGGCTTCTCCATTGGGACAAAAAGTTGTCCTCGCACTTGATCCCGGATTTAAATCGGGATGCAAAGTCGTTGTGTTGGATAAGCAGGGAAAGTTGCTTGAACATACTGTTGTGTATCCGCATTTACCGCAACGTGAAGTGCGTCAGGCAGAAGATATTTTGTATCGTCTTATTGAGAAGCATCAGGTGGAAGCCATTTCCATTGGTAACGGAACGGCTAGCCGTGAAACGGAAGAGTTTGTTCGTAAGATGACGGAGATTCCGAAGGAAGTTATCATCGTGATGGTGAATGAAAGCGGTGCTTCTGTTTATTCTGCATCGGAAGTGGCGCGTGAAGAATTTCCTGATCATGATGTAACTGTTCGTGGAGCTGTTTCTATCGGACGTCGATTAACAGATCCATTAGCGGAGTTGGTGAAGATAGATCCGAAGTCGATAGGTGTCGGACAGTATCAGCATGATGTCGATCAAACCTTGCTGAAAAAGAAACTGGATGAAGTTGTTGAATCGTGCGTGAACGCTGTAGGTGTTGAGTTGAATACAGCGAGTAAGCAATTGCTTTCTTACGTTTCAGGAATCGGACCTTCATTGGCAAAAGCGATTGTGGAATACAGAAATGAAAACGGACCGTTTAAATCGCGTCGTGATCTTTCTGAAGTGCCGCGCTTGGGAAGCAAAGCTTTTGAGCAGGCTGCCGGATTTTTACGTGTGCGTAACAGCAGCAATCCGCTTGACAGAAGTGCCGTGCATCCGGAATCTTATCCGATTGTAGAGAAGATGGCGAAAGACGTTGGCGCTACAATTGAAGAATTGATTTCCGATAAGGAAAAGCGCAAGCAGATCGATCCTAAAAAATATGTTACTGATACGGTTGGTTTGCCAACGTTGAATGATATTCTGAAAGAATTGGATAAGCCAGGTCGTGATCCTCGTAAAGAGTTCGAAGCTTTCAGCTTTCAGGAAGGTGTGAATGAAATTAAAGATCTGCGGGAAGGAATGCGTTTGCCGGGAATCGTAACGAACGTAACAAATTTCGGTGCGTTTGTTGACATCGGAGTGCATCAGGACGGACTCGTTCATATTTCACAATTGGCAGATACATTTGTTGATGATCCGAATAAGATTGTGAAAGTGGGACAGAAAGTAATGGTAACAGTTACTGAAGTTGATGCGCCGCGTAAGCGAATTGCGTTATCGATGAAAGGAGAGAAAGTCGCTCCGAAGAGTCAAGCCGGTAAAACCAATTCGCCGAAAATTCCGATTCCAAAAGGAGGCGGTTCATCTGATTCCAAAAAGAAATCAGGAGGCAATGATTGGCAGGATCAATTGGCTGCTTTGAAAGGTAAATTGGGCGGTTGATATTACGCTCAATTTATTCCAGCGCTTTCGTCAATGCTGAAACGAAAACTTCATCGGGTTGAGCGCCGGAAACGGCAAATTTTCTGTCGAATACGAAAAACGGAACACCGCGAATTCCAAGTTGCTGTGCTTCGAGGATATCCTGTTTCACTTCGTTCAGAATTTCATCACTGCTAAGCGCGGAATTGATTTGTTCTTCACTAAGGCCGACAGCTGTACCGATTTTCACGAGTTCACTTTTACTGCTGATATTGATACCATTTGTAAAGTGGGCAAAGAAAAGCGACTCTTTCATTTCACTGCCGAGATTATTCTTTTGCGCCACGTGTATCAGTAAGTGCCCGTACATGGTATTGCACGGCAGCGCTTTGTCGAAGCGAAAATCCAGTCCGTACTTTTGTCCCATTTCTTTCACATGTGCGAATGCAGATTCAGTTTGTTCTGTACTCCAGCCTTTGCGTTGAGAAAGTGACGAAATCATGGTTACGCCTTCGCGGAATTCCACTTCAGGATCCAATTGAAAGCTTTTCCAGATGATTTCGAAGTTGAATGCAGTTGCAGTTTCTGCAATAGCGCGATCAAGTTTTTTCTTTCCAATATAACAAAACGGACAAGCAATGTCCGACCAGATTTCAATGCTTACTTTTTTCATTGCTGCAAAGTTAAGGTGAAAATACCTGCTGATGTGATTTGATTCCCTATGCTGACTAACTTAGTGCTGAATATGGGATTGTTCTCCGGACTGTTTCGAAAGGCTGAAAAAATTGAACCGATAGATCTTGGTTTGATCGGTGTTGACATGCATTCGCATTTTATACCGGGAATTGATGACGGAGCCAAGACCATTGCGGATTCGCTTTCCATGTTGCGCAACATGAGTGAATTGGGTTATCGAAAAGTAATTACAACTCCTCATATCATGAGTGATTTTTTCAGAAACACGCCTGAGATTATTAATTCAGGATTGGACACTTTGAGAAGTGCGGCAAAGAGTGCGGGGATTGATATGGAAATTGAAGCTGCGGCTGAGTATTATTTCGATTTTGAGCTTGAACAGAAACTGGATGAGAGCAGATTACTTACGTTCGGAAAGAATTATCTGCTGTTTGAAGTTTCTTACATGAATGCGCCGGATGGTCTTGATGGAATCATATT
>JBJOKQ010000128.1:0-9281 GCA_046046005.1 Bacteroidota bacterium | reverse complement strand
TCATCAAAGCCGGAATCCGTCAGAATGGATTGGAATCCACCCGAGCAATCTATCCGTTTTATAAAGGCTGGGAAGATCAGGTTACTTTCTCCCGCGGACAAATTGTTACGGTTGCACCTGTTGTGACGTATTTCCCCGCAATCAATTTCCTTTGGAATTGCAATTTCGATGATCCAGGTGTAAACATTGATGATGAAACAGGAGCAACTTGGCCCGGTCTGTTGCGCGATACATCTTTGGGTGGCATGGAATTGGATTGCGGGTATGTGCAGCTTGATGCTGATACAAACCTTTTTTACTGCCAATCTTCCGAAGATTTCGTCATTGATAACGGCTATGAACTGTATCTTGAATTGAATTATAAGTGCAACCAACCGTTTGTTGTTGGCATTAAAAACGCCACCAATCAGGAGACTATTCCATGGATCCAGGTAATGCCTGCATCGGACTGGAACAAGATTTATATCCGACTTAATGACGCGATTACGGCTTCTCCCGGAGGCAGTTCCTACCACGTTTATATTGCTATGAAAAAGGATACTGACGTAGCTGTTCCTGAACTTTACATAGACAATATTAAACTCCTTAACTAGAGTACTTTATGAATAAGCCAAGACAGGTTTTTTTCTACCTGTTCAGTGATACACTGGCGGCTGCGGCGGCGTGGTTTTTATTCTACCATTATCGGAAAGAAAGTATTGAATCCATCAAGTTCGGAATCAATGTCGAAGTGGCGTATGACCAGAAATTCTGGCTAAGTTCGATTTCAATAACGGCCTTTTGGCTCTTGCTTTATGTAATCACCGGTACGTACAGGAACATATACAGGAAGTCGCGTTTGAAGGAAATAGGTCAAACCTTCCGCATCACTTTTTTGGGCGTTCTGATCATCTTTTTCACGTTGTTGCTCGATGATACGGTAATCGATTACCGAACGTATTATCTCTCCACGTTAACCCTGTTTCTTACCCATTTCGGCTTCACGGCTTTGGGACGAATGATCCTGTCTACGATTACGAATTCGCGTATTCGAAGCAGAAAAATCGGTTTTAATACCATTCTGATCGGAAGCAATGCCAACGCGTTAAAGCTTTACACTGAGTTGGAAAGCCAGGAGAAATCTTGGGGATACAAGTTTGTTGGCTTTGTGCATGTTGACAATAAAAACGGTTTTTCGGGCGAATTACGCACAAAATTGGCGGATTTGGGAGATGTGGCGCACCTCCGTCAGATCATTCAGGAGGTGAAAGCCGAAGAAGTGATCATTGCAATTGAAACGTTCGAACACGACAGAATCAACGCGATAATCAACGAAGTGGACAATACGGGAGTCATGGTTAAGATGGTTCCGGATCTGTACGATATTCTTTCCGGTCAGGTGAAAATGACTTCGATTTTCGGTGCTCCATTAATTGAGATCAACCGCGAAATCATGCCGGCGTATCAGGTTACGCTGAAAAGAGTGATTGATATCGTAGCTTCCATTTTTGCGTTGATAGTTCTCACTCCGCTATATCTTATTCTGATTATCGGCGTGAAATCAACATCGAAAGGACCAATCTTCTACTCGCATGAACGTATCGGTTTGCATGGTAAACCTTTTCGTATTCACAAATTCCGATCGATGTATGTGGATGCGGAGAAAAACGGACCGGCTCTGTCAAGTAAAGAAGATCCGCGAATTACTTCGTTTGGCAAGTTCATGCGTAAGTCCAGAATGGATGAATTACCCCAGTTCTGGAATGTTGTGATTGGCGAGATGTCTCTAGTCGGTCCACGTCCTGAACGACAGTTCTTTATTGACAAGATTGTAGAAAAAGCACCGCATTATCGACACCTTCATAAAGTGAAACCGGGAATCACTTCTTGGGGACAAGTAAAATATGGCTACGCTGAGAATGTAGATCAGATGATCGAGCGATTGAAATACGATCTTCTTTACATTGAAAACATGTCGCTTTACGTAGACTTCAAAATCCTGATTTACACGGTTTTGATTGTGGTTCAGGGGCGTGGGAAATAATCTTTAGATAATAGACTTTAGACTTTAGAAGCTTTGTCTGAAAAAGTTTGAGACATGCATCATTTTCGTAACATTTTATGTGATCGGTAATCAGCGATCACTAATCAGCGATCAGATGACACACTATTAATTTCGTTAGTTGACTACTGTTCGCTGATCACTATCTAAAGTCTAACGTCTATTGTCAAAGGTCTAAATAAGTATCTTCGCCCCGTAAAATTCCATTATGAAAAACATCACAGTTATCGGTTCCGGCACTATGGGCAACGGAATCGCGCACGTGTTTGCACAAAGCGGATTCAACGTTACACTCGTTGACATTTCCAAAGAAGCACTGGATCGCGGCATCGCAACAATCTCTAAAAACCTCGACCGTCAGGTTGCAAAAGGATCTTTAACGGAAGCTGATAAAAGCGCAACGCTTGCACGTATTTCTCCTTCTACAGAATTAGCTGCAGGAGTTTCCAAAGCTGACCTGGTGGTTGAAGCTGCAACTGAGAATGTGGATCTAAAACTGAAAATTTTCCGCGATATGGATGCGAACGCTCCGGCAAATTGCATCCTCGCAACCAATACTTCATCCATTTCCATCACACGCATTGCCTCTGTAACGAAACGTGCTGATAAAGTAATCGGCATGCATTTCATGAATCCGGTTCCGGTAATGAAGCTTGTTGAAGTCATCCGTGGTTACAATACTACTGATGAAGTCACAGCTTCCATCATGGAATTGTCTAAGCAACTCGGAAAAGTTCCTGTAGAAGTGAACGACTATCCGGGATTCGTTGCAAATAAGATTCTCATGCCGATGATCAATGAAGCGATCATCACTTTGCATGAAGGTGTTGCAGGCGTTGAGGAAATTGACACTGTGATGAAATTAGGCATGGCACATCCTATGGGCCCGCTGCGTTTGGCAGATTTCATCGGTCTTGATGTTTGCCTTTACATCATGCGTGTGTTGCAGGAAGGTTTCGGAAACCCGAAATATGCACCATGTCCGTTATTGGTGAACATGGTACAAGCTGGTCACTTGGGTGATAAAACCAAGACCGGTTTCTACGACTACAGCGATCCGAAAAATCCTGTTGTCGCTGCGCGATTCAGAAAATAATTCTTGTTTTACAACTAAGAATTCGGCGGCGGTGGTGGCGGCGGATTCTGATTATACGGATTGTTGCTGTATGGATTTCCGTATTGCTGCGGCTGTTGCGGCTGCTGATATCCGTAATTCTGATTTTGATATTGGTAATTGTTCGGATTCGCATTCATGGTGCTGAACTGAAACGGGGTTTGTTCCAATTGCGTTTTGAATCCCGACATTTTTACCCAATAGATGATCCACATTATAAACTGCACAATTCCGGCAATACTGCCGATGTAAGGAATGATACCTATAGCTCCGCAAATCGCCATTGTAATGCCTGCCTGATATCCCGGGCGTTGTTCATTACTCTGAATATTACGCATACGGAACTCGTTTGCTAAAGTATCTGCAATACGATTCACCATTATGAAATTCCAGATGATCCCGAAAAGAGGAATCAGCATCAGCCAAACTTGTCCAGGTTGAATGGTTCTGTTTTGCGGTGCGCAGAGCGCAAGCGTTCGGGAGAGTGTAAGCAAATAGAATATTGCAATTACAATTGTGACCAGGAATATTACTCCTACTATCGCCAATACCATGAACAGCGCTTCTTCGTTATAAGATGAATACATGAAATATTTTTTTCGAATATAAAAAAGAAAAGCTGCCCTTTTGAGGCAGCTTTCCACGCAATTTGAATTGCGATTATTCCATTGACTTAAGGTTCAAACCGTACATTACGATGAACGCGATAGGGAAAATTACCGCCATTACACCGAATCCGCTGTAAACGATTCCCATGATCATAGAAACCACAGAAGCACCAGTGTACAGGTAGAAACCAACTTTCTTAAGTTTCCACATTTTGATAACTCCGTAAAGTCCAACGAGTGTACAAACGAATCCGATGATTACGTAAGCCCAAGTAAGACCCATGCTAGGACCAGACGACATTGCTTCGTCCATAGCAGCGCTCATTTCGCTGTATGATCCGCCAAGGCTGTCAGATGCAGCTTCCATTGTGTCTTCAGCAGCGCTAACAACTGCTGTAGCAGCTCCCATCAAAGTGATAGCAGTGATGTATCCAATGATAGCGAAACCTGCAGCGATGAATGAAAGGATGCAAAGTACTGTAAGAAAAGTTGGTCTTTTAGCTGGAGCCCCAGCAGCGTTTTGTTGTTCCATAAGTGTTTTAGTTTTGAAGGTTATTTCGTAGGATCAAAAAAAGGGCAAATTCTCGGTTTTTCAAAGCTATACCGTTTAATACTTATTAACATTTGTAAGACGATAGCCTTGCAAACCGAAAAAATTGTTCAAAATCCTTCAAATTAATGTGTATTCGACTATTTATGTGGCACAATTGCATCAAAAACACTGAATAACCGCCTATTTACAAGCCCAAGTCCTGTAGTTACGATGGCGCTCCTCACCTGCTCCTTCAATTTCCCTGACGGCCGGATTCGAATACCAACTCTGATCATCCCCCTTCAGTACAATTTCTCGAAGAATACCATTACTGTTTACGCGAATCGTGTGTTCTGTTCCGCCAAAATATTCGAGCCATTCGTTCAGATCGGTTTTAACAGGTTGCCCGTTTACTGAAAGAATTTCATCGCCCGAAGCCAGTCCGCATTTCACCGCCGGCGACATATAATACATATCCGTCACTCGTGTTACACCACCCGCTTCTGCAAGTTTGAAACCGTACACACGTTCGTGCAACTTACGGGAAGGAACCATTTCAAGCCGAAAGCCGATGTAATCGAGCGCTTCTGATAAAGCAGGCGTGTAATCATTCGCTTTGTAGAAATAGTTGTTCCAGTAGTAATTGAAATCAGCGCCCGCTTCTTCTTCAATCAATCGTTTGTAATCTGCTTCGGTATATCCTTTGCCTTGCTTGGCGAATTCCATCCAAAGTCTGCGCATAACATCATCCAATGATTTCTTATTGGCAGAATGCTTACGAATAAACATATCTGTTATGAAAGCGAGCAAACATCCTTCGTGATAAATACTCGTTTTCCTGTGCGGCGCCCCCGGAACATAACCGTCGAGCCACGTTTCCATTGATGATTCCGTAACCGAATTGAACTTACGTGCTTCTGTTTCGAAGTGTTTATCCATTCGCTCTGTGAACGTTGGCCAATATTGTGAACTCGTCCAAACGCCGGAACGGAACAACAGATAATCGCCGTAGTAAGTTGTAACGCCTTCTGCCACGAAACCAAGTCGAGAATAATTCTCCTTCGTGAAATCGTACGGCAACATTTCTGCCGGGCGAATGGTTTTGATGTTCCAGGCATGAAACAATTCGTGGCAACTTACACCGAGTAAATCATCATACAGATCCGTCATTAGCTTGTATGATGGTCCGAGACCGATTACTGTTGAATCAACATGTTCCACTCCGTGATAGAATCGCGTAGGCAGAATCTGGAAAAGGAAATGATATTCTTCCGAAGGGAAAGATCCGAACACGCGCATATTTTCATTTACAAAAATGAAAAAGTCGGTGATGATCTTTGACATATCCGGTTTGCACTCTCCTTGAAACCACAAATGAAATTCCACTCCGTCGAGAATGAAGAAATTGTGTTTCAAAGAAGGACTTGCAATGAACGGACTGTCGGCAAGACGGTCAAAGTCTTTCACTGCATAGTGATGCAATCCCGTTTTCTTCATTGCTGTTGCTACGCGCCACGATTCAGGAACCTGCAATTCAACGGTGCATGCTTCGTCCAATCTTCCTTCGAGATACACACAACAGTTAACCGGATTTACGTATAGTTGAGAAGCATCAAGATAAGTTGAACCTGCATTCAGTTCAGCAGCGTAGTATTCGTATTCAATCTTGATTGCCGTAACTCCCGAAGTGGCAACACGCCATTTGTCTTTAGTGACTTTATTCGCAGAAAGCAAGCGTCCGCTTTGATCGGTTACACGGAAGTTGCGCACATTCTTTGCAAAATTACCGAGCTCGTAACGACCCGGTCGCCAAGCAGGAAGTTGAATGAATGTTTCGGATGAAGAAATTCCTGCAGCGGAAACTTCAAGATGTATATATCGGGAAGAAGTATGTAAAAAACTGAATTTGTAATGCATGGTATAAAAATACCGAAATACAAATACAGTTGATCAAACTATTGCTAAACGATTCTGATAGAAATCAGCAAACGCGGTAAACCCATCCGTGTTTGTCCTCGATTCGGGCACGACGAACATCATCCATCGCTTTAGCCACACGTACGGAGAAACATTCCGGAGTCAGTTGCGGTAATTCGAAGTCTTCACCTTCAAAACCAATATTTGAAATGTGAGCGATAGTAGCTGCCGTTCCTGTTCCGAAAGCTTCACGCAAATTACCGGAACGGTAAGCGTCGAGTATTTCATCGATGGAAACTTTACGCTCTTCCACTTTCATGCCCCAATCACGCGCTAGCGTAAGCACACTGTCGCGAGTAATTCCGGCAAGAATTGTATCTCCCAGTTTCGGAGTGATGAGAGTATCACCGATAACAAACATCAGGTTCATCGTTCCTGACTCTTCAACGTATTTATGTTCACGCGCGTCTGTCCAGATGAGTTGATCGTATCCGTCTTTCTTTGCAAGAGATGTTGGATACAAAGAGCGACCGTAATTGCCGGAAGCCTTTACAAATCCGACACCGCCTTCTACAGCGCGGAAATATGTTTTCTCCACTTTCACTTTCAAAGGATGATCGTAATATGCACCAACAGGAGTTGTGATAATGAGGAACTTGTACGTATCAGACGGCTTTACACCAATGTAATCATCGGTCGCAATCAGGAAAGGACGAATGTAGAGTGAACGTCCGTCGCCGGTAGGAATCCAGTTCTGATCGAGACGCAGCAATTCAACAAGACCTTCCATGAAAACTTCTTCAGGAACAACAGGCATTGCCATGCGTTGTGCAGAAACATTAAGGCGTTTCTGATTTTCAATCGGACGGAATAAAAGAACATCTCCATTATCGGCGCGATAGCACTTCATGCCTTCGAATATTGCCTGACCATAATGCATCATAGAACTTGCAGGACTCAGATGAAGATCACCGAACGGCAGAATTTCAGATTTTTTCCACTCACCATCAGCATATTCTGCAACGAACATATGATCGGAAAATACTTTTCCGAAAGGGAGATTATTGATATCGAGACCCGGCAAACGTGATTGTTGCGTCTTCTTGATGTTAATGTTCAAAGTACCTGTATTCATACCGCTGAATATTGAAATGCGCTTCCGACAAATATGCCAATAATATTTGTGGATTTTCTGAATACGAAGTTAAATTCGACAGGCACAAGGAAATGCGGGACGATTTTGGTACTTTAGCCGTACATGAAAATTGTGAAATTATTTCTTCTGCTGACTTTTACACTCTGCGTTTATTCCTGCGGAACGAAACACGCATCGGGGAAGAATAATTCTCAATCGTGCAAGTGCAACGAGTTCTGAATCGCACTTGAAAATTCAGGTATCTTTGTTTTATGTCCATCATCACGTGTTCAGGTATTAAAAAATCTTACGGACCGCTTCAGGTTCTTAAAGGAATTGATTTGGAAATTCAGAACGGAGAAATTATTTCCGTTGTAGGAGCATCAGGTGCAGGTAAGACAACTTTGCTGACAATTCTCGGAACACTTGATCGCGCAGATGAAGGAAAACTGATCATCAATAACACTGAAATTTCTTCGCTTAATTCCAGGCAACTTTCTGCATTCAGAAATAAGAATATCGGTTTTGTATTTCAGTTTCATCATCTGCTGCCGGAATTCACTGCATTGGAAAACGTTTGCATTCCGGCTTTCATTGGGAATACAAGTCGCAAAGAAGCCGAATCGCGTGCTACGGAATTGCTGGAGCGTTTAGGACTTGCCGACAGAAAAACACACAAGCCATCGGAGCTTTCCGGAGGAGAGCAGCAACGCGTTGCAGTAGCACGCGCGCTCATCAACAAGCCTGCAGTTGTATTTGCAGATGAACCATCGGGCAATCTCGATTCAGCAACATCAAAGCAGCTTCACGAACTTTTCTTCGAGCTACGCAAAGAACTCGGTCAGACATTCGTTATCGTTACACACAATGAAACATTGGCGGATATGGCCGATCGGAAGTTGGTGATGGTAGATGGGAGACTTTAAAATCTAGACGTTAGACATTCGACGTTAGACAGAGAACAGTTCATATCTGTCTTGCAGAAACGCTAAACACGAAAGCGGCACCTACTTTATTACAGCCCATGCACCACTTTTAAATTCAGCTGGATTAAGTTGCTCGTTGTTCAGGGGAACAAATGGTTGCGTAACGATCAGACATTTAACGATCAAGTTTTTACCACTTTCCAAGAACATAACGTCCTTTCCCCGTATCAGACAGTATTGTTCTTCACCTATCCTTTTAATCAAAAACCAACTTTTCTCATCGCCCAGCACATTTCGTTTTAATACTTCGAATTCCCCCGGAAGGATTGCATCCAAAACAGTTCCTGACTTAAGAGGTACGATTTTGAACTTGACTCCAAAAATGTAATCAAGTTTTACGCGCAATGCCAAAGCGAAATAGATGATACCTAATGGATTAACACCGAGTTTAAATTGGTCTCCATCTCCAAGGTCAAAGTTCAAACCAAGATTAATATTGAACACCAAGCCAAGATCAAAAGGACCAAGATCAGTTGGGAAAGACACAACAATTGTTTGTAATAATGCCCAAGCGAATAAACAATTATTATAGAATTTCTTGTCTAACAAAAAGCAAATAAGAAAAACAAGACCGACGGTCGTTGTGATAATTGACCACGCAAAACCACTCTCGATCTTCGTTAAGAGATCAATAAAACACAATGAAGCAACCAAGGCGATTGCAGTTATTTCCATTATTGTTTTCGGTTTACGCTTGATCATGCATTTTATTTTTTCAGAAAATCACTTCCACTTTGAACAGGTAGTCTGCAATCGAAAGATAAGAAAGATTAAAAAACACTTTGACAAAGAATTACGTGGATCAGGAAGAAGAGGGAACAGCGAACTGTGAACAGTGAACAGCGAACTGTGAACAGTATAAACCCATCACAACAAAAGGCCAAAGGCCCTCCGTTTCCGAAGAGCCTTTGATTTTTACAGACCGATAAGCCGGGTTCTGTTTCCTTT
>JBJOKQ010000127.1:0-9403 GCA_046046005.1 Bacteroidota bacterium | reverse complement strand
CATGTCAACTAATCCGCTGCCGTTCGCATCAACATAAATGCGCAGATAATATGGACTCGCAGCCCAGTTGATATTGCTGAAGTTGCTAGTAGGATTCTGCCCCTGACCAATGACGATATTGAACAAACCAAAGGCATTGGTAGTTGCGTTGTGATCTTCCTGATAAATTGTCGTCAGCGATGAGTTCATGATATGAACCTGCACAGCAACAGGAGTATTTGCCAGTTCGCTTCCTGTAAGATCACGTGCGATTGCCTGATAGTTGATTCCTTCAGGAGCCTGCGCAAAAAGTGAAGCAGACAATGCAAGAATCAGAACACAGAGTGTAAGTAGTTTTTTCATGCAGATTATCTTGAGAGTTCAATCCAACCGGTCTCTTTGTTTTCACCGAATTGTCTGATGATATAAAAATATGTTCCGGAAGTAAGTAAAGAACCGTTTTTATCTCGTCCTTCCCAGTAAACGGAAACGTTATCGTAGTTGATAGCTGACCAAACGAGGTTGCCCCATCGGTCATAAATCCAAACAGAAAGTTCTTTATCAGGAGCAGCGCCATCGATGATCCAGCGATCATTATTTCCATCTCCATTAGGAGTTATTCCTGTGTACACTGCGAATCCACATTCGTCAGCCGGTGTAACTGTTACAACTAAAGTTCCTGTAGTAGTGCAAACAGCATCAGTAACAGCACAACTGTAGGTCTGTGTTGCGGAAGGTGAGGTTGAAGTATACTGAGCAAATTGAGAACCTCCGACAGGAGTTGGCGACCAGGTATATTGGTAAGATGAACTTCCTACTGCGTAAAGTGCAGCAGTTTCTCCTTCGCAGATCGTTGTGTCGCCGGAAAAAACAACATTCGGATACGCGTAAGCAGTTACAACAAAATAAACGGGAGAACTTGCACATCCGAAGGTAAGATCTGAGAAAGCCGTGAAGATGTACATACTCTGACTCCCCGGTAAAGTTGAAGAACCAAGAGGCGGAGTGTAGCTGTTCGTTGCTCCTATTGCGGTAGTTTGAAAATCATACCATCCTACAATACCTGCCCCGGTAACCTGCAGCAAAGGAGCTGTACTTCCAATGCAGTAATCAACTGCGGCATTACCAACAGCAAGCGGTGCCGAAGGCTGTTGATTTATCATTACAGAATCAACCCATGAATTCACACACACTGTACCTACAGTATATTTTACTTTAATTTCAAAAGGCGGAGCAAGTGATGTGTTATTCAAACTGATAACACCGGTTGATGCGTCAACAGTTATTCCGGCAGCCAAAGGAGACACCAGATTATAAGTTCCACCTAAAGTTTGCGGCTGATAATAAACCTGGATCGTATCTGAATTGCTGCAGTATGTTTTATCGGCGTATCCGAATTCGGGTGACGGCCCTTGTAATGTTTGAATGAAAACAGAATCGGTAACAGAACAGCCGACACTGTTTGTAACAGTAACAACTGCAAAACCAACATCAAGTCCGTACGCGAGAGAATCAACCCAATTGGTGGTTGGTATATTATTCCACAAATAAGTAAATGGCCCCAATGCGGAATTCGGTGTTACAACAGCACTTCCCGTTCCCGGGCCGCAACCGATTGCAGTTTGCTCGACATCAATGGAAAACGATTCCGGGATATTCAATACAGAATATGTAATACAACCATTGGTGGAATTGTAACACTCAACCAGATATTGACCTGATACAAAAATTCCGGTGAGCACCTGCGTACCGATTGACGTTGGAAAGATATATTCAACGTGCATGCTATCATCGTACACTACTACATCAAAACTGTCAATGGCCGAACTCTCCGCAGGGTCAATAATAACTGTTGCCGTTGAGCATGCAGTTAAAGAAATGATATTCATATCCGGCGGTTCGCAACACCAGCCGGCAACTGAAGCATAAATTGGTGGCGATTGAGTGCAAACATTATTTGCATTTCCGTTACCGGTTTCATTATCGGAATAGATGTGAACATTAACGCTCAAATCGTAATTGAAACAGTAAGGTAAAGTGGCAATCTTCCAGCAAGCCGTCCAAGAGGTTTGTATGTTCCCAGGGTCGCCGGCATTGTCCAACGGATTATTGTTTCCATCACTGTCAAAGAAAAATCCGCTATGTGTTCCGGATGGAGTTGGCACCCAATTGAACCATCCCCAAGAAGAAGAAGTATTGGGAACTTGCAACGGTGTTAAAGTTGTGGTATCCCAATCCGTTCCGAATACCGGAACAATTGCGTGCAGATTGGAAGATGTAATGAGTTCCCAACGATCAACAGTTACGCACATTTCAACGGTATCTGATGTACCGTATTTACCGAACCAAGGTGCGGGATTCATTGTAAGTTCTGCGTTCTTTACACATTCAGAACATTCGTTGTATGATTTGATAGAGAAAGTAAAATTTCCGCTTTCAGCCCAATTGCTTCCACCGATCTGAATGTAATACTCATCTCCGATTTCAGGTGTGTAAAGTGAAGTTTGTAAAACACCGTTTGTTGTTTGATCACACTGAAGCGGAATCAATGACAAGCAAGTTCCTTGACTCTGATACAATCGAACAAAAAAAGAATCCAAGCCGGCAGAACCATTCATCTCGATGTAAACGTATGATCCGGTTCCTACGAAACGATACCACACGTCAGGACTTCCGCCCTGTACGCAACTCATAGGCGAAAAGTCAAAAGAATTATATGACGAACCTAAGGTCGTACCATTGACTACAATCGTATCACCATACGGATAAACAGAACACGGTCCGGGAACATCAAGAATTCCCAAATTCGTTGCATCGCACACAGTATCGTTGACCGGCACAGGTGGCTGAGTTGCCATCAAATCAGTCGCACAAAGAGTGATTGCGAGGAAAAAAAAGAAAGTGTATAAATGCCGCATTGCCGTGTACCGGTAAAATCGGGGTATACCGGAAGACGCCAAGTTAAATAAAACCGCTGAAACAGGCAATATTTACGACGAACACTGCTAAAAATCAGATTCTGAAGCCCAAAACAAGAATATCATCCACCTGTTCCAGATTACCGCGCCATTGCTCGATTGTCATATCCAATGTGCGGAACTGATCCTTCATGCTTGAAGAATGAATTTGCGTTAAGAATGTACGGAATTGCCCGACCATAAACTTCTTTCCTTTCGGACCACCGAATTGATCGGCATATCCATCAGAGAACATGTAGAGTGTGTCTCCTTTTTCGAGTTGAATTCTATGGTTGGTAAACTTTCGATTGATCCTGTCGTCAAGATAGCCGATCGGCAATTTATCCGCCCGAACTTCCTGAAGGTTTTCGTTACGGAAAATATATAGCGGATTATTTGCTCCGGCGACATCAACCATGTTTGTTTTGCGGTCAATGATACACAAGGTCATATCCATTCCGTCGCGTACCGCTGTATCTTCAGAATGCTGGTTGATCGTTTTACCGGCAAGTGAATTCAATTCGTTCAGAAATTCCGCGGCGTTCAATCCCGGATTTTCTTTCACGATTTGATTCAGCATATTGTTTCCTACAATACTCATGAATGCGCCCGGAACACCATGCCCGGTGCAATCCACAACTGCAACGAAAGTTCTTTCAGGCGTTTCAAACATCCAATAAAAATCGCCGCTTACAATATCCTTTGGTTTGAACAGAATAAACGAATCAGGAAGCAATCGCTCCACTGTAGCTTGGGAAGGCAAAATCGCATCCTGAAGTCGCTTTGCATAACGGATACTGTCGGTAATGTGCTTGTATAAGATTTCAAGCTTGCGATTCTGAATTTCAATTTCTTCTTTCTGACGGACAACTTCTTCTGTGCGCTCGATAACTTTCGCTTCGAGTACGCGTTCATTTTCGCGAAGATCGGCACGCATCTTTATCAATGCATGACCCAATGTGTCGTCTTCCGACATTGGTTTATAGAACGATTCGAAATTTCCGGAACCGACTTCACGTGCAAACTCCGTTGTCAACTTCATGCCGTCAACAAGGCTGTTCAAAGCAACCGACATCTCTCCCACTTCATCATTACGATTCGGAATTTTATCCGCAGGTAAAACACCACGAGCCATTTGAAGAAGAATGTTCTTCAGTTGACGTACGGGTTTGGTAATCGTTCTAGCAGTAAGAAATGCAATGAGCAATCCGCCGATCGGAAGTACAATCAACAGCAACACCACAACGATCTGAAGCTGTCGGAATGCAGCAAGCATTTCAGTTCGCTTTTCCGCAGCAGCGTCATATTGTCGTTGAATAAGGTTATCCAGCAAATCACTGATAGCACGCGTTGCCATTGTGATGTCTCCGTCTTCATCCAATACGCGGGGACGCGAAAGGAAAACAATCATAGGATCATTGTAAGATTCCAACGTTCCGAGATCCATCATCACTTCGTTATCCATCATCCAGAGTGAATCGCATTTCGCAAAAATGAAATTGATCATCTGGCGATCGTTATCACTCCAACCTTCTGAGAGCTTAAGAATTCCGCCTTTTACTGCAGGATATTCCTGTTCTATCAATCGCTTTACTTTCACTTTGTCTTCCGACGGACCGGGTACGTTTACCCAAGTGGTCATGTAAGTTTTTGAACGCGTAATTACCAATCGCATCTCCTGCAAAGAGTCAACGGAAGGTGTATAGAGTTTCGCAATTTTGTCATTGATTTCCCTGCTCTCGCGAATCGTAACGAGAGTTAAGGTGAATGCAATCGCGACTAAAAGGATGAGTACGCCGAAACCGAGGAGAATCTTAGCACCAATCGAGAAGCGTACTTTCATAAATCAATCAAGCGTTTATTAAGGGCAAATAATTATTTAGGCTGGCTTCGCAATTTATCAAGCATATCCTGATACTTCTTCGACTTCTCGAAATCGTGCAAGCTGTAGTAAATACCGGACAACACAGTTAAAGTTTCCTCGCGTTTCGGTTCCATTTCATAAGCCTTTTCAGCGAATGGAAGAGATTGCTTGAACAAGTCAACTGATTTATCCTGCACTGTAAATACCAGATCAAGACTGTCATCGTAATCGATATCATACATGAGATCCACACCTTTGTTCCAATACAACAAACCAAGATTGTAGTTGGCGGTATAACTGTTCGGATCCCAAATTAAAACACGACTGTAAGTGTTCTTCGTAGAATCAAAGAACGCCGCATTCTTCTTTTTGTCCGTGGTGTAAATGGAATTGTAAGTTGAAGCAAGGGCAAGATAAAACTCAACATCTTTCTTGACGATATCAAGTTTAGGATCTGCAAGTACAGCAGCCTGACGATAGTAAGAGTAACAACTCACAGCGGTTTGGTGATTCACCGTATCGAGAGTAGCTACAGCATCGTTGTAGAAACGACCTGCCAGGTATTTTAGATTATCACGTGTCGATTGCATGCGGGCCGAAACCGTATCCATCGACAAAGCCGTTTTGAAGCCGTTGAAAGCAACAAGACGATAAGGAGAAGTTGTGCTTGTATTCTCGTACTTCTTGTACATTTCTTTGTACACGAAGCCATAGAGATACCAGCACTCCGGATCCTTGTCTGAACCGGGCTCCTTCATTTGGAGCTCGATCTCAGATCGGGCGCTATCGACCTGTCCGCGCATAATAAAATCCCATGCACGATCATGGTGATAGTAAGATTGCGCTCGCAGTCCGGCAGTTCCCAGTATCACTACCAGAAACAACAGCAAAGCGCGTATGCTTACCTTGTTTTTCATCTTGTTATTTATTGTCTTCAACCGGAATGGAAAGTGTAACTAACTGCGCACTTACTTTCAGGTTATATTTTTCTGCGTTGGCTTTATTCAATTCGAATTTCTGACGGCTTTCTACAACGATAAAGTTGATAGCGGAACCTTGCTTGGCGAAACCGGGTTTTTCAGTTACGAGCAAGGTACTTTTGCCTTTTATCTTTGCGAGTATATCTGCAAGAGGTGTTGTTACATCCGGTGTAACATAGAGAATGTTACTCTTACCAATTCCGTCAAGCGATGTTGTGTTACGGATTTCAATTTTTTGCGCACCTACGGTTTTGGTCTTTGCCATTGCATTCAATTCAGCGAGCATTGCAGGATTATTTCCGTACATGTTAATAATGAAGTTGCCCGTCTGATAATCAGTAGGCCATTCAATATATCGCGTGAAATTGTAAATGAATACCGATTTGATGCGCGCGTTTGTGTCACCTGCCGGCGGGTTTTGAAAGCCCATGGCAAGCGGTACAACAAACAGTACAAATAAAAATACGATACGCTTCATATCGGTTAACAGGCAAAGGTCGCGCCAATCTGAATCCACACTGGATGCAGAATACCGCCAAATCTTTCAAAATTACGAATTTTTACTCAAAATGCAATTTTCACATTTTCAACAACTTAAGGAGGAAATCTTCGTTTTATTAACAATCGGGCAAGATCTGTGAATAACTAATTTGGTTGTGATGAAAAAGGTGAAATTCATATTGAAGTCGACAGTTGCGCTTTTACTGGTTTTGACTTTTTCCTGTAAGGGAAACAAATCAAAAGAAACCGGGAAGCTTTCTCAAGCAGATGTTCAGTTGAAAAAGAAGTATGCAACGCAACTTGCTGTTGATGAGAAGTCGATTACAAATCTTAAGTTGTACCGCTTTGTTGATGAATGGTATGGAGTTCCGTACAAGTACGGAGGTAAAACGAAGAGTGGTGTTGATTGTTCCGGGTTTGCTTCTGCATTATTGCGCGATGTATACGCGATTACACTTGCAGGTTCAGCACAAACCATGTACGAGAGCTGTGATCATGTTGCAGAAAAAAACCTGCAGGAAGGCGATCTTGTTTTTTTTAAGATCAACAGTAAAAATGTTTCGCACGTTGGTGTGTATTTGCAAAACCGACGATTCGTACACGCATCAACCAAGCGCGGAATCACCATCAACAATCTGGATGAAGCGTATTACAAAAAATACTTTTTCAAAGGCGGACGCCCGAAAAGCACTGCAGTTGGTCAGAAAAAATAATTCTGAATCAGAACTAATTGCCCCCGCGTATCAGGTGCACAAATCCTGAGAACTCTCTTACTTCTCCCGTCAACGTGACTGCATTAACGATGTAGTAATAAACTCCGTCCGTTGCCATTTTTCCGGAATCCGTTCTGCCATCCCATCCACCGGTTAATCCGCTCCATTTGTAAATCAACACGCCCCAGCGATCATAAATTTCGCAACGCAAATCGGAAAGACCTGTCCATGTCACAAGGAACGTATCGTTGGCAGCATCGCCATTCGGCGTAAATACATTCGGAATACTAATCATCGCTTCGCCCATTACTTCAACACAAGCGAAAGCAGTATCTGCACAGCCGTTAGTATCAGCAGCGATAAGTGTCACACAGATATCAGATGTATCAGGAATAGTATAGCAATATGATGAAGTTGTTGCAGAAGGTGTTCCATCTACAATCCAAATCCACGAAGCTCCTCCAACAGTTTGATCAGTCATCCATAGTTGTCCGGGGAAACTTGCCACCGGTGAAGGAGATAAACTGAACTGTGCAGTTGGCGGAGTACCGGTTGGAACAATTACCGTATCTGAAGCAATTGCACATCCCGTGGCATCGGAAACTGTAACAGTGTATGACCCCGGTGACAGACCGTTAATGGTTTGTGTCGTTCCGCCCCCCGGCTGCCAGACATAAGAGTAAGGTCCTACTCCACCTGAAGGTGTTGCCGTTGCTGTTCCGCTGTTTGGTGCGCAAGATCCGGTTGCAGTTGTGCTTACACTGATGTTTCCTGTTTGCTGCGGTGTACACGTGACGCAGGTTGTAGTTTGATAATACAAACCCATCATCATGAAGTTGAAACAATCGCCTGATGAATTTACGTTGAATGGCGAATTTGTTTGCGCGGTATTCACGGTTGATGTGGGTTGATCAATGTAATTCCACCAATCTTCAGCAATTGTAAATGGTGCGCTGTTGTTCATCGATAAGTTTGCACCGAGCCCTTGCAAATCTGCCACAAGCATAAATGCACGCTGATTTGTTGAGTTGCCGCAAACATTCATTGGTGTAATTGTTTGCGTTGTTGTACCTCCAACAATAACAACAGCACCATCCCAGATTTCGATGTGCCCTTCATAAGTAGCTGCGGGATCACGGTAAATAATCATCATTGCAAATCCATCAACGTCAGTCGCAGTTGTTCCTGTCGGGAATCCTGAGAAAACATAATTACCATTACCTGTAATTGCTGCAGTTACATCTCCGCGAAATGAGTCGGTACCATTAAAGCTCCAGCACTTATCAACATCCTGACCGATAATCGCCATTGGATAAACGCCCGTAACTGAATTCGGATTTGTGATCGTTGCTGAGAATGCAGTTCCGTTACCGGAGGCATCTGCCCACAGAAAAGCTTTTTCAATAATCGCGCAGGACGGAATGCCGGATACGTTTAGCGTACAAGGCTGCGCAACACCTGGAGGTGTAAAACGTTGACCGACCTTCTGTGAAACCGTAACGTAATTCAATCCGCATGTGTCCCGTTTATACGTCATACCCAATGTCGTGCTGCCATCCTGTACAGTTGCGCAATTGCTGCAAGCTCCGTTATTAGCACCTGCGTTGTTCTGTTGCGCCGTTCCTGCAGCAGGAATAAGCAATAACCAGAATAATAGTTTTCTCATTGGATGATGATATTAAATCAAACTCTTGCCTGATGATTTTCCGCTGAATGGTCCCGGTGTCATGAAGCGAATTGAGACTTCAAATCCGCCTCGCGCTCTTGTTGCACTGCTAAGTCCTGAGACATTGATATCGTAACTCGTGGCAACGGAAAAATTCATGTACTCGTAGCGCACCATTGGAACAATAGCGTCTTTGAAACGAAAATATCCACCTAAGGAAATTGCAGATGCTTTCTTTCTGTCGGTGTACATTGATGATTGCCCCAACACGATCTTGCAAAGCATTCCGGGAGTAATTTCCATGTGACCGCCTTGCATCGCAAAGTAGTACGACGGTTCAAGAATCATGTTTGTATTCTTGATACCGAAGTACGCATTACCATGTGCAACGTATTTCATCGGGAGTTTAGCAGCATTATCATTATAGAAACTGTAAACCGGTTTATTCAAATGATGAACTGCAAAACCAATATTGATAATTTTTGCATCCTTCGAAGTCATTGTAGAGTTTCCAACGCGAAACATCCATGACATTCCGGCTCCGATATCGAGATAGTTGAACGCAGCATAATTGACAGGTTCACCGGACGACAAACCGCTGTTATACTGCACACCATCGTACTGATTACCCCATGTAAGCGCACCATAATTGATATTACGCTGGCCATATCCCGCAGTAACTCCGGCAGAAAGCACATTAGAACTGTTAAGTCCGATTGCTCCTGCAACCTGCAATTGTCCCA
>JBJOKQ010000126.1:0-9472 GCA_046046005.1 Bacteroidota bacterium | reverse complement strand
ATTCTTGTCTCTGTCGCTCTCCGTATTGAATACTGGCTTTGCCGCTACAGCCAGTCAAATTAATGTTAATAGCTATGTTAAGTACGTATCTGATGATGAAATATCGAATTACGTCTTAAATCAGTTCAAAGAGCGCGTAATTAGAATTGATTCTATTGATGGATCGGAAAACGTTCTGGCATATACTGCGAGCGGGAAAGTATACCTGCTTACCATTGTAGATAGTATCATTATAACAGGAACAGAGGAACCCAATCTTTAAATATATGGCTGTATGAATAATATTATATAAACGACATTTATATGTTTTGATATTATTCATCATATCTGTATTTATATTTAACTATTGTACTACAATGCAGGAATTGAGTGTCATTAATTGAGACTTAATTCCTGTGTTTATTTTAGGTATTTGATTAATATTACACGGTAAATCTAATCCTATGTCAACCCCATCCTTCAAAGAACGCATGCGTTATTCCTTTGAGAATACGCTTTCCTCCGGCCCTATTGCGATTATCGGCTGGCTCGCCGTAGTTTCATTGTTCATCGTATTGATCGCAGGTACGATTATGTATTTCACGGGCGCGGCTTACGGCGACGATAAAAGCTGGATTGAACAGGCGTGGAACAGCTTGATGCGAACTTTTGATGCCGGTAACATGGCAGACGATGGCGCTCCCGGTGAAGACTCCGGCGCAGATTGGCTGGTGCGCGGAGTTGCACTTACTGTTACAATTGGAGGTATTTTTATTGTAAGTACGCTCATCGGTACTATTACTTCCGGAATGGAAGGAGCAATTGAAGAAATGCGCAAAGGCCGCTCCAAAGTTCTTGAGAGCAATCACACACTGATTCTGGGTTGGTCGCCGAAGATTTTCACGATCATTTCTGAACTTCTCATAGCTAATGAGAACAAGAAAAAACCTCGTATTGTAATTATGGCGGATCGCGATAAAGTGGAAATGGAAGATGAAATCCGTTCAAAGTTCCCCGATACGAAGAACACAAAAATCATCTGCCGAACAGGTAGCCCGCTGGATCTTGATGATCTGAAAGTGGTAAGTCCGCATGAAGCGAAATCGATCATCATAGTTTCACCTGAAGAAGCGGAACAGCCCGATGTTTACGTTATCAAATCTGTTTTGGCGATTACCAATAATCCGGATCGTCATAAAGAGCCTTATCACATCGTAGCTGAATTACGCGAAGAGAAGAATATGGAGGCGGCAGAACTTGTCGGTAATAACGAAGCTGCTCTGATTCTTTCATCAGACCTCATTGCGCGTGTAACGGCCCAAACATGTCGCCAATCAGGACTTAGTGTTGTTTACACAGAACTTATGGATTTCGATGGTGCTGAAATCTATTTCAATACTGAACCGAAACTTGTAGGCAAGACTTATCGCGAGGTTATTTCTGCGTATGAAGATTCTGCTGTAATGGGATTAATGCGTAACGACAACACCGTTATGATCAATCCTCCAATGGATACTGTTATTGAAAAAGGTGATCAGATCATAGCTATTACTGAGGATGATGAGTCACTGATCATTGCAGATAAACCTGCTCCTGCTCCGGATAAGTCTGCAGTGCGTGAAGGACAACGTCCTGTAGCAGGTGCGGAACGTACATTGGTTCTTGGCTGGAATGAGAAAGGCAGAATGATTGTGAATGAATTGGACAACTACGTTGGTGTTGGCTCCGATTTGCTCATCGTTACAGAAGACGAATCTGCAGCGGAAGAGATCAAAGAAATTTCAAGTGAACTTTCAAAGCAGAAACTCACTTTCAAGAAAGCGCCGATTACTGAACGCGCGATTCTCGATGAAATTAAAGTGGCGTCATTTGATCACATCATCATTCTTTGTTCAAATGAAAAACCGGTTCAGGAAGCCGATGCCGAAGTGTTGATCACGTTGCTCCATCTTCGAAACATATCAGAGCAGGAAGATGCGAATCTCAGTATTGTCAGCGAAATGCGTGATGTAAGAAACAGAGCTCTTGCTGAGATTGCTAAGGCAGACGACTTTATTGTAAGCGATAAATTGGTGAGCTTGCTGCTATCTCAGATTTCAGAGAACAAGCATCTCGAACTCGTGTTCAAAGATCTGTTCCGCTCTGAAGGCTCAGAGATTTATATCCGCGACATCAAGGATTACGTTGAGCTCGGCAAGCCGGTAGATTTCTACACGCTTCTTGAAGCGGGTGCAATTCGTTCTGAAACTGCAATAGGATATCGTATCGCTGCACATGCACATGATGCAGATAAGGCATATGGCGTAGTTTGTAATCCTAAGAAATCAACGAAAGTGAAATTCAGTCAAGGTGATAAAATCATTGTACTTGCTGAAGATTAACAGCAACCTGTGTAATTGATTTCAAAAGTCGCATTAAGAAAAAAGTCCCGCTCACTTGTTGAACGGGACTTTTTAATTGCTTGCATTTTCTTTCATCATTCTACCGTGAGTACAAAGTCTTTATCCATTTCAGGTCGGAAAGAACTTTTGTCCAGAATATTAATTGACTCAATCATTGATTTGCATCCGGGAGCTTCAACGGAGATTGAATAAATTCCGGGAGCCAGAATTATTACGTATCGTCCTGTGTTACCATTGGGAATGTAAGTACCAACCAGTTCTCCTGATTTCGTTTCATTTACAGTAATGAACACTTCGTTGAATGCGGGCTTCTTGGATTCATTACTGAATTTGATCATTCCATGCACTACGGAATAATTTGGTTCGATATCGTTAAACGTAACGCGATAGATATCGAGATCTCCGAGTCCATCTTCACGACGTGCGGAAATGTAACCGTAACGGCCGTTCTCTGAAATGCGGAAATTGCTGTTGTCTTCAGGAGTATTAATCGGATATCCGAGATTTTTTACACCGACGAATTTCTGAGAAGCCGCATCAAAATCTGATTTGAAAATATCATATCCGCCCATGCTGGTGTGACCTTTCGATGAAAAATACAATACTTTTTCATCAGGAGATAAACTCGGAAAATCTTCATCAAAAGGTGTATTGATTTCTGCGCCCAAATTCACCGCCGGTCCCCACTTTCCATTGGGAAGACGCTTGGAAACGTATAAATCCATTCCTCCGAATCCGCCGGGACGGTTGCTCGCAAAGTAAATTGTATTGCCGTCATTGGTGATACAGGCTGCAATTTCAAAATACTTTGAGTTGATATTATCATCGAGCTTTACTGCTTTCTTATATGCGCCTTTTAACTTATCGTATTCAGCGAGGTGAAGATCACCGGTGCCAACTTCATCATCATAATACACGATCATGTAATAACCGTTGGCAGACATTCCTGCAACTTCCGCGTTACCATCTGTCGTGCTCAGCGGAGCGCCGATGTTTTTCGATTTCTGAAATCCACCTTCGTTCACACGCGACAAACTCATTGTAGAAAAATAGCTCCCGTCTTTCTGACGGAGATTTCCATTATCGGAGCGGCGCGTATTGTAAACCAGATATGATTCATCTGATGGAACAAATGGTGCATAATCCGGATAAGGAGAATTTACGCTGCTTCCGAGATTCTCGAACGTTACATTCAGGGGATATTTCATCAACTCACGCGCATTGTAACAGTTCTGAATTTCGCGATCTACGTCAGCCAGATTCTCCGCAGTTCCTTTACCCGCTGCTTTGAATTTGTTGTAGGAAATCAACGCGTCATCAAATCGATAAGCAAAATGATATGACCTTCCGAGCAAATACATTGCATCAGGCTCATACGAAGGTTGTCGTGTTACCAATTCCAGATAAGGAATTGCTTTTGCTTTATTGATATTCGTATTCAGGTAACATACGCCTATTCTGTAGTTATACTGCATGTTGCGCGGATCTTCCGCAAGCAAATCAATGTATAAGGTTAGTGCTTCATCGTAGTTGGCTGCCTCGAATTTCTCGTTGGCAATTTTCACATCAGATTCGGCTACATCGTTAGGTTGTGCAATAACATTTAAGGAAATGCATAGCAGCAAAATAGTAAATATTCGATTTTTCATGGGTAGGGAATTCGCCGCAAAGATAGTCAAATGAGCGAACGTCCGGAATGCGAAGCAAGAATCAGCATTGCGCTTTACGGCAAGAGAAGCTTGAACTCCTTGCCTTCATTTTCTCCTGTAATCGATAACGAAAAATGTTTTGCCTCGAAATTTCCCATTAACCATTTTCGTCCCGCAGAAGCAATCAATATCAATCCATGATCATTACCTAAAACAGAGAACTGATCTGTATTGTTGTGTCTTGAAAAGGCACTGATACCGTGTGTTGTTTCGATCCATTCGCGCATAGAAACAACATCATCAGTCACAATTCCGATTTCACTTACACCTACAATTGAACTTGCTGAGAACGCGGGAGCATTTCCTGCCGCTCCTATTCCGCCACGCGCAATAAGCTCCACAATATTTCCTGCCGGATCAAAAAAGTAAACGGACTTCGCCCACCAATCCGGGAAATCAACAATCACTCCTTTGTCTTCAGGACTATATACCAACTCTACTCCGCAATTGTTGATCCATTTCATTGCATCGTTCAGCTGATCCGGTTTGATATTGAAAGCAAAATGGTATTTCGCATCACGATCACCGGGAATAAAATTCAGACGTGTATGACCTGCTTGAAATGAAAATCCATCAGTATCTGATCCGGCTTCAATCTCCGTGAAGCCAAGTGCACCACCGTAAAACTTTTTCATTTCATCCGGATGCGGCGTCGCGAGGGTAAGTTCAGTTATTTTCATTGGGGTTTGTTTAACGCCATTTATTATTTATGGGTGAATATTTTCCCTGGATTCAGAATCATCTTCGGGTCAAATGTCTTCTTGATTTCGCGCATCAATTCCAAGCGCTTGTTATCAATGGCAATGCCGATATACGGTTGCTGAACCAATCCTATTCCGTGTTCACCGGAAATTGTTCCGCCTAACTTCACACACAGTTCAAAAATTTCAGAGATGCCCTTAGGAAGTTCGTTGTTCCATACTTCATCTGATAAATCACCTTTGATGATATTCACGTGAAGATTTCCGTCGCCGGCATGACCGTAACAAACAGATTTGAATCCGTACCTCGCTCCTATTTCCTTTACACCTTTCAGTAATTGCGGCAATTCGGCACGAGGAACAACGGTATCTTCTTCTTTGTACACGCTGTTTGACTTAACTGCTTCCGCTACTTTGCGTCGCATCTTCCAAAGCATATCTTTTTGTGCTGCAGTATCCGCAAACAAAACTTCACCTGCTTCGTATTGCGCAACAACTTCAGAAATTCTTTCGGCATATTTGTAAAGTACATCCATGTCGTTGCCGTCCACTTCAATCAGCAAATGCGCCTGAACTGTTTCCGGTACATCAACATTGATATCGGAATTATAAGCGCGCACCCAATCAATCGCATCACGTTCCATGAATTCCATTCCGGAAGGCGTTATTCCTGCTCTGAAAACTGCGCTGACTGCTTCACATGCTTTCTCAGCGGAATCGAACGGCACCAACATTACGAGATTGTGTTGCGGATAAGGAATCAAACGGAATACAATCTTCGTTACAATTCCTAATGTGCCTTCACTGCCAATCATCAAATGTGTGAGATTGTAGCCGGTAGAATATTTCAACACATTAGCGCCTGTCCATACAATTTCTCCGGTGGGTAAAACCACTTCCAGGTTCAAAACATAATCGCGGGTTGTTCCGTATTTCACTGCTTTCGGTCCACCGGAACTATGCGCAATATTCCCACCTAAAAAACAACTTCCTTTCGATGCAGGGTCAGGCGGATAAAACAGACCTTTCTCTTTCACCGCATTCTGAAATTCCTCGTTGATCACACCGGGCTCAACTGTTGCCTGCAGATTTCTTTCATCTATTTCAATAATGCGATTGAATCCTTCCATGCTCATTACAACACCACCGTAAACCGGTAAAGCTCCGCCGCTTAATCCTGTTCCTGCGCCGCGCGGAGTGAGTGCAACAGTTTTCTCTAAACACAACTTCACCACTTTACTCACTTGTAAAGAATCGGCGGGAACAACAACTACAGCAGGACAATAAACCAAATCTTCAGTTTCATCCTGTCCATACTTCTCCAAAAGTTCCTCATTTGTATGCACCCATTCATTCCCGCAAATCCGGCGTAATTCCTGAATCATCGTTGTGTCGGGAACATTGTAATTCATCACTGTTTGCATCCTTTGATCCGTGTTTTAATCCACCGGAAACCGACTGGTAATCCGACGCGGATAAATCATTAAATTCACCCAAAATTACTTTAAAACCTGCCACTCGGCAGACCGATAAATTCAGGTATTCCACGTAATTATGAACATGAAAATACTGCTCTGTTGTGTTGCTATCGCAACATTGTCATTTAGTCTTCCGGCACAATCTGTGAAGCAGATCACGAATGAAGACATCTTCGTAAAGGGAACGTTTCGACAGGAAGGTGTTTCCGGTATGAACTGGCTAAAGAGCGGCGAACATTATGCGGCATTCGGTTCAGGTGTTGAAGGAACCAAACTGTTCCGTTACGAAATTAAATCGGGGAAGAAACTGGATTTGATTTTTGACGAAGAAGAACTTGTTCCTGAAGGACAATCCAAACCGATAAACATGGCGAATTATTTCTTCAGTCCTGATGAAACCAAAATCCTTTTCACCACTGAAGTAGAATACATTTATCGTTATTCAACCCGCGAGTTCTGTTATGTTTACGATGTTGCAACAAAGAAACTGACACCGTTATCTACTAATGGTAAACAGCGACTCGAAGCATTCTCTCCGGATAGCAAAAAGATTGCCTTTGTTCGCGACAACAATATTTTCATCAAGGATCTGGTTGCCGGTACCGAAACTCAGGTAACACAGGATGGTGTGATGAACAAAATCATCAATGGCGGAACCGATTGGGTTTATGAAGAAGAATTCGCGTTACCGAACGGAATGTATTGGTCGCCCGATGGAAAGAAACTGGCTTTTTATCGTTTCGATGAGAGCATGGTTCCTGAATTTCAGATGACGGTATACGGAAGCGGACTTTATCCGGGAGAAGATGTTTTCAAATATCCGAAAGCCGGTGAGAAAAATTCAATCGTAAGCATTCACATTTACGATCTTGCTTCGAAAGCCACTATTCCGGTTAATGTTGGAACGGAGACTAACCAATACATTCCGCGCATTGAATGGACGAATTCTTCAAGTGTTCTCTCTGTGATTCGCATGAACCGTTTGCAGAACAAACAGGAATTGATGCTGGTAAATTCAACGGATGGAACGTCAAATGTCATTCTTACTGAAACAAGCGCACAGTATCTTGAAGTTTGTGATGATCTCACATTCCTTCCTGATGGAAAAACATTTCTGTGGAGTTCAGATCGTGATGGTCGGACACATCTTTATCACTACAACATGGACGGAACATTGGTGAAGCAAATCACCAAAGGTTGGTGGGATGTGATATCATTCTATGGCTACGATGAAAAGTCGAAAGTGCTTTACTATCAATCGAACGAAGGATTGCCATACACACGCACAACATTCAGCATCAAGCTGGACGGAAGCGGTAAAAAGAGATTAACGCCGAAAGACGGCAGCAATACGGCCAACTTCAGCACCGGCATGAAGTATTTCATGAACTACTACTCCACCGCCAATACTCCGAATTACATTACAATGAATTCTTCTGACGGAAAAGAACTCCGTGTATTGCGTTCGAACGAGAATCTCATGAATACGATGCACAATTACGGTTTCTCGAAGAAAGAGTTCTTCAATATCAAGAATGCAGAAGGAGATACACTTTACGGATGGATGATTAAGCCTATTGACTTTGATCCGAACAAAAAGTATCCGGTATTGATGCATGTGTATGGCGGTCCGGGTCACAACACGGTGAATGACGCCTGGGATCGTGATCTGGCTTGGCATGAAATGCTGACTCAGAAAGGATACATTGTTGTTTCCGTTGACAATCGCGGAACTGAATATCGCGGAGCGAAGTTCAAGAAGTCGACTTACGGCCAAATGGGTAAATTGGAAAGTGCCGATCAGATTGATGCTGCAAAATGGCTGCGCAATCAGTCGTACGTTGACCGTGACCGTATCGGAATTCAAGGATGGAGTTACGGCGGATATATGTCGAATCTTTGCCTTGCTGTTGGAGCTGATTTCTTTAAGATGGCGATTTCCATTGCACCGGTGGGTAACTGGAGATTCTATGATTCCATTTACACCGAGCGTTATATGGGATTGCCCCAGGATAACGCGAAAGGTTATGATGCTTATTCGCCGACAGAAAACATGGATAAAGTGCGCGGGAAGCTGCTGCTGGTTCACGGAACTGCAGATGACAACGTGCATTTTCAGAACTCGGTAGCGATGGTGAATGCGTTGATTGCCGCGAACGTTCAGTTTGACTTCTTCATGTATCCGGACCAGAATCACGGAATGGGTTCAGGGCGCTACCATTTGTATGTTAAAATGACCAATTACGTCCTGCAAAATCTGTAAAATAGCGCAGGAATAACGCATTATTCGCAATTCCTGTTATCTTCGCAAACGTTCAAAAACAAACTAAACAGCATGTCAGAAACTTCAAAAGGACATCCAAAAGGTCTCTACGTACTTTTTGTAACAGAGATGTGGGAGCGCTTCAGCTACTACGGAATGCGTGCGATTTTCGTATTATTTCTTACGAAAGCGTTGATGTATGATAAAGCGTTGGGAAGTGATATTTACGGAAGTTATACCGGATTAGTATACCTGACACCACTGATTGGTGGATACATGGCCGATAGATATTGGGGTAACAGAAAGTCAATTATTATCGGCGGATTGTTGATGGCTGTAGGCCAGTTATTCATGTTCTTCAGCGGATCATTCTATCAAAACGTAGATTTGGCCCGTATCCTGATGATGGTTGGTCTTACTTCTTTGATTATCGGTAACGGATTCTTCAAACCGAACATTTCTACAATGGTAGGTCAGCTTTATCCAAAAGGCGACAAGCGCATTGATTCGGCGTTCACAATTTTCTACATGGGTATTAACCTCGGAGCATTCTTCTCTCCATTGGTTTGCGGATTTTTGGGTGATACAGGAGATCCGGGAGATTTCAAATGGGGATTCCTTGCCGCTTGTTTCGGAATGATTCTCAGCTTATCCTTGTTCATTTTCCTTAAGGACAAATACATCGTTACTCCAGATGGACAACCGATCGGTACGGCTCCGAACAGCAAACGTGAAACCTCTGATATTGATTCTGCAGAAGAAGTGAAATCAGAATTTACAACAGGGCAAATTCTTACTTGGGTAGGAATTGAGGTTGCGCTCTTTACCCTTTTCTATTTCCTCGGTCAGGGCGTTATTGGGTCATTCATTTTCTCTTTGTCCATTGCAGCTCCTGGATTTATTATTTCCGACAGAAGTTTATCCAAAATTGAGAAACAAC
>JBJOKQ010000125.1:0-9552 GCA_046046005.1 Bacteroidota bacterium | reverse complement strand
GACTACTATATTCATCAATTTTAATGTTAAATGCAATTTTATTCACCCCGGATTTTCCACTATTTATCAATAAAAAAGGCGCCTGCATCGCTGCGGCGCCTTCTGATACAGATTTGTTATACTAGTGACTTACTGAAAGTCGGGAAACAGAGCGGTTTTCTCCGGCTACAATTTCAACCAGATACATTCCGTTAGCATACGCTTCAGTATTCAGAACGATGTTCTGTTTGCCTGCAGCTAGTGTTCCTTTGTTCTCTGTGTAAACAACTGCTCCGATTGAGTTGTAAACGTTCACTGTAACTTCCTGCTTGTCGTTAAGATCGAAAGTCAGGTTTGCAGTAGTGTTCGATGGGTTCGGGAATAGATTCAAATTGCTTGCAACCGTGTTTTCTTCAACTGAAGTAGCGCAAGTTGCATTGCTGATGTTGATATCATCAACCCAAACGTTGTTACCATAATCGTTTGTACACTTGAACTTCACGAATACTTTGCTTTGACCTACGAATGAACTGAGGTCAATGCACTCAGAACGCCACTGATTTGCTGTTGGAGTAAATGCTGCAGTAGATGCGCCTGCAACTGAAGCCAACTGTGAACCTGATTTGTTATAAACGTTAGTCCATGTTGCTCCGCAATCAGATGAAACCAATACTTCCAGACGCTCTGTGTATGCGGCGCTATATATACGGTGTGCAACTTTGAACTGCAAAGATGCTGTAGTTAATGTGCTCATATCAACCGGCTCAACGTAGAACTCATCTACAGCACCTTGTGTTCCGTAGTTGTAGCAATCCATTTTCAATGAACCGCTGTTCGTAGTTGAACGTGTCCATGTAATTCCGTTATCAGGGTTAGCAAGAACCCAGTTGGTATATGGGAATCCTGTTGAAGCAAAACTGTTTGCAACCGGTGCGGCAACACCATTAGCAGTATTCACGTTGAACGTGTACGTCTGCAGGTTATTGGTATTGTTATCGTCGTTAGCCAATACAGTATTTACACTTACGGTGTGAGCTCCAACAGTGAATGTGTTGCTTGGCAAAGTAACTGTTGTTGTAGCACCGGCAGCCAATGATCCTGTCCAGTTGTAATTTGAACTTGGACCGCCATCGTAAGAATAAGTGATTGTACATGCTGTCATCACCGTTGAACCGTTGTTCTTCAGTTCAATTGTAGGTGAGAAAGTAGTAGCACACTGCAAAGCAACAGGACCTGCAGTAGCATAAGCATCATTCGTAAATGAGCAGCTGTTGATGCTGTTCAACAATCCTTGCGCAGATGCCTGTCCTACTTCATAGATCTTGTTATCAGGACATACTTTATAAACTGTCGGGAAATAGCCGATGTTATAGTTGTTATTGAAAGTTGTCGTTTGCGCACCCGGGTCAATGATAGGATATGTTGTGCCGGTTACCCAGTTACCCTGTGTGTTAGTACCGGTTCCGTTCAAATCTGCAAGCGTTGTTGACGCATCACCTTCAATGAAGAAAACCATGATTTCGTTTGGAACGATTGTTCCGTTCGGACCGTATTCATCATAGATATCACGTAGTGCGTGAGTATTATGATAGCTCCAACAAGGTCCGCACCATGTTGCAGATACATCGATAAATACCGTTTTACCTTGAGCGGTCAAAGTGTACAAATCCCACTGGTTGTTGTTGAGGTCTGTGAAAGTCCAGTTCGGAGCTGTACTTCCCGGTGCTAACTGCGCAAACAGCGAAGCCGAAAGCGCGAGTCCTGCGAATAGAGATAACCCTTTTTTCATGATTTGTTAGTTAGAAGTGATGTTCAAAATGTTAGTTGAGCGCAATTATTGACGTCTATTTTCCAACATTTTAATGAAACTTCCAATAACGGGTTAAAATAGAGCAAGAAACTGATAGTTAATGCAACTCCATCAGAAATCAATGATCAGCGTACTGCTCTGCCATTACACGTCAAATCGTGCAAATTCGGCATAAACCAATTCCAGACATAACTGAAATTAAGAGTATTGCCCGTAAGAGTAGCTGTTCCCGAAACGGTTGCAGAATTGCTGCAGAAGAACTCGTCGTTATCCTGGGCAGATATGGTAAGGATATTATTATCACCCGTAGCCTTGATTGTTGCCATGCAATCGGGACCACCAAGAACAGATATATCAACAGTGTTCCATCCGGTTCTGGTGATTGAAATGCCATGTGTGATTATAGTATCCTGTGAAGTGGTTTGATCGTAAATCGTATCTGTCAATGTCCACGTACCGCAGAATTGATCAACTTCATATGCGCAACTTCCGTCATTTACGTTGGCGTCGGGATTATAATTCGTGGAATTAGGATCCGTGCACCCTTCAATTCGCTTGTCCTTGCGACAAGAAAATGTTCCTAAAACGGCACACACCAGAAGCGAAGCAAATGCGAGTTTCTTCATGCGATTAAGATACGAAAATTGAGGACAGATGTCTCTGCTTATTTCTTCTTCAGATGATAAAGATCTGACTTCATCAATCCCCATTTGTTAAAACGATGGGTGAAGGAAACGGACATGCATCCCAGACCGTATTTCAAGCTGCGACTGAAATTAATTGAAGAAGCCTCTTCGAAATACTTTGTGGGACACGTAATCTCGGCGATTTCAAAATCTTTGTAAACGATTTGAGATAGCATCTGATTATCAAAGACGAAATCATCAGAGTTGACATCGAAATTAATTGCTTCCAGAACTTCTTTCGAAAACGCACGGTAACCCGTATGATATTCGGAAAGCTTCTGACTTATGAGCACATTCTGCGCAAACGTCAAACAACGATTGAAAATGTATTTATACATCGGCATACCGCCACGTAAAGCACCTTTCCCAAGAATACGGGAACCGAGTACAACAGGGTAAACACCATTGGCAATCAAATACGCCATAGAGTAAATCAGTTTCGGCGTGTATTGATAATCCGGATGCAGCATTATTACAATATCAGCTCCGATTTCCAGGGCTTTGTTGTAGCATGACTTCTGATTGCCGCCATATCCCTTATTCTTTTCGTGGCGGATAATATGCTTGATGCCCAGTGCTCTGCCCACTTCAACGGTATTGTCGCGGCTGGCATCATCAACCAGAACAACTTCATCAACAATGTCAAATGGAATTTCATCGTACGTTTTCTTCAACGTAAGCGCCGCATTGTATGCCGGCAGAACGATAACGAGTTTTTTCCCGAGAATCATGGCGGCAAAGATATACTATTGATTGATTGTTTCTAATTCCGTTTTGCTTTGTTTGCGCTTACCTTTGCAGTATGAAGTTTAAACTGGTTTCCGACTATTTTCCTACGGGCGATCAACCCGCGGCAATTGAACAATTGGTACACGGATTGAAGAACGGGAATCAGTTTCAAACGCTTCTGGGTGTTACCGGTTCCGGCAAAACATTTACGGTGGCTAACGTAATTAATCAGATTCAGCGTCCGACATTGGTGTTGAGTCACAATAAAACGTTAGCCGCACAGCTGTATAGCGAGTTTAAATTATTCTTCCCGGATAACGCGGTTGAGTATTTCGTTTCTTACTATGATTATTACCAGCCGGAAGCATATATCGCGACAACAGACACGTACATTGAAAAAGATCTGTCCGTTAATGATGAAATAGAAAAACTCCGTCTCAGCGCTTCTTCTGCCCTGCTCTCAGGTCGCAAAGATGTGATTGTAGTCTCTTCCGTTTCGTGTATATACGGTATCGGTAATCCGCAAGAGTTTAATGAAAGTGTAATTCATATTACACGCGGACAGAAAATCAGCAGAAATAAATTCCTTCATCTGCTGGTGAATTCATTGTATTCGCGAACAGAAGCGGATTTTTTCAGAGGAAATTTCCGAGTGAAAGGCGACACAGTAGACGTCAATCTGGCTTATGCGGATTATGTTGTTCGTGTATTCTTCTTTGGTGATGAAATCGAAGAAATTGAAACATACGAATCAACAACAGGTCGCGTGATCGGTAAATATGAAGAAATGAATATTTACCCGGCTAACATCTTTGTTACTTCACCGGAAACGTTGAAGGGTGCAATTCATCTCATTCAGGACGACATGGTGAAACATGTGGAGTACCTGAAATCAATTGAGAAACACATCGAAGCAAAACGCATTGAAGATCGCGTAACGTATGATCTGGAAATGCTTCGTGAACTCGGTTACTGTTCGGGAATAGAGAACTATTCCAGATACTTTGACGGAAGAAGCGCAGGCAGCAGACCATTCTGTTTGCTCGATTATTTTCCGGACGATTATTTGATGGTTATTGATGAAAGTCACGTTACACTTCCGCAGGTAAAAGCAATGTGGGGCGGAGATCGCTCGCGCAAAGAAGCTTTGGTTGAACATGGTTTTCGCCTTCCATCCGCATTGGACAATCGTCCCTTGAAATTCGATGAATTCGAATCGATGCAGAAGGATGTGATTTTCGTTAGCGCAACACCTGCTGAATATGAATTGCAAAAGAGCGAAGGCGTTATTGTAGAACAGGTGATTCGTCCCACAGGATTGCTGGATCCGATAATTGAAATTCGTCCGAGCAAAGGGCAAGTCGATGATCTTCTGGATGAAATTTCGAAAGTGACGGAACGCGATGAACGTGTATTGGTAACGACACTTACGAAACGCATGGCTGAAGAGTTGTCAAAGTATCTGGCGAATGTCGGTGTGCGTACGCGTTACATTCACTCGGATGTTGACACGCTCGAACGCGTGGAAATCATGCAGGATTTGCGTAAGGGTATTTTTGATGTACTTGTCGGAATCAACCTCCTTCGCGAAGGTCTCGATCTTCCTGAAGTTTCGCTTGTTGCAATTCTTGATGCTGATAAAGAAGGATTCCTGCGTTCGGAACGGGCGTTAGTTCAGACTGTAGGTCGCGCAGCTCGAAACATCAATGGAAAAGTGATTATGTATGCGGATAAAATCACCGATTCCATGCGCAAAACTATTGATGAAACGGATCGCAGAAGAAAGAAACAGATTCAGTACAACTTTGAACACGGATTAAGTCCGCGGCAGATTGTTAAATCAAAAGACTCCATGGCGGCGGTATTGGCGCAGACACGCGGCACCGGAGAAAAGAAAAAAGCTGCTTCGGCATATGCAGAAGAATCTGATTTGAATCTGAGTATTGCAGCGGAACCGGTTTATCAATACATGACTCCGGATCAATTGGACAAAGCCATTCAGAAAACGAAACGTTCAATGGAAGCTGCTGCGAAAGAAATGGACTTCATTGAAGCCGCACGATTGCGTGATGAAATGTTTGCGCTGGAAAGATTGAAGAAAGAGAAGAAAGAACGTTAATCAGTATTTTCTTTCTGTAATCTGAAATACGGATTTTAATGAATCCTGATTTTTCGGATAAAATTCCTTCAATACATGTGAAACATTCTGCCAGGCATAAAGGGTATCATCGATGTGGTAGTAAAATTCTTCCGTTGTATCAGTTAAGCGAAGTGTTTCCGTAACTTCTCTTGTAAGTATATCTGTTTTGCCGTCCTTGTCGATATCAACAAACCAACTATCGCGAAATACTTTAACATCAGGAGAACAATAGGTATAAGCCAATTCCAACTCCGGAACGGGTTGGCCTTTTTTGATTTTATATAATTGAGTATGCTGATCACACATGGTTGTGTCTTCGTAGATGAAACCAAAATCAACAATATATATTTGATCATCGTTCCATGAACCTCTGCAATTGCCGGAAAGATATCTTTCATTCGCGCGGCTACCGGCACCATTACTCTTCATCTTGGGGTGAAGAAAGCGATCAATTGCTATAGTTTCAATTGTATCGTTTTTGCCTGGTATAAATACAAGATTAGCAAAGTGAATTGTCGTGTCGGAAGTAAAATTCACTTCTTTAAAGTATACATTCACCGTGGATTCAGTTGGAGTAAAGCCCAACAAAACGAATCCGGAAAACACCATTAGCAGAATTTTATTCATAAAAAAAGCATCCTGAGTAATCAGGATGCCGGATATAATTTCATTCAGAATTACTTCGCTGAGTTAGTTTCAACCGCGTTGAAACCGCTCATGAAATTTGTGTTTCTCTTGATGCGCTTATGACGCTGACGTTTCTGATGTTTTGTACCGCAAGCGTGTTTCTGTCCGCATGATTCAGCAACAAATGCTACTGACGCGAAAGCGAGAAGAACGAAGATTGTTTTTGCGGAGATGAACTTCTGAATTGATTTCATGATATAACAGTGTTGTTTGTGAGTGCTATACAATATTATAAAATCCTGAAGCGAATTCCAAATCCTCAGTAAGCGCCGTTCCGCTTTCTTATGAACCATTCCAATGTTAGTAATCCCATCAGAATGGCAAAAATCCACCAGATTTGAATCAAATCCATCATTTTTTGCGGATTGTAGATCACCGGACGGATATCTTCCCTGCTCCGGATCAAGTCGGCAAGTTTGGAAAGTTCCTTCGGATAGACCAAAGTTCCGTTGTGCGCTGCAGCCAGATTAAACAGTAATCTGTGGTTTGCCGTGGTTACAACTTTTTCGGCTAGCAGTGGTGTAACGACAAATTTTCCCTTCTTGGAATAATTCTCCGTTCCGATTTTGGTTCGTGCTTCCCAGGTATATTCTCCCGGTGGCAACATCGGCGCATCCAGATGATATGCACGCGTTGTTTTGGAGAAAGTGTTATTGTACTTACGGCCTTCCTCATCGGTAATATCAAGAAACACATCCGTGTTCTGCACCAATTCAAAACTCTTGTTATAAACTTCCGCATCGAAAGAAGCGCGATTGTTTTCAGGGACAGAATTAGGAGCATTTACACGGAAGAAACTCTTCTCTTCCACCAATGATAAATACTGAATTATTTTGCCGATGAACTCGTTGAATACGTCGTGATTTCCGTTCTCCGAGAAATCAGCAAGTCGCCAGCGCCATAATCCTTCCCCGGTGAACATGGCGGATTTTCTTCCGTTCTGGTCAGAGAAAGACAGCAACGGATAATCCGTATTCAGTGCACCGATTCGTTGCTTCAGCAATACAGAAACATTGTTGTTCGCTTCGAAACCTGCAAACGGAACTTGTACCGCCGGCATCCGTTGAAACCAATTCAACGTTTTCTCTGAATACGCGAACAATGGGAAATCGCGTACAATAACGGGCTGGCAATCATTCGGACGATTTCCATTTATTTCAATGGTGATTCCCGTTTTTCTGGAATTGAACAGTGCATATTTCGATTGCACACCTGTGATGTACCAGATCGGAATTCCTGCAGCGTCAAGATCTGAAAGTAATTTCTGTCCTGATGAATTATCAGATGGAATGGAATGCAGAATTGCAAGATTGAATTTGCTGATGTCTTGAGGTAGATCGTTAATAAGCGCAGTTGTTACCTGATAGTTGTCGTTGTTTTCAATTGACAATTTCAGTGCTGCGATATCAGGATGAGGAGCCGCTGCTGCGATGAGGATTTTTTGGCGCGAGTCAAGAACTTCCACAAAGAAGTCGTGTCTGTTATTCGTTGTATTGTCTTCTCCGTTCACAGAAGAAACACTCACAGAATAACGTTGGATTCCGGTTACTGTAGCTTGGAGTTCACAAGGAACAGTTGTTGTAAACGCGTCATCATTGATTGTTACGCGTTGTGAATTGATGATTTGTCCGCCTTTGCTGACAGTAACGGTTACGATTTCGCCTTTGCATTTATCTGCGTGTACAATAATTTCAGCAGGAAATTTATTCCCAAGGAATGCCACGGAATTATTGCGGACATTTTCAATAAGAACATCTTTCCTGATGGTTGTGTCACCCATTGCAATACAGAACAACGGTGCTTTCAACCATTCCGCTGCATACAACGGTCCTGTTCCGCGATTGTAAATTCCGTCAGTTGCCAGAATAACAGCTCCGAGGTTTCTGTCGCTGTACCGCGTTTCCAATTCCTCAAAAAGCTGACTGATGTCGGTTTCCTTGTGATTGAAAGACGAGTCCGCACCTTCAGAGAAGTGATCACCGAATGCATATTGCACAACGGTGTAATTCTCATTGAGAGAAGATTCGAGCTCTTTTAATTGATTCGGAAAATCGCTTTTATACCAAGCGGAGTCATTGTTAGCAGTTATTGATTCAGAATAATCCGTTGCAATAACGATAACCGGTTTTTCAACTTCCCGGAACACCGTTTTCAGCAGTGGTGACATCAGCAGAAACGCAATGACACTCACAGAAAGAAAACGGATGAATCCCAGCGTGCCCACCAACCAGGAAGGCATTCCGTTCTTCTGTCGTTCGCGCCAATACAGAACACCCGCATAGGCAACTCCTGCCAGAATACACAGCAGAAGAAACCAAGCCGGTGCTTCGGTAACGATTTTAATATTCAATCTGAATGTAAATATTACGTTAACATTCCGCCGCACACGTTGATCACCTGACCGGTTACGTATGACGACAGATCACTTGCAAGGAACAATGTTGCTTTTGCCACATCTTCAGGTGTACCGCCGCGCTTCAGCGGAATAGCGTCGCGCCACGATTGCACAACTTTCTCATCAAGAGCGCCTGTCATTTCGGTTTCAATGAATCCAGGAGCGATTACGTTGCAACGAATATTTCTTGAACCCAATTCAAGCGCAACGGATTTAGAGAATCCGATAATACCTGCTTTGGAAGCTGCATAGTTCGCTTGTCCGGCGTTCCCTTTCACACCTACAACGGAACTCATGTTCACAATAGAACCGGAACGCTGTTTTAGCATTGGACGCTGCACCGCTTTAGTAAGATTGAAAACTGATTTCAGGTTAGCGTTGATGACTTCGTCCCATTGCTGCTCAGACATACGCATGAGCAAAGTATCGCGAGTGATTCCTGCGTTGTTAACGAGAATGTCGATAGTTCCCCATTCTGCTACAACAGCATTCACGAGTTCATCGGCAGCTTTAAAATCTGCTGCATCTGATTTATATCCTTTTGCTTTTACTCCATAAGCAGCGAGTTCCGCTTCGAGAGCGCGCGCTTTTTCATCTGAAGACACATATGTGAAGGCAACATTAGCACCTTGTTTGGCGAAGAGTTCAGCAATTCCCTTTCCGATTCCGCGGGTTGCGCCTGTAATGAGGGCATTTTTTCCGGCAAGCATATTCATAAAATCATTTTTTTACGTGGAGTTCAAAGATAGCAGAAAGACGATGAGCGGCGCGTTGAATTCGACATTTGCCCGATTTAAACTGACGAGATCGAATAGATGTTTCGACCTGTTTATCTTGCTTGAGAAGTTAACCGATGTACGTGAATAATATTTATTAAAAAACGCGAAGATGGTGGCGGATAATTTATTGTGTACACTATATTTGTCTTGTTCTGCCGCCCGGCAGGACACCATTATGAAGAGCAGCGCTTTTGGGGTTAGGCGTTGCTCTTCTTTTTTTGTCCCGGTTTAGGTCCGCGTTTTTTACGGAGTTTGGCTTCGAGCCACAGGTCGAAAGGAATAAGCTCTGATGTACCGTACTTCCATGCCGTTTCACTTTTCTTCAACATTGAATCAAGAGATGTTCG
>JBJOKQ010000124.1:0-9557 GCA_046046005.1 Bacteroidota bacterium | reverse complement strand
CATGCCGTTCGCCAGCCATTTATACTGAACTTCAGTCGGACGAACAATCGTGAATCCGGATTGATTCGTTGTATCCAGAGAAATTGTATCAATTGCGTTAACCACAGAACGAACGCGAACGACGTTGTACGTATCGAGTGGAGTAATTAATGTACCCCATCCGTCAACAGTATTAACTCGGTGGCGATCCTGACCGACGTAACCAAGTCCGGGAATAGCGAATCCGTAAGCAGCATCACAAGAATCAATATTGCCGTAATTAAGCGGAAAGCGATAGACAGTATCGCCAGCACTGAAAATGACAGGAATAGGAAAACTGATTAGTTGAGAAAACTCAAATGAAATTCCGATCTGACGGTAAGATGAGTTACTTCTTTTATAATAATCGGTAAATTCTGAAGGAATTGTTCCTATACCCGGCAACGAATCGGGTGAGTAGTTCGTCACTGCTATATCAGACATGAACGCAAAAGGAAATGCGGAAGGGGCATTGAAATCAATTCGCTCCTGTGCAATCGGAGCAAGAGACGAAAAATCCCAGAGATAATTTGTACCCGTCAATGTGTGATCCGCATTACCGGTTCCCAAGGCATAACTCAAACGAACGGAATCACCGGCAACAGGCATATCTGAAGAAGTAATTGTGATTTGAGCATGCAAACCGCAACTGAATAATGCGCCGACAATGAGTAATTGTAGTTTCATCGAAATTCAAAATTGAAGAAAGGTAAATTTAAGGACTGTATTGATTCAGGAGTCACAAATCCATCCGTTCTGTAATTAATCTGCGTTAAAGACAATAAATGAGGCAAAACATAGTTATTATCCGGTCTTATAAAAATGCCGCGATCAGTCACAAATTCGTAAATTTGACACATATGATGAAGAGCAAGGCTTTTTTATTGTTGATGGTGTTGTTACTATCCGGCACAACGGTTTTTTCACAAACCGCCGTTAATGCGGACAGTACGCGTAAAGTTGTTCAGGTTTCCGGGATGACGATAGATGCAGACAGCCTCTTCCCTATTCCGTTTGTTGCGGTGGTTATCAAAGGTTCTTCCCGAGGAGTGTACAGCACAGGAACAGGTTATTTTTCCATCGTAGCGCAGGAAAAAGATACTCTGGAATTTTTCTCTTTGGGATATAAAACAAGCACATTCATTCTGCGCGATACTTTTACTGTGTCACAAATGAATCTTGTTCAGACATTGAAAATGGATACAGTTCTTCTCAGCGAAATGGTTGTTTATCCTTGGCCATCCAGAGAAAAATTCAAGAGTGCATTTCTTGCGCTGGATATTCCTAACGACGATCTGGAACGTGCGCGCATTAACCTAGCGCAACAACGTATGATTGCCGCAGCAACCAATGTATCGGCAGACGGCCAAGGTGCGTATCGCGCGCAAATGCAGCAACGCACTGATAAAAGTTACTACGCAGGTCAATATCAGCCGAACAACCTGTTGAATCCTGTTGCATGGTCCAAGTTCATTCAATCCATGAGGAAACAGTAATCGCGCGCCTATTGAACTGATTTCTACTTCATGTTTGTACGTATTCATTTCCTTATTGCAACAGTGATGCTATTGCTGTCAGCGCATTTTTCTTTTGCGCAAACAGCAACAGTAACAGGCATGGTGCGCGACACAGCCGGAATGCCGGTGGAAGGTGCATTGATTGCATTTCAGGGAAGTACGAAAGCGGTTTACACTGATGGCGCAGGTAAATTTTCCATTGAAGTTCCCGCTGACAAAAATGTTATCCTGACAATAAACCGTCTCGGTTATAACGAATCGCGCAGAACGGTAAATGTGAATTCCGGCGAATCATTGAACATTGCAATCAACCTCAGCACCAACAACACCCTAGGCACACAAGTAGTTGTGTCCAACCGGATTTTTGATCCTGGAATTCCGATTCCCCCTCGGGTATTCGATCATCTTCCTTCTCCAAGCGGAGATATCACCGCTATTCTTCGCTTTGCGGGAGCAACGTCCAACAACGAGCTCAGTACACAATACATGGTTCGTGGTGGGAACTTCGACGAAAACCTGGTTTACATAAACGGAATTGAAATTTATCGTCCGATTCTCACACGCGCAGGACAGCAGGAAGGTCTCAGTTTCCCCAATCCTGACATGACTGAAAACATTATGTTTTCTGCAGGTGGATTCGAAGCGAAATACGGTGATAAAATGTCGTCGGTGCTGGATGTCCGATATAAGCGCCCCACCCGATTCCGAAGCACGCTTTCCATGAGTTTGCTCGGAATCAATGTGTCTGCTGAAGGAATTTCCGAAGACACACGATTCACATGGATGATCGGAATCCGTCAGAAATCCAATCGTTATCTGCTTCGATCTCTTGATACAAAAGGCGATTACGTTGCATCTTATACAGATGCGCAAGGATTATTCACTTACGACATCACCGATAATTGGACGTTACAATATCTCGGCGGTATGTCAATGAACAAATACAATCTCACTCCTGCAACGCGGGAAACAGATTTCGGCACATTGAATAATGCTTTGCGATTTACAGTATACTTCGAAGGACAAGTACTGAATAAATTCCAGACGCAGTTCCATTCTCTATCGTTGAACTATGCCGGTGCGGGAAATTGGACACATCGCTGGACAGCTTCAGTTTTCAATTCTTATGAAACGGAAACATTCGATGTATTGGGGCAATACTATATCGATCAATTGGAAGCGGATTTCGGAAAACCCACATTCGGGCAGGTTGCGTTCAATCGCGGTGTAGGCTCGTTTCTGAATCATGCTCGAAACTATCTCGACGCGTGGATTACGAATGGCGAATATCAGGGAAGCTGGTACGGCGATAAAAACACATTCACCTACGGATTCAAATTTCAACATGAACGAATTGTGGATGAATTAAGCGAGTGGAATTATGTGGACAGTTCGGGATATTCTGTTCCGTTCTACCCGTTGGAAAGTTTCGATCTGCAGGACGTTGTAAAATCACGCGCGCAACTTTATTCGAACAGAATTACCGGGTTCATTCAGTACAGATATTCTGATACACTCGCAGACTCATCACAATTGGTTTTCACATTTGGTGTTCGCGCGCATTATTGGGACATGAATGGACAAACCATTTTCAGTCCGCGAATGCAACTGAAATGGATGCCGCATTGGAAACGAAATGTAATTTTCACAGCTGCCGGCGGGTTGTACTCTCAACCTCCGTTCTACCGTGAGCTGCGCAATTATGAAGGAACATTAAATCGTAATGTAAAAGCACAAACAGCAGTTCATGCTGTTGTGGGAACAGACATTACTTTTAAAGCGTGGAAGCGTGACTTCCGATTTATCGGTGAGTTGTTTTACAAATATCTCGACAACTTGAATCCATATGAAGTGAATGACGTGCGCATTCGCTATTTCGGTGGAAACATGGCGTACGGTTACGCGTACGGATTGGATCTGCGCTTGTACGGGGAGTTTGTAAAAGATGCGGAATCATGGATATCAGTTTCTCTGTTGCGCACGCAGGAAAATCTGTACAATGATTATTACAGAATTTATTTGAACTCTGACGGCGATACAATCATTCCCGGTTATACACTGAACAATACACCTGTTGACAGTATCACAAATTATCCCGGAATGATTCCGCGACCGAGTGATCAGTTGCTCACATTCGGACTTTACTTCCAGGATTATCTTCCCATGCTTCCCGATTGCAAAATGAATTTGGGACTCATTCTCGGAACAGGAATGCCTTTCGGTCCTCCGAATCACCAGCGTTATCAGCAGGTTTTCAGAATGCCGCCGTATCGACGCGTTGATATCGGATTCTCGTATCAGATTATCAAACCGCGTCCGCAAGTGGATGAAAGCGGGAAGAAAAAAATATTCAAATCGCTCTGGGCCGGACTTGAAGTGTTCAATCTTTTGCAAGTGAACAATACGATTTCGTACTACTGGATTAAAGATGTAACGGGACGTTCTTATGCCGTTCCGAACTATCTGACGAACCGTCAACTCAGCGTCAGAGTTATCGCTCAATTCTGAGGAATGACGCAATAACAACATTCGTTTTGTACCTTAGAGTAATGAAACGAACGGTTGTCCTGCTTTTCATCTTGCTTTCTTTTTTTTCTTCCTGCAAGAATGAATTGGATGTGCTGGCAGATTACAAGCAGCAGTTTGTGATTTACGGTATTCTCAATCCGAAAGAAAGTGTTCACTACATACGCGTTTCAAAACTTTTCGTTGGCGAAGGAAATGCACTTGTGATGGCACAGAATCGCGATTCAATTGCCATTCGACCGGAATTTCTTCATGCTGAAATAACAAGAATCCTGAACGGAGTTGAAATGTCGACTTACATTCTGCAACCCGATTCCGTTATACCTCGTGATTCAGGTATTTTTCTGTATCCGCATCAGATACTGTACAAAGGGGAATTTCCAGTTTATCCCGATGGCAGCATTTACAGGATTAAAGTCACGGATATTCGCAGTGGATATACAGCAACGGCAGACACAAAGATTGTTGCAGATGTAATTCAAACTCAACCATCATCAATCTGGCAACCGTTGAACTTTGAAGACACGACTGTCGCATCATTCCAATTTCTCAGTCCGTATTACGGCAAGAAATACATGCTTGCATTGCGTTTTCACTATAGTGAACAGTTCATCGTTGATACAACCCAAACATCAGAACACTACGTCGATTGGTTTATCGGCGAAGCGCAATCTTCAAGCAATTCAGGTGGAGAAAACCTGAGAGTAAACGTGCGCCGCGATAACTTCATGCGTATGTTGAACAATAACATCGCGTATAATGCAACTGTGCGTCGTATTGCAGGCGGCGTGCAATTTATTTATACAAGCGTTTCCGAAGATTACGTTACATATAAAAATGTTCAGGACGCAAACAACAATACTTCTGCAGAAGTACCGCCTTTTACCAATGTAAATGACGGGTTGGGATTGTTCACTTCGCGCAACAACACGACAATCGGAACTTATTATCTTGATGCCGATACCAGATACGCGTTGGTAACCAGTTCACTTGTTCAGGATCTGAACTTTGTGCGTTAGTTCCCTGAGGACTTCACAAAGCGAGAACAGTTCGGTTCTTCATTCGCGGAATAAACCGACAACATATACATACCATCCGGCAACGCCGAAATATCAATGCGGAATTGAGAAGTTACCGCAGACAAATTTCCGGTTTGGACAGCCTTGCCATTCATATCGAAAATGGTAAATGTCCGTGATTGCATTGTAGCTGCAATTTCAACTGTTATAAAATCTGTCGCAGGTACAGGGAATAAACTCAACTGATCTGTATCCGGCGAAACTGCATTGTGTATTCCCGTTATCCACTGCGTATTGTAGACATGAAGATACGGATGCAATAATCCGTTGCCTGTTGACATCGACCCACCGGTTGCTAAACGCTGGCCATTCGTACACATTGTAACAGGTGTGTAATTCGGATACGGATTCCACAAGTCCGTTGCTGCGTTCGAAGTATCATACACACACAAATTCCTGTAGGTGTTATTGTTTACGAGCGTATAATTACCGGAGAAATAATAATCATTCTCATAACGTGTGAATGTCCTTACAAATCCATCCGTTTGAACTCCGAAATTGCGAGAAGTATGCGTAGCAGTATCAACGTACGCCATATCTTTCATCGCCACACCGTTTACGATTGTGAACCATCCGCCAATGATGAGTGAGTGATCAACGAACTCCGCATGATAAATTCCTTCATCAGTATCACAAATCCAATTCAGATCAGCGTCTCCGTTTGATTTATGCAAACGTGAAAGATTATTTCTGCTTTCACCTGCAATCATGGGATAATAACCAGCAACATAAACATGATTCTCACTGAGCAAAATCGAATTCACAGTGCCGCTGCATCCGGGATTCCAACTATCTGCTGAAGAGTTGAATTTGTCAACGCGGGCAATATTATCTCTGTATTGTCCACCGGCGAAATTGAAATTGCCGCCCATGTATACTTTATCACTGTCAACCGCAAAAGTTCTGACCGTTCCTAACACACCGGGGTTGAATGCGGTTAACTGTTGTGTATTGCAATCAAACGCCGCAACATTGGTACGCTGTTGCTGATCGATAATTGTAAACGTGCCTGCGATATACAAGGTATCGCCCGATAAATGCAAAACATTTACAGGATAATTAAAGCGCGGTGCCCAAGCGTCAAGCACACCGGTCATCAGATTGACGGAATAAAAATTCGTTCGTTCCACTCCGTTCATCGCAAAGAATTCTCCACCTGCATACAATTTACCGTCGAGGCTTCCCATTGAGGAAATCACAGGTTTATTGATCAATGGATTCCAATTGTGAACCGTTCCCGAGGTCTCGATGAGTGCTCCGCGCAACGCAGGATATGCACCGACATTTCTGAAATCTCCGCCTGCGAAAATTGTTGTTGAATCTACAAAACAAATTGTACGGACGGGATCATCTGCATTGGGCGCCCAGGGCTGAATAATCAACGAAGTTGATACGCATGCCAATCGTGCACGAGGGCTTGCGAATGCAAGTGTAAAATCTCCGCAGAAATACATGAGACTGTCTTGCTTCAGAATGGTGTAAACGCTTCCATTTGTTTGCGTTGGAAAATTCTTCAACTGTCCCGAGAATTTCGCAACGAAGGCAAGTCCCGCCCGATTGATATTCGCAAAACCTGTGAATTCACCTGCAATCAGCATCACGGTGTCGAGCAACTCAATGTCGTAAACAGGTCCGTTTGCATTTGGTGTTGCACTCCATGCAACCGCGTTGAACAGGAATGGATTCCCGAATGTTGGGAACAACTTTCCTATGTACGGAACACCGAATCCATTGATCACGGAAAAATTCCCGCCGACATACACAAATCCGTTTCCGGTATCAACTTCGATTGTATAAACCGGTCCATTGATTTGCGGATTGAAGTCGTTCAAATCATTGGTGTGAAGGTCGTAGGCTCCGCAATTTTGACGCAACTCACCATTGATTTGACTGATATTTCCTCCGATGTATAACACGGAATCAAACATCGTAAGTGCATAGACCGGTCCTTCCGTCTGCACTTGAAAGCTGTTATCGAATTGACCTTGCGGTGTTACGCGGAAAATATTGTAGACCGGCTGATTGCCTGCGCGGGTGAAATTGCCGCCAACGTAGATGTACCCGTTCTCATCGCGATACATTGCGTGCACGGTTCCGTTTACCCGAAATAAGGCAGGATCGTATTGGGCTGTAATTGTATCCAATCTGACGAATGAACCCGTTACCGGTGCTACATTATCGAAGTCGCCGCCTACGTAAAGCGTTGAATCCCTTAAGGCTAAGCTGTTTACCACCCCGTTTGGCGCCCAAAACGTACTGTCAGGAACCTGCGCCCAGATATAATTTGCGAATACGCAAAACAACACGGTTACCACTAATCTGCTCATATCTACCGATCGTAAATTGGGGGACGCATTTCAAATATAAACCAAATCGAACTAACCGTAAAGTTCATTACTTTTGATGCGCTTAAAAAGTACCTATCAAAGAATGAAAAAAATACTCGGATTATCGGCTTTGGTTTTTCTGTTCAGCATGTGCAGTACGGAAATTGAATTGCTGGACGATTGGAAAGAGACCTGCATTGCTTACGGACTTCTCGACCAAACACAGCCAAAGCAATACGTGCGTATTCAGAAAGCATTTCTCGGACCGAATAACGCCTATGATATGGCGCAGTATTACGATTCGATAAACTACATCACAACGCTTGACGTGAAGATTGAGCAGATTCTGAACGGTAGTGTTGTAAACACATTCCAGTTACAGCCGGATACATTCTACAACAAACAATACGGTGATTTCTACGCGCCGATGCAGGTAATTTATTCTTTTGATACTCCATCAGGATTGTCAGATCAATACCAATACCGATTGAAGATTTACAATTCTGCAACCGGGAACACTTGCGATGCAACAACAACTTTGGTAGAAGATTTTAATATTACTTCGCCAAGTGTATCTGCAATCGGTTTCACCAACCCGAATCCGGACGCTGTAGTTGAAATCAAATGGCAGGGCTCTCCGAGTGCTCGCATTTATCAGTTGGGGATGTTCTTCAGTTACCTCGAAACTGATCTTAATAACAACACTACAACTAAATCAACTCCTATCCTGACAGTTGGCACGTTGGAAACTACACAACAAACCGCGAACGGAAATCAATCGCTTAAACTTCCGATTCAGCAATTTTATCGTTTCATCGCTCAATCCGTTCCGGAAGACAATAACGTACTCAGTCGTGAAGCTTTGAATGTTGATTTCGTTGTTTACGCCGGCGGCAGTGAGTTGAAAGATTATATTGAACTCAACGGTGCAAGCACCGGACTTGCTCAGGAACGCCCGAGCTACACGAACATCAATAATGGGTTAGGCGTGTTTTCATCACGTACCTATTCGAATCGTGTTTACGGAGTTTCTGCCGCAACAGATGATTCTCTTTCATACGGACAATATACCTGCCACCTGAAGTTCAAAGACCGCAACGGCGTTGTAATGGGTTGCCAGTAAACCTTCGAGATTAATAGGATTCCAAAAAGGGCTGACAAATAGACATATTGTCAGCCCTTTTTGCGTTAAGTGTCCAATCCGTCAGAAAACCTGCCAAAAAGATTGATTTTACAGCATTGGCATATCAATTGACCATTTAATGCCAAACACTTAAACATCAATTTAGTCATGGGAAAAATTATTGGAATTGACCTTGGAACTACGAACTCCTGCGTAGCGGTGATGGAAGGCAACGAACCTGTTGTAATTCCTAACAGTGAAGGCCGACGTACAACACCGTCGATTGTAGCTTTCGTAGAGAACGGAGAACGTAAAGTGGGTGATCCTGCCAAGCGTCAGGCCATCACCAACCCTAGAAAAACAATTTACTCGATCAAACGTTTCATGGGTCACATCTGGAATGAAGTGAGCAGCGAAACATCTCGCGTACCATACGCTGTAGTACAAGGAGAAAACAACACACCACGTGTACAGATCGACGATCGCAAATACACACCACAGGAAATTTCTGCAATGATTCTTCAGAAAATGAAGAAGACTGCTGAAGATTACCTCGGAACTGAAGTAAGCGAAGCTGTAATTACAGTTCCTGCATACTTCAACGATTCACAGCGCCAGGCTACGAAAGAAGCCGGTGAAATCGCAGGATTGAAAGTGCGTCGTATTATCAACGAACCAACCGCAGCAGCACTTGCTTACGGTCTCGACAAGAAAAGTCAGGACATGAAGATTGTGGTGTTTGACTGCGGTGGCGGTACACACGACGTATCCGTTCTTGAATTAGGTGACGGCGTATTCGAAGTGAAAGCGACTGACGGTGATACACACCTTGGCGGTGATGACTTCGACCAGAAGATCATTGATTGGCTGGTTGCTGAATTCAAAGCTGAAAACGGAAACCTTGATCTTTCAAAAGATCCGATGGCGTTGCAGCGTTTGAAAGAAGCAGCTGAAAAAGCAAAGATTG
>JBJOKQ010000123.1:0-9603 GCA_046046005.1 Bacteroidota bacterium | reverse complement strand
AGCCGGCAAACGCTGAAACGGCGCGATTTTTGCATAGGAAGTTTGGCAATTCAGTAAATTTACGACTCTCAAAAATTAAGAATATGCGAAACCTCGCCACCACCGTATGTGCTCTGATTATTTCACTTGCTGCATTTGCGCAAACACCGGCGAAAACCACAACTGCTCCTGCACAAAAGTCGGGCGCGGTGGTTAAATCGACACCTGAACCAAAAAAAGCTCCGGGCCGTCATTATCCGATCAGCAAGAATCAGCAGAATCTTAATCTGAAAGTTCATGTAAACGGAATGAAGAGCGGCTTTGTGTTGTTGGCGTATTACTTCGGCGATAAGCAATACATTCTGGATACAGCATACGCTGATGCAAAAGGCAATCTTGTTTTTCAAGCAGACACAGCCGTACCGGGAGGAATTTATATCCTCACAAAACCCGGCGCGTGGTTTACGGAAGTGATTCTTACAGAAGAGCAGAATTTCTCCATTGACATTCAGGATACTTTGAAAACCGCAGAGACCGTTAAAGTCAGCGGCTCAAAAGAAAACACATCGTTCTATGAACATCAGAAATTCATTGCGCAACAATCAAAAGCAGTTGAACCTTTGAGAGCAGGTTTGGAGCGTGCTAAAGCTGCGAACAAAAAAGATTCCGTTGCATTTTACAACAAGAAAATCAGCGCAATTGACAGCGCAGTGAAAGCCTATAAACGCGGTTTTACTGTTAAGTATCCAAACACGTTTATGACGAAAATTATCAAGCTGAGCGATGAACCTGATTTTGTTCCGTATGAAAAATGTCCGAAGAAAGCAGACGGTTCGATTGACAGCACATACAATTATTGGGTGATGCGTAATTCGTATTGGGCGAATATGGATTGGAGTGATGAGCGTTTACTTCGTACTCCTGTTTATCACAACAAAATGAAAACATGGGTTGACAGAATCATTCCGCAACATCCTGATTCGTTGTCGTTGCACGTAAACTGGCTGATTGATCAAACCCAACAAGCCGATCTTCTTTATCGTTATACGGTTTCTATATTGACGTATCAGTTTGAATCTTCCAAGATCATGGGCTTCGATGCAGTTTTCGTTTCAATTGCGGAGAACAATCATATGAAAGGAAAATGCTGGTGGATTTCAGATGAAACAACTGAGAAAATCATTAAGCATGCGAAGCAGTTGAAATATTGTCTGCTTGGAAATCAAGCCGTGAATTTGTTCTTACAGGACTCTGCAGGTAAAGTTGTGGAGCTCGGAAAGATCAAAGCCGATTACACCATTCTTGTTTTCTGGGATCCGACCTGCGGACATTGCAAAACGGAAATTCCTGCGATTAAAGCGTACACAGATTCTCTGCATAAAGTTGGTGTTTCTGTTGAAGTGTATGCGATTTATTCAGAGCTCGATTATCCGACATGGCGCAAATACATTCGCGAACACAATCACACATGGAAAGATGTATGTGCGAAAGATGAAGTGGAATTGGCTACAGCGAAATACTATTACGAAGTGTACAGTACTCCTACGTTGTATGTGATGGATGCGAACAAGAAAATCATCGCAAAACGTTTGGACGATAAAGGGTTGAAGAATTGGTTGAACAGAAGGATTGAGCAGGATAAAAAGAAATAGACTACGGACTTTAGACTTTAGACCTACGTAATCCGTAATCCGCAATTCGTAATCCGCAATTCGTAATCCGTAATTCGTAATATTTAATCCTGAGTACTGTCAGGAACAACCGGTTGCTTTTCTGCAGGGTTTGTCTTTCGATTCGGATTCGGTTCAGTAACTCGCGCTTTGATCAACTGCATGAGTTCACGGAACGTTTCGAAATCTTCACGATAAAACAAACTGGCACCTTGCGTGTGCTGTGCACCGTTGGTAATCACGGAGTTTTCATTTCCTCGATTGAATGCTCTAACCCGAACTTTACCATCTTCAGTGATTTTGTATTCCACATTCACATCCACATACTGATTGTAGCCGCCTTGCACCTGTGTTTGACTTGCGTTTACAACTGAACCTGCAACATCGAAAGTCAAGCGATTGTTCCAAACCTGCGTTCCGAGATATACTTTCAATTCCTGCAAACTCAGATCTTCATTCGGACGGTAATTCAACTTGACGTTAGCATTGTCGCTGATCTGAGATAGCCAATTGTTCAAAGTACCGGAAACGAAATTGCTCAGCAACGTCGATGATGCGCCGCCAAGTTCATTGGTTGTTCCGCCTTCACGGAATTCTGCCGGCGTCATGAAACTGTTCAACACCATAAGTGAAAGTACCTGTCGATTCATTTCCAATTCCGATTGCGTATAACTCTTCACAGTTTCCTGAATCTGCTGATCCGCCGTTGGCAATTCGATATCGAAAGACAATGCCGGGTTCATGAGGAAGCTGTCGAGGTGCATGACAACATTCACCGGATACGATTGCTGATAGCGTGCATCTGCGGTATCAAACGGGAAGAAAGGAAGTACTGATGCATTTGCAGCGTAGATCGCATCCATATCTATCGCAGCATTCTCAGGATCGCCGTTCCAGGAAATCACACCGCCTTTCACCAATTGGAACGGAGCGTAAACAATGTTTTTCAGGGTGAAGAGGTAATCTCCTTGATCAACAACATACGAGCCTTTCATATCAAATTCTCCGGAAGGAGTAATATGCATGCGAATGTTACCTGCTCCTCTTGCCGACAACTCATCACCTACCGTTTCATCGAAGATGACATGCACAATTGCGTCAGGAGTTGCTTCCAGATTCAGTTTGAGATCAATTCCGTTGCTATTGAAAGCAGGTTTCTTTGAAATCGCTGCGCCCGTTGTGTCTTTCGGTTTCACAAACTCAATATAATCGCTCGAGCCCACTTCACTGGTTGTTGTCATTGGAATATTGAAGTCCGAAGAAACCGTTTGACCGTTGCGGATAATCTTATCCGTTCGCGCATTGATATCAATGGAAACAACTTCATCCGCGAACCCGAAGATGTTCATGAATCCTGTTGCATAAACACGACCGAAGTAATCTTCGTTCTGAGCCTGTGTCGTACGCAGCACCATGAAATGATCGAATGCAAAGTCCATGTCAAACTGGAATCGTTTGAAATTATCATGGAAGAGGTTACCATAAATCACACAGGTGTCGCGCTGGTTGTCAGAAACCTTGAAGTTGTTGAAGTAAAATGAATTGTCCGTGATTTCCATTGGCTGAGGTCGCGGATTTGTCAATTCAATACCCAAATAGTCCACAACAACCTTTCGGATACTGATGTCTGCAATACCATTGATCAAAGGCTTGGCAAGTGTACCGGTGATCTTCACATCATTTGCCGCAACATAACCGTTAACCAATGAACAAAAATCGGCCAGCAAAGGCTGAATGATTCCCAGCGGAATTTTCTTCAGATCAACCTCAAAGTCGAGCGTGTTCTCTTCACGTTTCGGGTAATAATAACCGTTAAAGGAAATGTTATCGTAAACTTCACCCGTTAATTCATCCTTCTGTCCTTTGGTGAATTTTCCATTCACATAAACAGCGTCCTTGTCTTTCTGATACCACGCATCCACTGTTCCGTCACCGATTTTCTCTTTATTGATAATCAAACCTGTAAAAGTACTGTTGCCGACCAAACTGATTTGTGAATAGAGATTTGACAATTTCGTATCAGCATCCATTGAACCGGTGAGTGTAATTCCTTCGGGTGAAGTCAGGAAATTCAAACTTGCCAGATTGAAATTCTGCAAAAGAATATCCAAATGATCAGATGCTTTGTTCGAAACAACACCATTCACTCCTACTCTTTGTTTTCCCGATTCGAAGATGACATCATGCACAGTCACCACAGAAGAATCTTTGCGAATGAAATTGTCTGATTTGATCTTCCACAAAGAATCGTTGAAATGGAAAACAGCTTCTTTGATCTTAAATTCCATCGATTCCTGATTGTAGAAAGTCACACGATTCTTAACACTACCGTCGTTCTGAACTTTTGTATTGTTCTTCCATTTTAAAGTGGTATTCAAAACGTTTGAACCCGCATCGCCGCTTAATGTGATATTGTCAGCGCCAAGTGTATCGTTCACCTGTATGCGTCGTATGGTTGTAGCAGTTAAAGCTTCTCCGTTTGCAGCGCTGGTTTGACTGAACAATGCAAGAATATGATAGTTTCCATAGGTTATACTATCACTGCTGGCCGTTAACGTGAATCTTTTATCTGCCTGACTCATTGTACCGGTAACACCTGTTCGCGGTGCTATTTTCAAATCAGGCAGAAATGCTGCTACTGTTTCAGTCTTGGTCAGAAAATTTACATTGAAAGTGAAATTCTGAACGATATCATTTTTTTGGCGTTGCTTTATTTCTGAAGGAGGGAAATAAGCCGGCAAATATGCACTCATCACTTCGGAAAATGCATCGTCGAGTTTCAGAATTTCGAACTGACCGTCAATTCTTGCAGTAACAAAATCTGTAAGTAGAATTAACTGTCGTTTCTTGTTTTCTTCCAGAGAAAGCAGCGTTAATTCATTAAGGTGATATAGGGTGCCTCGCTTTGTGAAATCAAGTTCGCTGAGCGAAATACTTCCACGCAGGTTGTCAATATCATCTCCTTTCATTGCAAATCGCATCTTCGTAGAGATGATCAAATGCAATGATGTATCTGCGAAATTCAATGCTCCCAGATTCGCATTCTTCACCGTTGCAACGAAATCAAGATCAGGAACAGGACCGTTGAAATCAACGAAGCCATCATAATCCAATTCGATGTTCTTGTCCTTGGTATGAAGTTTACCGAAAAATATTTCCTTGGCCAGTACACCATCACTCACGGTAATGTTGGAATACCGATAGCCGTTGTAATCGAACGCTGTGAATTGTCCGCTTACACGCGCAATCATCGTTTCAACATTCGTACCCGTGCCATGAACTTCCGCGCTTCCGCTTATACGACCCATATCGGCAACTCCCAAATAAACACCGGCATTGAACTCGTCTGCAGTTAATGCACCATCCCAGACATAATCTTTCTCCGTTGAATCATACGCCATCGCCAGGTTATCGAGAACGAGTACACCTTGTGCTGTAGACAACTTACCATGCGCAACAAAATCGTGAGTAAAACCTTCAACCGTTCCCGTAAAGTTCATTTCACCCAGCAAGCCAACCCGTTCAGGAACTTCAAGGAAAGTGGAATCGTTGAAAGGTGCAATCGGGATTCCGATCAGATCCTTTCTGTTAGTTGTAGCATTTCTGAACTTCAGATGCATGTCGGTATTATCTACATCCGGCAATCCGTTAAATGAAAAATTGCCGGCTACACGTGATTTCTCTCCGAAGCGCATATCAGCATTTCTAACTCGTAAACGATCTACTGTTCCGTTTACATCAGCTGTAACCATCACACGTTTTCGGATTCCGAGCATCACCGGACTGAAATACGCAATGTCGCCCATCTCCACAATTGACTCGGAGAAATGTCCTTCCATACGGACACGATGAATAAAATCATCCTCGATATCTTCGAACGTGTGAAAATGAAACCCGATGAATCCTTTCACATCAGATCCAGGAGTTTTAATTGTAAGATCGTTGAACTTCACGAATGTGTCGGCAACAACCAATCGTGAACGCATATCAGTAACTTCAAAACCCGACATTTCTCTTGCTGCAAGATGTTCAAGCATCAAAGTTGTGGAATCATCTCCGGGTTCAATGCGATCAAAAGTCGCGAAGATATTATTCACCTGAATGTTCTCGTAGTCAACTCCTCTGTCCACATCCGCCCAACGCGTATCAATGAAACAGAACCGGACATTATCAAGAACCAATGCACCCATATCCACTTTCCATGGTGAAGGGTTTTTCGGTTTTGCAGTTGTATCAGATGATTCGAAATAATCTGCAATGAATTTGAAGTTTAATCCGCGAACACCTTTGTACTTTTTCAGTTTTATGGTTGCATCTGTGATCTTCACTTCATCAACGCTCATGTATTTGTTCTCATAACTGAAATTGCTGATCGCAACAGTTAGAGCCGGAGCGTGTAGCAAAGTATCGCCATGCAAATCCTGAACATAAATTCCTTCCAGAACGACGGAAGAAACAAACTGAATATTTACGCCTTCGATGGAAACGTGCGTTCCTAACTCGTCCGAGAGGTAATTAGCGGCTTTTTGACTGATCCACGTCTGACAAGCAGGACTGCGGAAGGCGAAATACAGAGCGATCAATAAAACAACAAAAATGCCAGTCGTCCACATCAGTGCACGAGTAGTCTTTTTGATAATTTTGCGTAGTTTCTCTTTATTCACCGGAATTATACAAAAATAGGCATTATGGCTGTTATTTTGGGCATTGAGTCTTCCTGCGATGATACTGCAGCAGCCGTACTTTCAAACGGCAAATTGCTTGCCAATGTTGTGGCCGGACAAGAGATACACAAAGCATGGGGCGGTGTTATTCCTGAACTGGCATCAAGAGCACATCAGGAGAACATCATTCCTGTTGTTGCAGAAGCCATTAAAAGAGCAGGAATTACCAATGGTGATATTGATGCCGTTGCGTTCACGCGCGGTCCCGGATTACTTGGATCGTTATTGGTAGGAACATCGTTTGCCAAAGGATTCGCGCACGCTTTGAATAAGCCCTTGATAGAAGTGAACCACATGCAGGCGCATATTCTGGCACACTTCATTGAAGATGAAACTCCGAGAGAGAAACCAAAATTCCCTTTTGTGTGCTTAACTGTTTCAGGCGGACACACACAACTCGTTCTGGTCACGGATCCTTACACGTTTGAAGTTCTCGGAGAAACACAGGATGATGCAGCCGGTGAAGCGTTCGATAAGACAGCGAAAATTCTCGGTTTGCCCTATCCCGGCGGACCGCTCATTGACAAGCACGCTGCATCGGGGAATCCGGAGCGATTCCGTTTTCCTCAAGCAAATGTTCCTGATTATAGTTTCAGTTTCAGCGGAATGAAAACTTCCGTTCTCTATTTCGTACGCGATGAAACGGCGAAGAATCCGGATTTTGTAAAGGAAAACATGAATGATATTTGCGCTTCAGTACAGCATAGTATCATTCTCCATTTGCTGAAAAAACTGCGTGCCGTAATTGCCGATCGCAAGATCAAATGCGTGGCTCTCGCCGGCGGTGTTTCTGCCAATTCCGGATTGCGTAAAGCAATAACATCATTGGGCGAAGAATTGAAAATTCAGGTTTGCATTCCTCCTTTCGCATATTGTACAGACAATGCTGCCATGATTGCTATGAGCGGAGAATTTCTCTATCGTAAGCAACAATTTGCACCGCTGAATACCGCACCACTAGCACGTTATCCGCTCTGATAGTGAAGATCATTAACCTCTTCCGCGACACGTGGAACGACGAAAACAGAGCTTGGCTTCAAAATCCACCTTCGTTCAAAGATCATGCGCGTACAATTGTTATTCTCATTTGGACCGCACTCGGACTTTCCATCGTTGAATATTGGGGCAATCCGGTTTTCGCAGCGAGTACTTTAAGGGAAATCGGATTTCTTACCATTGCGCAAAGCATAAGTGATTTCATCGCAATTAGCAACAATGCGCAATTGCATTCATTGATCTGGTGGGCAGGAACGATTATTGTCGTTTATCTTATTATTCCGGTTTTCATTACACGATTCGCATTCAAAATACCATTGTCCGAAATGGGTTTGCGATTACGTGGTTCACTGCAAGGATGGCAACTTTATGTACTCATGTTGTTCATCATGATACCGCTGGTTTACTACTTCAGCGGCACAGCGAGTTTTCAGAGTCGTTATCCGTTTTACAAAATGCGTCCTGATGAAGGCATTTGGCCAAATTTCATATTGTGGGAAGCGGTGTACTTCGTGCAGTTTCTCGCACTTGAATTTTTCTTTCGCGGTTTTATCACTTTAGGCACGCGTAAGTCATTCGGATTTCTGAGCATCTTCATCATGACAATTCCGTATTGCATGATTCATTTCGGAAAACCCATGCCGGAAACAATCGCTGCGATCATAGCGGGAATTGTATTGGGAACGCTCAGCATGAAAAGTCGCTCCGTACTACTTGGAGTACTGATTCACTACTCCGTAGCAATTACAATGGATCTGATGGCTTTGGCTCGCCATTGAGTGATAATTCTCATTCAAAAACAGTAATCGGGAACCGTTTATCGGGAAGTATTTACCGATATTTGGACAAATCAATAATTATGAAAAAGATCATCACTTCATCAGGCGCTCCTGCTCCTATCGGTCCATACAGTCACGCAGTAATGCACGGCAATATGCTTTTTGTTTCCGGTCAAGTTGGAAAACATCCGGTGAGCGGAGAAATTCCTGCTGATGTAGCAGCACAAGCGGAACAGGTAATGAATAATCTGAATGCAATTCTGACTGATGCAGGAATGGATTTTTCAAATGTTGCGAAGACCACAATTTTCCTTAAAGACTTAAATGACTTCGCAACAGTGAACGGTATTTACGGTTCTCGATTCACAGGTAATTTCCCGGCGCGTGAAACAGTTGAAGTATCGCGTTTACCGCTTGATGTGAAGGTGGAGATTAGTGTAATTGCTTTAAAATAGACTTTAGACCTTAGACGTTAGAGGCCGCAAGTAAATTGAATAATTTGTGTAAAATCGAATTAGTCATTCTTGATTAATTGAACGCGTGTACACCAATTTTCTAAAGTCAAGCATCTAATGTCTAACTAAAGTCTAACTTCAAATATCTAAAGTCTAAAGTCTGTAGAATGTGCGGCATCACCGGCATCATCGCCTTCTCTGAAGAAGGAAAGCAACATCTCCCGAAAATCGGAGATGCGGTGAACGCTTTGCTGCATCGCGGACCTGACGGAAATGGCACGTACACAAATCGCAACGTTGCATTAGGTCATGCGCGACTTGCAATAATTGACACCACCGCGGCTGCATCGCAACCATTTCATTCTGAAGACAAGCGTTGGACCATCGTATTCAACGGCGAAATTTTCAATTACCGCGAGTTGCGAAGCGATCTCGAAAATTCAGGAATTGCATTTCATACAAGCAGCGATACAGAAGTATTGCTGAATCTTTTCATTCGCGATGGAAAGGAAATGCTTCAGAAGCTCAACGGTTTCTTCGCATTTGCCATTTATGATGCTGACACAGAAACAACATTTGTAGCACGCGATCGTTTTGGTGAAAAACCGTTGTACATACTTCGCGATGTAAACAGCGTTGTATTTGCATCGGAACCTGCCGCAATATGGTCGGTGATTTCTGAATTGGAGATCAATCAGGAATCCATCAGCGATTTTCTCCATCTGAATTACGTTGCAACAGGTAGTGCTCTCGTCGACAAATTAACACGAATGCAGCCCGGAACGTGGATGGAATTTTACAGTGGTGATAACGACGACACGTACAACGGTGATCAGTGGTACACGCTACCGAAAACTTCAGAAACTGCCTCTAAATACAATGATGCAGTTCGCGAAGTTCGCGTGCGCCTGGAAAAAGCAGTAGAACGTCGCATGATTGCAGATGTTCCGTTGGGAAGCTTTCTCAGTGGCGGAATTGATTCTTCAGTGGTTTCTGCTTT
>JBJOKQ010000122.1:0-9633 GCA_046046005.1 Bacteroidota bacterium | reverse complement strand
ATCCTGCAGTCGGAGGAATTACTGCTGATGTAGTAGTTGTTCAACCCAATATTGATCCTTACAAAAAATTCGGTCCGCAGTATCGTGATCATCTCGAGCGAATGTTGTCGATAGCAGAAACTAAAATGGATTCATCCGTTGATTATGTCCTGCTTCCTGAAACTGCATTGGTAGAAGATTTCTGGGAGAACAACATCAACAGCGCGTGGAGTGTAAAACGGATTTTTGCATATCGATCGGTTTATCCGAATCTCGCTTTCGTTACGGGAGCAGAATCCGGACGTTACTATGAAAGTTCGGAAGCGCCTACACTTACTGCCAGAAAATTCCAACAGCAAGATGGATGGTACGACAACTATAATACCGCTTTACAGTTTGACACTACGCATGAATTAAAAATCTATCACAAATCGAAACTCGTACCGGGAAGCGAGAAGATGCCGTTTCCGAAATATCTTAAATACCTTGAGAGGTTTGCGTTGGATCTCGGCGGTACGAAAGGAAGTTTAGGCGTACAGGATGAAAGAACGGTTTTCGTTCATCCCAAACTGCAAACGGGAATTGCTCCAGTAATCTGTTATGAATCCATATATGGTGACTATGTGAGTGAGTACATTCGGAATGGTGCTGATTTTATTTTCATCATGACGAATGACGGCTGGTGGGATGATACACCGGGATACAAACAGCATCTCGCATACGGTACATTGCGTGCTATTGAAACCAGAAAAGCAATTGCACGTTCTGCTAATACCGGCATCAGCTGTTTCATTAATATTAAAGGAGAAATTGAGCAACCTCAAGGTTGGTGGACTGCAGCAGCGATTCGTCAGGTAATACGTTCACAGGAAGGAATGACGTTTTACAGCAAGCACGGAGATTATATCGCGATCATGATGGTATTTCTTGCCTGGGCCGGTATGATTTGGTATTTGATTCGCTTGGGAATCCGGATTGCAAAGCGAAAGAAATCCTGAAATATTTTCGAATACCGTATGGATTCGGACAAAGTTCCGCATCATTATTGCAGAAACAGTAGAAAGTACAAGTCATGAGATTACTCTTATCTGCCTTAATAAATTTTCTTGCGCTAAGCGCAATCGCCCAAACCGGGAATCTTGTTCGCAACGGAGGATTTGAATCATCGACTGAACCTGTAATATCAACGTGGCTTAAAGAAAATCCTGTGGGAACCAAGCTTACTGATGGCTGGCTCACTCCTACTCTGGCTACTCCTGATTATTATAACTCAGATCGTTCATTGTGTGATGGATTTCCGATTGCAATTGCGCGTACGGGCGCAGGCCGCGGGGCATTTATTTGCGGAATGGAAAATCAACTTCCGGGAGTAAGAAATTATAAAGAGTATCTGCAGGGTGAACTCATTCAACCGCTTATTGCCGGTAAAGAATACGCAGTGAGCTTTTATGTTACTCTGGATTGTTCATCGCCACAAACTTCGACAGGAATCGGGGCGTATTTTTCAAATGAACGCATTCAGCAAAATTCCAAAGAGAAACTGAATGTGAATCCGCAAGTCATCAGTTACAGTAAAATAACCTGGAAAGATGGCTGGACATTAATCAGTGGAACATTTAAAGCAAAAGGCGGTGAGAAATATATAACTCTGGGAAGTTATTCTGATACTTCAGTTGTACGTTTAACAGAACCGGGAACAGGCGCAGCCACATTCATTTCCTCTCCTCATATCAGCAATCACGTGTATTTTTACATTGATGATGTATGCGTTTCTCCGGCTGATGAAAAGCTTTGTGATTGCAAACAAGGTGGATCGAAACAGCAATCGGAAGGTGAATATTATTTCTTCGTTCTTGACGCGTCTAATTCAATGAATGAATCAGGCAAACTTGATTTGATGAAACAGCAAATCATGAAATTCGCTGACAGTGTCGATTCCAAAAACAAAATCGGAATCATGATCTTCAACAGTGCACCTTCCATTCTGCTTCCGTTTACGAATGCCAATGAAGACAAACTCATTGAGAAAAAGATCAGCAAAATAAAAGCAAAAGGGACTACGAATGGAGATCTCGCTGTGAAACGTATGTACGAGTACATAGACAGCTTGAAACTTCCATCAAGGTGTCACGTAATTTTCGCTACCGACGGAATTTTCAGAATCAGCATGAAAACGAAAGCCGAAGCGGATTCGGTATTGATCCGTACACGAACTTCACTGTGTGTTCTGCAATTCGGCACCACAAAGAATGAAGATCTGGAAGATATGGCGAACACAGTTGAAGACGGAATCTACACGTTTGCCAATGAAGCGAATCTGGGAACAATTCTTCATTCGCAGATGCCCGTCATTGAAATCTCAGAAGATAAAACCAGAATTGTATACTACTCTGAAATTTCAAGTGAAATTGATCCTATGCTTTTACAGATTATGATCCTGTCTAATCCGGGTGATCAGTTCAACAGTATTCCTCGTAAAGGCTCGAAATAATTCTGTTGAATCTTAGCACGCATACTGCAAAGCTTCGTCAACAACACAAAAGTAAAATCGGAGTTACTGCACTTCCCGTATCTTTGCGCGCAAACAGCGTAAAATGAAAACCGGAATTCTTCTGCTCAATCTTGGAACACCAGATAGCCCGTCAACTTCGGACGTCCGAAAATATCTGCGTGAATTTCTGATGGACCCGAGAGTGATTGACATCAATCCGATCGGAAGATGGTTTCTTGTAAATCTGATTATCGCTCCGTTCAGAGCACCGAAGTCAGCGGCATTGTATAAAAGCATCTGGACCAACGAAGGATCGCCGTTGATGATTTACGGAATACAGTTACGCGATAAAGTTGCGAAGCTGATGGGAAGTGAATTTGAAGTGGAACTCGGAATGCGTTATCAGTCTCCTTCCATTGAAAGTTCAATGAAGAAACTTCTTGCGAAAGGAATAGAACGCTTTATTGTACTGCCGCTTTATCCGCAATATTCTTCTGCAGCCACAGCTTCAACCATTGATGAAGTTAATCGCGTTGTTAAAGCAAGCGGAATTAAAATTCCTGTACGTATCATTGATCGTTTCTGGAATCGTGAAGTTTACATGGAAAGCGTCCTGAACACCGCACGCGATTTCAATATTGAAAATTACGATCATGTACTTTTCAGTTTTCACGGTATTCCGGAACGCCAGATTTATAAGTCTTCGGCTGAAGTCGGAGACGGTTCATGCAAAATCGGGACGTGTTGCGATGTAATAACTGAGGGCAACAAATTATGTTATCGTGCCAACTGCATACAGACTGCACGAACTCTCGCGAAACGATTGAATATTGCAGAAGAGAATTTCACAATTGCGTTTCAATCCCGTTTGGGGAGAACTCCTTGGTTGCGTCCGTTCTCTGATCAGGTAATTACAGAACTCGCGCAAAAAGGCAAAAAGAAGTTGCTTGTATTTTCACCTGCATTCGTTGCAGATTGCCTGGAAACCATTCATGAGATTGGCGTAGAATACCAGGAACTTTTTCACGAACACGGAGGAGAGAAAGTACAACTTGTGCCGTCATTGAATGCCAACGACGACTGGGCTCAAGCCGTAAAAACAATTCTTCTGGATGAAATGAAATAGTTTACTTCTGAACGTAAATACGTGAAGTAAAATCAGATTCTTCAGCAGTTCCTATAACTCGTACAAGATAAACGCCCGTTGCTGCAGCGTAATTTACTGTGCGACGATTGCTGCCTGAAGTTGCCGACATGTTCTCTGAATGAATGAGTTTACCTTGCGGATCGAAAACAGAAATCACATAGTCATTATCAACAGGAGTGAAAACGTCAACCACAATCTGACCGTTCGATCCGAAAGCGTTAATTACTTCGCCTGCGCTGCCGCACGATTCCTGTGCAATCAGGTTGGTAGTTGATGAATGTCCGTTGTAATCTGTTTGCTTCAATCTGTAATACACGGTCCCCAAAACAGGTTCAGCATCAGTGAAACTGTAATTGAGCAACTGTGAAGAATTTCCCGCTCCTTGAATAACAGCAATATCACGGAAGTTAATTCCATCATCACTACGTTGCAATGTAAAATGACTGTTATTTGTTTCAGTTGCAGTTGACCAACTAACTTGAACCGCATTACCGTTACACTGAGAAGTGAAGTTTACCAATTCAATCGGCAACGGAGCGGCAAGTGAAGAAAGAACAGTTGGCGTGAATGCTGCAGCTGCGAAGGGTACAGCCGCAGTTACAGTTCCGACGCCAGCCACCACTGCAGGAGCGCTGCCGATATTCGCGTTGTTCGGTAACCAAGCCGCAGACCAATACTGTGCACCAATGTTTCCCGTGTTGTAAGGAACAATCATTGTATTCTCCGCACCACGATACGTGTAAGTGATGTTAGGCGTATTAGCAACAGAGAATGTAAAATCCCACCAACGGTCAATTACAGCTTCATCAGAACCATCTTGCGCCAGATTCGGATCATACATGTGAGTTACTCCGGTAGACCAAGGCAAGTTGTTAGAAGCTGCAGTTGGACGAGTTGCTACCTGAAAATATTGTCCGGCGCCAAGTCCTACAGTGATACCTACAGTCAAGGGAATGCTAACCGCTGCTATAGTACCGAATGGAACAATATAGCTTCCCGTGGTAGCACCCGTATTCCAACGAACGATGCTGGAATTAGCTGCAACGTTGGTTTCACTGATGATGTAACCGGTAGTAGTTGTAATGGCAGTAGTAGCAGGATTTGTAATCGTCAACATACGAGTATTCAAATCCAGCGGACGTGTACCAAGCGATAATACACCGGTGGTAGTTGTTACACCGCCAACTGAAGTATTCACGTTCAGCGTTTTTGTATTTGTACCGAGTAAGGTCAAATTGTAAAACGTTGTAGAGTTGGTTCCGTTAATAGATTGTGCCGCATCAACAAGTTGAACAGTTCCTGCATCAGCTGTGAAACCGGTATTTGCAGAGTTGTTGGTCCAATCACCCTCCAAACGGATAATTCCGGTTGCGCTAGGCGTGATACGACCATTTGCCTGACTCAGGTAATCGCCATTGGTACCACCATCAACATAAATCTGCGCAGCGCCTGTCATCACAATGTACGCGCCGTTATTGAGGATTCCCTGAGCGCCAAGCCCAACAAAACCTAAGCTGCAAATAAGAACAGAAAGCTCTTTGCGCATGAATTACTTTTTATTCGGGTTAGCAACCGGCTGAGTACCGTTATTCTGTTCTGATGGTTGTTCCACCGGACGTGGCGCAGTGCCGCGATTCGTTTGAATCTGCTGCGTTTCGCGCTGCAATTGGAAATAATCAATAAATCCTTGTGGCATTGGAGTCGGTTTCCAATTCTTACGCAACGAATCCTGGAAGGCAACATTTGCGTTGTAGTCAACCGGTGGCGGTGGAGCGTACTGCATATAAGAACGCGTATCACCAGCGCCCCAAACAGGATCGTTACCATAGCGGTGATCCTGGAAGTTTACACGTTTCGCAACAATACGATATGAGAAAGATGTGTTGGAGTTACCTCCATTCTTCTCTTTTACTGTGAAGCCGGTTTCTCCCTTAACAACATATACGTCTTCGCATTCGCCTTCCATCTGAATGAAAACGCGCATTGGATGCTCTTCATCAATAACAGTAACCTGAAGGAAAATAGAATCCAATTCGATGTGGCATTCACCGTTTACTAATTGTCCGCCACCAATATCCTCAAACCATACTTCAGGAGATTCCTGACAGTATAACAACTGGTTACCCCATTGCGTTCCTACAGAAGCCGTTTTTGTTCCGTTGGCGATAACGTGGTTACCGTTGAAGTACCCGGAATAGTTCGCGTTGTTTGCTCTCCAACCAACAACCGCAACATCGTTGTTTCCAGTCATAATTCCGCCACCAAAACCAATACCGACTACACCTAATCCAAATGCGGCTCCATTGTAACTTCCGATTACACCCATGCGCATGCTTCCACTTGCAATTGCGTTATAACCGTAAACACCGGCACCACCAACGGCGGCTGCAGGGGTACTGCAAACACCGTATACACCTGCACGTACGTTAGAAGTATTCGTTCCATTATAATTCCCTAACGTTCCGGCACCCGCACCACTTCCACCATATACGCCTTGCAAAGCAGAAAATGCCGTTGTACTTGCCGCAAGCACTTCTCCCCATGTTCCTGATCCGTTGTTGGCAGAGTAACCATTCACAGCAAAAGGGAGGGTAGCTGAAGAAACGGCCGCCAACATGTCCCCTGCATAAGGTGATGCCGTAGCGCCTGCAACAATTTCCCCATCTGTGGGGTTGATGCGCATACGTTCTAAGTTGTTACAATAAAAACGAAATGCAATCGCGTTAGTTGTACCAATGAAATTGGCTGCTGCTGCAGTATTGCCGGTCAAACGCCACCCTGTATTTCCGTTAAGTTCTTCAACCCATACGGTTCCATTAAAGTACCAAAACGACCCGGTTGTAGTATCGTACACCTCTAAACCAGTTGCAGGCGCGGCAATAGCCGTACGTTGTGCTGTTGACATACGAGGAATCAATACTCCCGCGGTTGTAGATGAAACATCCAACATTGCAGAAGCAGCAGGCGCAGCACCGGTAGCGTTGATTGCAACATTCTGTGCGAACGCAACTGTAGATATCAATGAACAGGCTGCAAGAGCCGACAAGTAACTGTTTTTCATTTGGTATTAGGATTAGGGGTATTTCAATTTTACCATGTGCAAGTTACAAAAACTGCAACGATCCGAACCAAAAAAATAATTAACAAGACCTTCTTTTTTGTCAATGAAAACAGCGTCCTGTGAATTAAACCTGCGTTTATCACTATTTGAGCCTAAATCGGGCTTTTTTTCGGAGATTTACAAAATGAAATTTGCCCGGGTTCCGCTAGATATTACGCATCTGATCACTCCGGGATACCTGTCCGATTTACTTTCACTATACAATTACGGCGTTTTGTTCAACAAAGGAGAAAAAGGCTGGAATTCAACTATACTCGCCGCTTTTTCCAATGAAAAGCGTTCTGCAAATTTTAATGATGTATTCAAAAACAAGAATGACGACGAAGCCGGATTCATGTTCGGTCACATTGGGTACAATTACAAAAAGTTTACAGAAAACGTAGCTTGTCGATTCGAAAACGTAGATGGATTTCCGGACCAAGCTTTCTTCGTCCCGCAGATTTTGATTCGTAAGAATGAAGAAAACAATATCGAAATCGGATACGCCACTGACGAGCAATTCGATCTGTTTAAAGCGCGAATCAAAAATGTGAAAAGTGATGATTTGCCCAACGAGAAAATTCAGCTGAACGCACATTTATCAAAAGAAGCTTACATAAAAAAAACGCAAGACCTTCTGCAACATATTCAGCGCGGGGATATTTATGAAGTAAATTTTTGTCAGGGATTTAGCACTCGTACGAAAGTTTTCAATCCTTCAAAAGCCTATTCGAAACTAATCGAGTTAACCGATGCTCCTTTCGGTGCGCTGTATAAACATGAAGACAGTTGGCTGATTTGCGGCAGTCCGGAACGATACATTAGTCGCAGCGGCGATACGGTAATTTCTCAACCGATCAAAGGCACGCGCAAGCGTAGCGCAGATCCGATGGTTGATGAACAATTGAAAGAAGAATTGACAAACGATCCGAAAGAACGTTCGGAAAATGTAATGATCGTAGATCTCGTACGTAATGACTTATCGCGTTTTGCATTGCCGGAAAGTGTTGAAGTGTCCGAATTGTTCGGCATTTACACTTTCAAAACTGTACATCAGATGATTTCTACAGTGCGTTGCAAAGTAAGCCGTGAGATAACGAGTGCAGAAATACTTAACAATACTTTCCCAATGGGTTCGATGACCGGCGCACCGAAACGAAGGGCGATTGAACTTGCCGAGCAATACGAAACACAATCCAGAGGAATCTACTCCGGAACAATCGGAATGATCACGCCTCAAGGTGATTTCGATTTCAATGTTGTGATCCGCAGCATCACATGGAATGCAAAAACAGGCTATCTTTCAATAATGGCAGGAAGTGCAATCACTTCACTTTCTGATCCTGAAAAAGAATATGAAGAATGCATGTTGAAGCTCGAAGCGATGAAGCGTGTAATTGAATCGGCGTAAGGCCGTTACTACAATGAATATTGCAGAGCAACTGAAGCGTAATCTTTTCGAATTGTGCGGTTACAAAGCCGGACAAAACATTCTTGTTGCCTGTTCCGGCGGTGCCGATTCCGTTGCTCTCGTTCACGCGTTGCATGAATGCGGCATTCCGTTTTCCGTTGCACATGTCAATTACAATTTGCGTGGCGAGGAATCCACAGGAGACGAAAAATACGTTTCGGAGTTATGCGCACAACTTCAGGTTCCATTATACATTAAACAAACTTCAAGGATCGAACTTGATTCCGTGTCGCAGAATCTGCAGAATGCGGCGAGAATAATACGTTATGAATTCTTTCAGAATATTGTCGAAACGGAACAAATCACATTCATTGCAACAGCACATCATTCCGACGATCAGCTTGAAACAGTATTGATGAATTTTATGCGCGGATCGGGAATCAACGGTTTAACCGGAATGAAATTTCACGACGGAAAAATAATCAGACCGTTACTGAATTCATCCTCTTCCGACTTGAGAAATTATCTTCAGGAAAAGAAAGTTCATTGGCGGGAAGATTCATCAAACAACACTGATAATTATTTACGCAACAGAATCCGTCGACATCTTGTGCCGGCATTGAAAGCATGCGATGAACGAAATGGTGAAGGCTGGAGAAATACCATCGCTAAATTAGTTGACAGTGAGAAACTGTTGGAATCACTGACTACGCATTATGCCGTTCACATTGTATCTTCTCATGCGGACGGAATTCATTTCAAGAAATCTGCATTGGTGAATTCACCTGAACCGCAATTGTTGTTCAATCGTTTGCTCAGAGTGCATGAATTCGAAAAGAATTTTGACGAACAGGAATTTGAAAGTTTACTGCACATTCAATCCGGAAAACAATTTCATTCCAACGGAAAAGTACTTCATATTGACAGAGATGAATTTATATTGACTCCGGCAGAAGAGTTGCGCCCCGAACCATTTTCTTTGCAACCTGATTGTATTCTGGAAAACGGATGGAGCTGTACACGAGTTGTTGGCGCCGATCCACGCAATTATCAGCAATATGAAGCATTGATTAATATCAGTGCAACGAACGGCGATCTTATTGTGAGAGTTTGGGAAATCGGGGATAAATTCATTCCGCTCGGATTTCGCGGCACTAAAAAAATCAGTGATGTGCTGAACGAAATTCAAGTACCTTCCCATCTCCGTAAGAATCATCCTGTTGTTGTGTTCAACAATGAAATTGTTTGGGTTCCCGGATATCGTATTGCAGAAAAATTCAAGGTAACAGAAGAAAGTGCATCGGCGCTCCACATCAAATGGAAAAACTGATTTTTGAAGAACAGCAATATCATGGATTGAATAAACACTCCATGATCCTGCGCCTGCTTCTGAGCGTTTTCTGTTTCGTTGCGTATTATTGGTCAGAAAACCCGAAGCCTGTTGATGTTGCGATGATTCATATCGGAGAATATCCCGGAGATGTGAAGTACGGAGAACTCTTCTT
>JBJOKQ010000121.1:0-9651 GCA_046046005.1 Bacteroidota bacterium | reverse complement strand
TCCGGTAGGACTGAAGAACATCTGAAGTGAACCGAGGTGATTGACCAGCGTATTTATTTTACTGCTCGCTCTCAATCCGATTTGCTCGTTGCTGAATTCAACGTTGAAATTGTTGGTGATTTTTGATATTATAAAACCGTCAGAGACATTGAACGACTTCCCATTATCACCTTCTTTTTGCGTAAGCTGCCCACAGAACCAGAAACAGGAATTGTCGGGATCGGAAACTATTATACCATATCCATCAGGCGTGCGTGCGTAAGTATAATCTGCAGAACCTTGGCCGCCTGTGACACGGAATGAGTGTCCGGCATTACATGTTCCGTTTATTGTACCTGCGTACCGATGATGAGTCACAAAATTAGACAAGTACGGAAATCCTTTGGCAGCAGAAAGGTTCACTTCATGATCCTTTATTTTCTTCCCTTGATTATTCAGAATCCGGAATTCAACTTCATATTGCTTTAATCCGGTAACAACTAACTTCAATCGGTAGAATGTGGTTTTCTCCTCTTCGTGGCGGGCCAGTTTCCAGTAATTGTGTCCATTCGAAGCGCCACCATCCAGATCGTGATCCAACTCCGATTTTGTCAGTGTTGCAGCATCGAAAAAGTAATATTTCACCGAACAGGAATTCTTTACATCATAACAAAACCATTCGTAGGATTTATCGGTGCATATCATGTGCAAGCCTGATGAATTCGCAAAAAAATGCATTATTGTCCCTGCATTCATTTGGGGATATTTCTGTTGTATAATGTTGCCTTTCAGATCAACTCTGGTGATAATAACATCTGACACATCTGTTGCACCCGTTGGATTCAAACCTTGACTTTTCGCGGCTCTTTCGTAATATGTAGCGATGTAAATATATGTACCGGTAAGATCTGCGGTGATTGAATATCCACGATGAAATCTGGTATCCATTTTGATTGACTTATTCAACAACAAACCACCCTCAGTATTGAGAATAAGAAAACGGAATTCATTGGACTCAACAGAATACATTCCATCAGTTTTGCCTGTTGATACGAAACAAATACCATTTTCTTTCAGGTCCAATGCCTCTGTTTTATAGGCCGCGTAGTCGTAGGTTTTAGTGGTCAACGCATTTAATGGCGAGAAAGAAATGAGCAACAGTGAGGTTGCAAATAGCAATCTGATCATGAATAGTTGTTTTGTTGTGAGAGAGAAAGATATGAAATAGACTTGGATCAAGCTAACGTTTTCCAATCAACGTCTATTCGATCAATTAATCATCTCCACACTCCGCTTAATAAACTTCGTCAACTCTTCACCTTTCAGCAATCCTTGTGAAAGAAGTGCCAGATCAGCGGTTTGCTTGATGAGTTTCTTCTTCGTGTCGGCGTCTGTTTCACTCACGATTTTCGTTACCAACGGGTGATTGGTATTCACCACCAAATTGTGCATCTCCGGCATATTTCCGAACATGTTCATTCCGCCACCGAGCGCACTCATTTCTTTCATACGTCTCATGAATTCCGGACGTGTAATCATCATCGGTGCTTCCGTTTCGCTCAATGATTCAAACATTACGTTGAATTGTTCTTTCGGAAGTTGTTCTTCAATTACAGGTCGCAAAGCATCTTTTTCTTCGTCGCTGAGCTTCGAAGGCATTGGTTCGTCTTTGCGGATGAGTTTATCAATCGTATCCGCATCTACGCGAACGAACGATGTGTTTTCCAGTTTGCTTTCGAGGAAGTTGATGAAGTGCGGATCAATCATACTGTCCATTACCAAAACATCATAGCCACGGTCTTTAGCAGAAGCGATGTAACTGTGCTGCGTATTCACATCTGTTGCGTACAGATAAACCACTTTTTCGTCTTTGTCGGTCTGGATAGGTTTTACTTTTTCATTGTACTCATCCAGCGTAAACATTTTGCCTTCTTCGTTACGGAGCAAAGCGAACTTGCGTGCTTTTTCCCAGAACTTGTCGTCGCTGAGCATGCCGTATTGTGTGAAGATGCGGATGTCTTCATATTTCTTCTCGAAATCTTCACGGTCTTTCTTGAAGAGTTCTTCAAGTTTGTCCGCTACTTTCTTCGTGATGTGAGAAGATATCTTCTTCACATTGCCATCGCTCTGCAGATACGAACGTGAAACGTTGAGCGGAATATCCGGTGAGTCGATTACACCGCGCAGGAGCGTCAGGAATTCCGGAACAATCTGATCTACCGAATCCGTTACGAAAACCTGATTGCAGTACAATTGGATTTTATCCTTCTGAACTTCAAATGATTTTTTGATTTTCGGGAAGTACAATACACCAGTGAGGTTGAAAGGATAATCCACATTCAGGTGAATCCAGAACAGCGGATCTTCGAAATTCATCGGATACAATTCGCGATAAAACGCCTTGTAATCTTCATCGCTGAGATCAGAAGGTTTTTTCGTCCAGGCCGGATTCGGATTGTTGATCTGACGTGGCTGTTTTACTTCGATTTCCTTTCCTTCCGCATCTTTTTCTTTCTTGGTTTCCTCGCCGAACTGAATGGCAACAGGGAGGAAGCGACAGTATTTTTCAAGTATGTCGCGCAGGCGGCTCTCTTCAAGAAACTCTAGAGAATCTTCAGCTACATGAAGAATGATATCTGTTCCGCGTGATTCACGTTCCGTTGGAGTGATTGTGTATTCCGGACTTCCGTCGCATTCCCATTTCACGGCTTGCGCGCCATCCTGGAAACTTTTCGTGATGAGTTCAACTTTTGCAGCCACCATGAAAGCAGAGTAGAATCCGAGTCCGAAATGACCGATGATGCTGTTCACCGCATCGGTTTTATCCTTGTACTTCTGCACGAATTCTTCTGCACCGGAAAATGCAACTTGAGTGATGTATTTTTCAACTTCTTCCGCCGTCATACCGATACCACGGTCGGAAATGGTGATTGTCTTTTTGTCTTTATCAACTGACACCTTGACAAAAAGTTCGCCCAGTTCGCCTTTCGCTTCTCCCATTGCGGAGAGCGCCTGAAGTTTCTTGGTAGCATCTACGGCGTTTGAAACGAGCTCGCGAAGGAAGATTTCGTGATCAGAATAGAGAAATTTCTTAATGATCGGGAAGATGTTCTCGGTTTGAACGTTGATTTTGCCTGTTGTGGTTGACATAGTGTAAAGCTTATAATTTGCTTTAAAGAGAGCGAATGACGTGCCAATTCCGGGGCTCTGTCACAATGACATGAGTGCTATTCTTACCTTAGCAACCATGAAGTTTCTGATGCCGATTTTGCTGCCAGTGTTTTTGGTTGTGTGTTGCAGCAATTCCTGTGATAATAAGTCCAAGCCGGAGCGAACGTACACCTACAAATTCTCAGAGGCGACGAGAAGTATTTCACTGCCGAAAATCCTGAATGAAATTTCCGGATTAGCGCTTATCGATTCAACTCATTTCGCCTGTATTCAGGATGAGAAAGGAATGGTTTTTATTTACGATCTGATCTCCGAACGGATCACCAGGGAATTTCGATTTGCAGAAGATGGAGATTTTGAAGGCATCGCAAAAGTGGGCGATGATCTGTATGTTCTTCGCAGCGATGGAGAATTGTTTCATGTGATGAATTTTCTTTCAGATAGTTTTCGTGTTGAACAATTCACAACAGGTGTTCCTGCAGACAACAATGAAGGCTTGTGTTACGACTCTGCAGAAACCCGTTTACTCATCGGTTGTAAGAGTAAAATTGGTGCAGGGAAAGAGTACAAGGACATTCGCGCTGTTTATGAGTTTGATCTGAACACGCGGATGTTGAATCCGGAGCCTGCATTTGAATTTTACATTCCTGATTTAATAATGTGGGCTGATTCAACTAAAGTGAAACTGCCGGTGAAGGAAAAGAAATCCGGAGAGGAAACCGCATTGAAATTCAGAACTTCTGCCATTGCGATTCATCCGATTACAGGTAATCTTCATTTGCTTTCAGCATCTGATCACATGTATTTCGAGTTTCGCAGAGATGGTACACCAGTTCACATGGAGTTGATGGATGAAAAGAAATTCAATAAGCCTGAAGGAATTTGCTTCTATCGCAATGGAAACATGCTTATTACGAATGAAGCGCAGGATAAGAAGCCTACATTACATCTCTTTAATTACAATTCCGCTCAATGAAAATTGATTTCATCACATCTCCGTTGCTGAAGGCAAAACACGCCTTCTTCACGCGTCACGGCGGTGTTTCACCTGCTCCTTTCGGCTCATTGAATTTCGGTGGCAGCTATGACGATCCGGAGAATATCAGATTGAATCGTGAATGGGCTTTGTCGGCAGCGGGAATGAATTTCAGGAATGTTGCTCGTATGAATCAGGTGCACGGCAACGAAGTTTGCATTGCAAAAGAAGGTTCTCAAACCTGCGATGCATTGGTTACTGCGGAGCGCAATATTGTCCTTGCTGTAGGAGCTGCGGACTGCTATCCGATCTTGTTTCATGATCCGGTGAATTCAGTTGCAGGTGCAGCTCATGCCGGATGGAAAGGTACGTTAGGAAAAATTCCGGCCAACACAATTGAAGAGATGTGTAAACTGGGAGCGGATCGCAATGAAATTCGCGTTGCTATCGGTCCCGGGATTTGCCGCAACAATTACGAAGTCAGTGAAGAAGTGATTCAGAAGTTTCTGGATGCAGGATTTCCTGAAAGTATTCACACCGGACGATTATTGGACCTGCTTGAAGCGAACATTCATACGTTGTTGTCTTCAGGAATAAAACGCGAAAACATCTGGGCACTCAATCGCTGCACTACAGAAGATGATTTCTTTTCCTATAGACGCGACAACGGAAAAACGGGCAGGATGTGGGCCTGTATTCAGCTCTGATTATTTTGAAATAATCTTGAACTCCACGCGACGATTCAACTGCATGTTTTCCTCAGTGGTATTCGGCACAACGGGCTTGTCAAAACCGTAACCTTTATAAGTCATACGGGTTGCAGGAATTCCCTTGGTGATCAGATAATCGACAACTGCTTTCGAACGGTCATTGGAAAGTTTCTTGTTGTACTCTGCTGTTCCGCGGTTGTCGGTATGACCTGAAATTTCAATGATCAGCGTAGGGTTCTGCTGCATCAGTTGAAGCAGGTTGTTCAACTCCGTGTATGATTCCGGACGTAAAGTGGCTTTGTTGTAATCGAAGAAAATGTTGTTGAGTACAATACTGCTTCCCACTTCCAGTTTCTGAAGTTCAATATCTTTTCTCACTTCTTTGTAAGATGCGCTGTCAGGAACAACAAAGTTTTCAGAGTGAAACAAGTATCCGGGCGCGGTTGCTGTGATGTTGTAATTTTTCCCAGCCGGCAAGGAAACGAGGTACGCACCCGTCACGCTGTTTGAATTCACAGAAGTCACCAATTCGTTTTTCTCGTTGTCGTAAATATCTATTCGTGCTGCAACGGGTTTGTGAGTAAGTGAATCGGTAATGATTCCCTTCAGCAATGTCAATTTCGGTCCGCGATCTTTCGCTTTCTCAATCGGCGTATATGTGATTTCGTAAATGTCTTTATCACCGAATCCACCGGGCTGACCGGAAGAACTGTAATATCCTTTGCGTCCGTCCGCAGTCATCTGATAAAACAACTCATCTCCTTCTGTGTTGATCGGTGTTCCCAAATTTTCTGCTGATGTCCACATGCCGTTCACACGTTTGCTGCGGTAAATATCATATCCACCTTGTCCTTTGTGACCACGTGAGCTGAAGTACAAAGTAGTTCCATCGGGGTGAATGAAAACACCTTCTTCATCATCTTTGGTGTTGATTGCAGAACCGGGATTCACAGGGGCACTCCATTTTCCATCTGTGCCCATTGTGCTGATCCAAATGTCTCGTCCGCCCAATCCGCCTGGACGATTACTCACGAAGTAAATTGTTTTTCCGTCAGGGGATAAACTTGCAGAAGATTCATGATGAATGGTGTTGATCGGTTCCGGTAACAAAGTCGGTTCCGACCAGGTCATTCCTTCCAGTTTCGTTTCCCAGATATTGCCGTTACCATTATCGTCATCACGGTAAATCATCATACGTTGCCCGTCGTTCGAAAGTCCGAGTACAACATTGTTTCTGCCTGCAACATTCACCGGTGAAGGAGCAGGAGCGGGCGCATTCCACTTATTCGCAGAAGAACTGAAATTGGAAATGTAAATCATCTCCATGCTTTGTTTGTTCTTCTTGATGTCTTTCTCATTATTCGGTTTTCTCGATGTGAACAACATCACGCTGCCATCTGCGGAGATTACTGGAGAATATTCCGCAAACGGAGAATTTACTTCACTGCCGAAATTTTTGATGTCGATTTTTACCGAATCATTCTGAGAAAAACCGGAGTGACTGATCATCACTCCGGCGGTAATAAGAAATGCGAGCTTCATCACAATTAAATCATCGATTTGTTGGTGGCACTTCCGAAAGGATTCGGGAACACCATTCGCAAAAATACTTCGAATCCGCCACGAGCACGACTTACTGTATTCAGTTTAGAAACGTTTACATCGTAACTGAATCCGCAGGCGTAACTCTGAAATTCAAACATGGTGGTAAGAATTACCGCGTCGCGTGTACGGAAGTATCCGCCAACTGACATTGCCGAAGCTTTCTTACGGCCGGTGTACTTTGAACCTTCAGACATGATGTATTTTAAATTCACGCCCGGTGTGAATTCCTGCAATGCACCTTGACGCAAGTAAAGAAAGGAGGGTTCAATACAAAGATTGCTGTTTCCCGTTCCGATCGACGACCATCCATGGACAACAATTTTCGGATCGAGTCGCTGATCTGCTACTCCGTAATAAGAATACTTTGGTTTGTGCGGATGAAATACTGCGAAGCCGAGATTGAGTTTCACACCATCATTAGCCGTCATGTATTTTTCACCTTTGCCATAGTACCAATTGAAACCTGCACCCATGTCAACGAAGTTGTGATTTTGCAATAACGACGTTTCTCCCGAAGCTAAAGCTGAATTGAACTGGAATCCATCGTACTGTTCACCCCATTGCTGGTTGGAAGGACTGATTCCTCTTTGCACAAATCCGCCCATCAAACCAACTGAGAATTTATTATACGCATCCGGCATCAATACTCCTGAAAGAGAAAGTGAACCTTGTGTGGTTTTCATTCCCACATCGCCGGCCTTATCGTTGAAGAAAGTAAGACCAAGACCCATGTAAGACTTGTTGCCTTTCTTCTTGAAAGTTGCCATGTCGCCACTGAATGCAATTGTCGTGTATGGATCCGCAACTGACGCCCACTGACTCTTGTAATTCATAATCACGCGTGCATCGAATGGAACGCCGGCGCGGGCAGGATTGAGCAACACGGGAGTTTCATTGTACATGGAATGGTGAATGTCCTGTGCGTTTGAAACGATACTGCAGATCAACACAACTGCAGCTGAAACGGAAATTTTGAAAATAGTTTTCATGATGTTTCTTTTTTGCAGTTTATTTTACAAGTGTTACGTTACCGGATCTTTCAAACTCTAAACCTGTAATGAATGTGCCTTTGAGTTTGTAAACAAACACTGCAGGATCAAGTTCTTTGCCTTTGAATGTGCCGTCCCATTCTTCTGCAGGGTCGGTAGATTCATACACAAGTTCTCCCCAACGATCGAAGATCTGCCAAGTGAAATCATCCACGCAAGGCGTTCCGTAAACTTTCAAAACATCATTGTGTCCGTCACCATTCGGTGAGAAAATGTTCGGGATGAACAGTTCTCCGCAGTCAAGAGTTACTGTAACGATTACTGTATCCGTTGAGCTGCATCCGTTGGAATCAACAACTGTCAAAACATAAACTGTAGTAACTGTTGGAGTTGCTGTCGGATTCTGAATGTTAGGATTATCCAATCCTGTGGAAGGCGACCAGCTGTAAGTTCCGCCACCGTTTCCATTGAGAATTGTGTTTCCTCCGATGTTGATTGTTGCATCTGCACCTGCGTTAGCAGTTGGACCGTTGAAAACTACCACTGTGAACGTCGCTGTATCACTGCAACTACCGACAGAAACAGTTACAGTGTACGTTGTGGTTGTAGTAGGGTTTACGATTTCAATTGCCGCTGATCCGCCGCTGCTCCATGTGTACGTGCCGCCTCCGGACGCAGTGAGAATTGCGCCTGTACCTTCGCAGATGCCGCTTGTTCCGCTAACTGTTGCAACCGGTGGGTTATTTACTGTTACGGAATAAGTAGCTGTAGCAGTACAACCGTTAGCATCCGTTCCTGTTACTGTGTAAGTTGTATTTGCGGAAGGATTTACACTGATGCTGGTTGAAGTTGCACTTGTGTTCCAGCTATAGGAAGTTGCTCCGCTCGCGGTAAGTGTTACAGTATCTCCAATACAAATAGAGTTGCTTCCGGATATCGAAACTGCAGGAGCAGTAAAGACAGTTACAGTATAAGTAGCTGTAGCAGTACAACCATTGGCATCTGTTCCGGTTACAGTGTACGTTTGTGTACTTGCCGGTGTTACCGTTTCAGTCGCTGTTGTTCCGCCACTGCTCCAAACATATGCAGATGCTCCGCTCGCAGTAAGTGTCGCGCTGCTTCCGGGACAAATGGATGCGTTCCCTGAAGTTACGCTTACTGTTGGTCCTGCTGTTACGGCAACATCAACAGTCATTGTATCTGCACATGATCCGTTAGAACCGATAACTGTGTACGTGGTATTGGCTGAAGGATTCACAACTACAGATGATCCGCTTAAATTCCCGGGTGTCCAGATGTAATTAGCCGCTCCCGAACTTGTCAGTGTTACTGAACCACCTGTGCAAATTGTATCTGCGCTCGTGCTTGCCGTGATTACAGGCGCTCCTGTTACTGTTACTGTAACCGTCGTTGTATCTGAACATCCATTGGAATTCGTTCCGATCACGGTGTACGTTGTTGTTGATGCCGGGAAGTCAACGAACGCACTGTCCGTTATATTACCCGGTTGCCACAAATATGTTGATGCACCTGTAACTCCAATTGTTACGCTATCTCCTTGACAAATAGTAGAAGGAAGCGATGCAACAGTTAATCCCGGTTGCGGGTTAACTGTAATTACATGAGTAATTGTATCTGCACAATTCGTTCCTGTTGTTCCGATGATAGTATACGTTGTAGTTGCAGAGGGATTCACATTTATGGAATTCCCTGACAAGTTACCGGGTTGCCATGAATAATTCGTTGCTCCTGATGCGTTGATCGTAGCAGTTGTGCCGGAACAGATTGTAGATGACGATGACGTTGCAGAAACTGTAATTGGTGTTCCCAATGTTACAGTCGCAGTTACTGTTGTTGTACATCCGTTGAAATCTGTAACCAGACAAGTGTACACACCTGGAGCAAGTGGTGTTGCTGTTTGACTTGTTCCACCTGAAGGCGACCAGACATACGTATAAGAACCTGCGCCGCCTGCAGGTGTCGCAGTTGCACTACCTGAATTGGTACATCCGCTTGAAGTGGACGAAGGAGTTGCAGTCACTGCAGACGGTGAAGTGATAGCAACGGATTGTGTGGTTACACATCCGGATTGATCAGTAATTGTACACGTGTAGTTTCCTGCAGCAAGGCCGGATGCTGTTGCAGATGTTCCTCCGCTTGGCGCCCATGAGTATGTGTATCCCGGATTTCCACCGGTCGCGCTTACTGTAGCAGTACCATT
>JBJOKQ010000120.1:0-9688 GCA_046046005.1 Bacteroidota bacterium | reverse complement strand
AGCAACGATAATTAAAAACCGTGATGATGCTGACAAATCGGTAATGACTCAAAAGCAATTCGCGTTGGATTGGCAACTCGATACAACGCAGTATGATCTCTTTGATTTTCGCGGATTTGAATCCACACACATCATTTCCAAAGTAACAGGCTTGCCGGTGTTGTATTATGATAAAACAAAACCCTTCATTAAAAAAGTGAAGTTTTATAACACGTACAAACCTTCACGAATTGTGGAGGCGCCTGCGATCTACATCGTTCCTCAAGCCTGGACGGAAGTTATTTTGCGTCTGCAGATTAACGGTGTCCGCATGCGGCGTTTGTCCAAAGACACGTTAATTGAAGCCGGATTTTATTCGCTTTCGAAAGTCAATCATCCTTCTTATCCGTATGAATCTCATTATCATCACAGAAACACGCAGGTGAGTCAATCTAAACAAAAAGTTTTGTTCATGAAAGGTGATTATGTGATTGAGTTGAATCAGGTTGCCAATCGATATATCGTTGAGACATTAGATCCGCAGAGTGATGACAGTTTCTTCGCGTGGAATTATTTCGATGGTGTACTCAATCAGAAGGAATGGTTCAGTGATTATGTGTTCGATGCGAAGGCTGAACAGATTTTGAAAGATAATCCTTCAATTAAGAAATCGCTGGATTCAACGCGTGTATTGGACACTGCTTTTGCGAATAACCATTGGGCACAGATGAACTTTATTTATCAGCGTTCGCAATACAAAGAACCTTCACATAACAGATATCCGGTAGCAATGCTGAAAACCGAAACCAAATTACCGCTCGAAAGATGAAACGATTCAATGTGAGAGTTTATGCGCTGATTATCCATAATAATCAGTTACTCTTAACCGATGAGTTTATCGGAACTACGCGAATGACAAAGTTTCCCGGAGGCGGATTGGAGTGGGGTGAAGGTATAGTTGACGCACTACGCAGAGAGTGCAGAGAAGAATTGAATCAGGAGCCGATTTCATTGGAGCATTTTTACACTACTGATTTTTTTATGCAATCTGCATTCAGAGAAGAAGATCAGATCATCAGTATTTATTACAAAGTACGGCTGCCATATCCTGAGCAGGTGAAAATTGCGGAGAAAAGATTCGGTTTCATTAGAGAAGAACACGGCGCACAGATTTTCAGGTGGGTTCCTTTTGAACAGATTACTGAAGAAGACGTAACGTATCCTATTGACAAACACGTTGTCGGATTACTTTTTCGGGGTTGATTCGGAATCAGAAATATTATTTTCTGTTTTTTCTTTTACGAGTAGATGCATTTTCGGAGAAAGTTTAATTAGAATGTAGCCCACAAAAATCCGGACTCCGTTGATGGCCCATTCTGTTTTGAATTCTTCAAACAACATACCTGAATGCTGCGTGTCTTTGAACGCATTATAGCATTGAAGAATAAAAATCGGAGCAAAATCCACAATTAGAAATCCTCCGATAATTACTGATGCAAAAGTGAAAATAGTCTTGAGATCGAATTGATTTAGTGTTGCATCATCTGTATCGAAGCCGGCATCCAATTTGAACCATGATATTATTGTGTCTGCTTTACGAATAAGCAACCATGAGAGGAATATTACAAATGCAACGCTTAGAATCATCACATATACGGCGTAGCCCGATTGGCCAAACATTCTTTCAGTTGCAATTGCATTGATATTTTGCGGAACTACATATGTTATACCGATGATCAGTGAATACAATGCAAAAACTTTTATGATGATTCTGAAAAGATCTTTCTTTGACATAATATCAGGTTTAAATAGATACAAAAAAGCGGCTCTTTCGAAGCCGCTTTCATTCAACGTATGATGATGGTTTGTTGCGCCGTTCCGCTTTCTCTGTGCATGCTGAGCACGTAAAAGCCGGCATTCAGTTCTGATGGAATTGCAAGTGAGATCTCTTCTTTTCCGCCGTCAGCAATTACAAGAGGGAAAGTGTGAACCAACTTACCTTCTGAATTATGCATTGTAAAATTGATTCGCTCTCCGCCTGTAGCGTTGAAACGCAGATTTATGGTCTCGGCAACAGGATTCGGGAATACATTGAATTCTGTTTGTGCTGTTGCTTCATTGATTGCAGCGCCGAAAGCAGGAGTGATCAATTGTGTCACAGTATAAATGAAGTCGCCGGTTTTTAAATTGTTATGGTTGGCAGCATTTCCTGCAACATAGAAAGTTGCATTACCAACATTGGTACTCGGTGCAACCCATTTAAACGTATAAACCATGGAATCGTTTGTGAGGCCGGCATTGAGCTGATGTGTAATACTTTTACGTGAAACTGTATTAACAGTAGCAGACAGAATATGCGTTTGTGATGGAATTGTATTCAGGAATAATCCTGCGTTGTTCGGCACACTCTGCATGGTTAAACATTCTGTGGCAAATCCGAAGAGTGGCATTCCGGTTCGTTTGATTTTTACAGCAATGTTGTAAGTGTCGCCAGGCATGTATTCCCAATTCGTCATGTCAGAAGAAGAAATTGAAACCGAACCAACACCATCATTGAGTGCTGCTCCTGTGTGACAAGTGGTCTGACACGTTTGTTCTCCGGGTGAACCGGTTTTTCCTGCTTTTCCGTTGTCGTCTAGAATATCGAAACTCAACGTGGATGCTGCGGCTACGAGCAGTCCTGCTGCAATTGCAAAGCGAGATTTATTCATGGTTGTAAGCTTGTTGTACGACACAAATTTCAGCACTTGAGTCATAGTGTGAAAGGTTTACATGTCGGGAATAAAGGTGAATTATTTACCTCGAAGTTATTTACCAGGTGCTTCCTTCGTGTTTTCCAACAGTGAAAACCCGTGAGATATTGAATCCTAGTCGCAATTGTCCTTTGAAGATATTGCTTGTGGAGTAAGGAATGAACTGAACTTCATTGATGCCGTATCCGTTCGTAATGTGAACCTGGAATACGTGTCCGCCGGTTTCAATATCCAAACCGATTGCCATTGGATCCTGATAAACAGATTTGTCAGGAACATATTGATTCAGACGATATGCATATTCAAATGTCAGAGCCATACGAGCCGTTAGTTTAAATCGACCGGAAATACCTGCTGCGAAGATGTCGTTTTTCTCTTCCATCTTGTCAACCATGTTGTAATGCACATGGAATCCATGAATTTCCAATGAAAGTTTGTCATTGAACTTTCTGCCAATCGTCAATGAGTTTGAATAAGCAAGACGCGATGTGAACATGTCGTACTTATCAATTCCCTGCGAAGCGCGCGGATCTTTTTTCAGGATCACATTCATTACACCTTGGTACGTAATACTGATTGGTGTTTTGTTATCGTCTGTTTGACGCAACAAACGCGCTTTGAAATTTCCGTCAACGATTTTGTCATACGAACTGCGCCCGATACCAACAGTAATCCACTCATTGATGCCGTAGTCAAATGCAAGTTTAATTCCGGCAGGACCATCTAAACCGAAGAAGTTTTCGAATCCCGAAGAGATTTCACCGAAACGGTGCATGATACGGAAGTCAAGCAGTTTTGCACCCGTAGTTTCCAATGAAGGGAAATTTACAACGCGTGTAGTTTTGAATGCAGCTTTCGAATATTGTTTTCCGGCACCGGCTTGTTCAGCACCATTGATGCTGTCCAGCATTGCCTGCATATCGTCCACTTGCGCGAATGCTGCGGAAGAAAGCAGAATAGAGAATACGAGTAAATATTTTTTCATAAATCGTTTAGTTGTTAGGAGCTCCGGCATCAACCCATTTCTTCAATTGAACAAGCGAACAGCTGTCGATCTGATAGTTCGGCGGCATTGGTGTGTAAAGTGATTGATGCCACGTTACGCCTATCAAAGCTGTATTAGTAGCAACATCATAAACACCTTGATAATTGTCGAGCGTTACCCCGCCATTAGCACCGCTTCCGCTATGACAACTGACACAATTGTTCTGCAAAATCGGAACAATGTGCGTGTTGTAGGAAATCACACCCGTAGTATCGCAGGGTTGAAACAAACCAGCTCCGGGATACACTTCATCCATGTTATCATAATAACAACCTGCAAGAGCTGCAGAAGTTATCAGGAGTAAAAATAATTTCTTCATGATCAGTTATTTTTTGCACCCTGTGCAATCCAGATGTAGATGAGTTTCTTGTTGCGGTCGTTCAATTCCGGGTATGGAGCACGAGGCATTTTGTCTTCTTCATTGTCAGTAACCAAGACCTGATACAACTCACTGCCGCGCGGATTACCCGGTTCCACTTCTCCTTTGTCCATCACTTGCTCATAGGTAACAAGTTTGAATTCCGGATTCAAAGAATCGCCATGACAACCTGCATGAGAACAACCCATTTGCAGAATGGGTTGAATATCATTGCTGAAACTAACTTCCGTTTCCGGCAGAATCGGATCGTGTTTGCAACTGTACGCTATTATTGCCGGAGCAAGTACAATGGCCAGAATGAACAATTTCTTCATGGGTTAAATATAGATATATGTAACTACATATTAAACTTTTTGTGACGATTTTCAGCAGTTTCCGAAATTCTTTTTTCTCAAAACTGATTCATCGTCTGATCTTTGCCGTTCGTAGATTGATATTGATTTTCCAAGGAAAAACTATGGAATGATCAGAAAATTCATTATATCTTTACTTCAATAATACATTAACAGGCCTCTCCCGGCCTTTTTTAATTAACAGCTACAGTATAGACAATGATTGCAACCGAAGGATTGGTGCTTACGGATGAACTGAAGAAGTATTTCGGGTTCGATAAATTTAAAGGTCAACAGGAAGAGATCATCACGAGTATTCTTGAAGGCAAGGATACATTTGTGATTATGCCAACAGGCGGTGGTAAGTCGCTGTGTTATCAATTGCCGGCGCTTATTTCTGAAGGAACTGCAATTATTGTTTCGCCGCTGATCGCCTTGATGAAAAATCAGGTAGATGCAATTCGCAACTACGGAACTGATGATGGAATCGCTCACTTCATGAATTCTTCGCTTACAAAAGCGGAAATTCTTCAAGTGAAAAAAGATATTACTTCAGGAAAAACAAAATTGCTTTATGTTGCTCCTGAATCATTGACAAAAGAAGAGAACGTAGCTTTCCTTCGCGAAATTCCGATTTCATTTTTTGCAATTGATGAAGCGCATTGTATTTCGGAATGGGGACATGATTTCCGTCCTGAATACCGTCGCTTACGTCCGATTATTGAAGCGATCGGTCAAGTGCCGATTATTGCGCTTACCGCAACTGCAACTCCGAAAGTGCAGCAGGATATTCTCAAGAACCTTGGCATGACAACTGCTGCTGTGTTCAAATCATCATTTAACCGTGCGAATTTGTTCTACGAGGTTCGTCCGAAAGTGAATGTGATTAAGGAAATTATCCGCTTCATCAAAAAGCACGACGGCAAATCAGGAATTGTTTATTGCTTGAGCCGCAAGAAAGTGGAAGAGATTGCGGAGTCGCTTCGCGTTAACGGAATCAAAGCGCTTCCGTATCACGCAGGGTTGGATGCTTCCACGCGAGCACAGACACAGGATGATTTTCTTATGGAGAAAATCGATGTGATTGTTGCAACGATTGCTTTCGGAATGGGAATCGATAAGCCGGATGTGCGTTTTGTGATTCACCACGATATTCCGAAATCACTCGAAGGTTATTATCAGGAAACAGGTCGTGCGGGACGTGATGGAGGAGAAGGACATTGCCTCACATTCTACAGTTATGATGATATTCAGAAACTGGAGAAGTTTATGAAAGGGAAACCTGTTGCAGAACAGGAAATCGGAAGACAGTTGCTTCTTGAAACTGTTGCTTACGCAGAGTCTTCTGCTTGTCGTCGGAAAGTGATTCTCCATTACTTCGGAGAACGTTATGAAACTGAAAATTGCGGTCAGTGTGATAACTGCAGCAATCCGAAAACGAAGGTTGAGGTAACTGATGAGATCGGACTGGTTCTGGAAACCATTGGGGAAGTAAAAGAGAAGTTCAAAGACAAACATATCATTCACGTCGTTACAGGATTTATTTCTCCGACTGTAAAATCATACAAGCACAACGAACTTGATGTTTTCGGAAAAGGTCTTGACGATGAGAAAGGCGAAAGCTTCTGGAATGCAGTAATACGCACTGCGGTGTTAGAGGGAATGATCACCAAAGACATTGAGAACTACGGATTGCTTAAACTTACTCCGAAGGCAAAAGAGTTTCTGAATAATCCTTGGCCGGTATCAATGACGCTCGATCACAATTATGAAGGTGCGGAAAGTGACGACGACGATGATATCGCTGCAGGAGGCAAGAATGGTGGAGGAGCAGATCCGGAATTGTATTCTATGCTGAAGGATTTGTGCCGTCAGGTTGCACGCTCCAAGAATCTGCCTCCATATGTTGTTTTCCAGGAAACATCATTGGAAGAAATGGCGATTCAGTATCCTGTGAATATTCAGGAACTCACGAAGATCAACGGTGTTGGTCCGGGCAAAGCGCAGAAATTCGGGAAACCGTTTGTGGATATGATTGCGAAGTATGTAGAGGAAAACGAAATCGAACGTCCTCAGGATCTCGTAGTGAAATCCATAGTGAATAAATCCGGATTGAAAGTGCACATCATTCAGAGCATTGATCGCAAGTTGGATCTTGTTGATGTTGCTGAAGCGAAAGGTCTGAAGATCGACGATATCATTGCGGAGCTCGAGTCAATCGTGCATTCGGGAACACGCGTAAACATCAATTATTACATTGATGAAGTGATGGATGAAGAGAAGCAGGAGGAAATAGAAGATTATTTCCGCGAAGCAGATTCTGATTCACTGGAAGCGGCAATTGATGAACTCGGCGAAGAAGATTACTCTGCAGAAGAGATTCGTTTGGTTCGTATCAAGTTTATTTCCGAACACGGAAACTGATCACTTTACTTACTGGTAATTTCCCAAACCATTATCGCACGGTCGTCTCCTGTTGAGATGAGTCCGTGTTCGTTCCATAATACTTTGTTCACCGAGTTGGGATGCGCGTCGTATTTTTCCTTGTTGATCCGAACGAGGACTTCGAATGTTTCTGCATTCCACACTTTCACGGTTTTATCGCGACTTCCGGTTGCAAATAATTTACCGTCGGGTGAATACGCTATGCTGTAAATCGCATAATTGTGCGCCGCGATATCATGAAGGAGTGTGTAATCGTTTGCAGCATCCCAAACTTTTAAATGTGCATCTCGTCCGCCTGTGAGCAGAAGATTTCCTTCAGCATTCCATTGAACAACATTCGCTGCAAGTTCATGCGCAACAAATTGCTTCAGCTCTTTCATCAGCGGAAGAGAGAAGATGCGGATAACGCAATCACTCGACGCTACAGCGAGCAAATTGCCTGAAGGGTGTACAGACATGCTCCGTACTTTATCGTTGCAGATCTGAAGACTTTTCAGCTTTTCGAAGGATATAGCATCGAGAACAACAATGGAACCGTCGCCCGAACTGACAAAAAACAGATTGTGTTTTTCGCAGTGCGCAAATTCAAATACCTGTGAGTTGAAATGCTTATCAGCACGCAACTCTTTTTTCGCTTCGGGATCAATTACATGGACCGTGCCCCCGCTGGTTCCTGCAATGATGCGATGTGGATTTTTCAAAGACGCCAATGCAATGATGTGGGTCGGCATGTAAGCACTGATTTCGCCCGGAACACCGTTCGCCACTGACCAAGATCCTATTAATTGATCGCTGCTGCCGGAAAGGATCACTCCGTTGATACCGCTTTCTGTTATTGTGTAAACAGGACCTTTATGACCCGTGAATACATGTTTTCGCTTAACTTCAATCATTGCGTTTCCTTCTTAACTGATACGGAAAGCAATCATACAGACATCATCGTTCTGCTCGAGATCGCCTCTCCATTGTTCAAAATTACTGTCGAGAATTTCAAACTGTTCTTTCATGTTCTTCTCTGAAGATTCAATCAGTAATTTTTTCAGTGAATTGTATTTGAATTTCTTGCCGAGCGGTCCGCCGAACTGATCTGCATAACCGTCAGAGAACAGATATACGCGATCTCCACTATTTACTTTCACGCTGTGGTTAGTAAACGGTTTTCTGTATTCGTACAAACCAATCGGTTGCTTATCAGCTTTGATTTCGAAAAGTTCTTTGGTTTCGTTTCTGTAAATCACCAGCGGATTATGTGCTCCGCAATATTGTAACTCACGTGTCGTGCGATTGTAATTGATCAAAGAAATATCCATTCCGTCCCGAACTTCGTAATGCTCCGTTTCAAATGTCAGCGTAACAAGATCACTGAGTTTTTCCAGAATTGCAGAAGGTGTGCGTAATCCGAATTCACGTACACAGCGGTCCAGACTGTTTGCACCTACAACACTTACCATCGCTCCGGGAACACCATGACCGGTACAATCAACGGTGGCAACAAGTAATTGATCACCATCTTCAAACATCCAATAGAAATCTCCCGAGACAATATCTTTCGGTTTGTAGATCAGAAAGCTTTCGCCCAACGCGCGATGCATAGCATCAACATCAGGCAGAATTGCATGCTGCAATCGTTTCGCATAATTAATCGAATCAATGATCTCGCGATTCTTCACTTCCAAAAGCACTTTCTGAAGATTCAATTCTTCCGTGCGTTCTTCCACTTTCGCTTCCAGATTCTGGTTGATATCCTTCAACTCACCGATCAGTTTACGAATGCTGTGCTGCATTTTTCGAAAGCTCGTTGCAAGCATTCCGATTTCATCTTTTCGCTGAATGTCAATTTCCACATCGAAGTTTCCCTTCGCTACTTCCATCGCATCGATCGAAAGAACTTTCAACGGACGTGAAAAACTTCGTGAAAGCATGTAGGAGATTATAAGCACAAGAACGAGTAGAATTCCGCAACCGGCAACGATTCTCCAACGCAACGCATAAATGTGACTGAATGCTTCTGATTCATCAATTTCACTCATGATGACCCAATTCAATCCTGCGATATTGACCGGGCGATAAGAAGAGAGAACGGGAATACCGCGGTAGTCATTGAAGATTCTGGTTGCAGTGTTTCCTTTCAAAGCATCTTGCGTACCTTCTGTTTTCACTTCCTGAAGTCCGATGGAAGTATTCAGGTTGCGGATTTTTCTGACTGTAGCGGCATCCGTTCCGATTGATGAAATCATTCTGAAGTAAGAAGCACTGTCTTCAATGAGAAATCGTGATTGATTTCTGATTTTGTAATCATTGCCAACGAGATAGGTTTCGCCGCTTGTGCCCAGACCGGTACGTTGCCATCCGTTGTTGCTGGTCATCACAGCATCAATCTTATCAATAGGCAATTGAAATGCGAGAACGCCGATTAATGTATCGTGATCTTTGATCGGCGCTCCGATGAATGCTGCGTGCTGATTGTAAGAAGGATGGTACGGTTCGTAATCCGCAATGCTGAAGTAACCGGAATCAAGGCCGTGCGCTTTTACATCATTGTAAACACGTGCGAGATTTGTGTTGCGGAACGGGCCTGTTTCAAGTGATGTTCCGAAATCAACTTCTTTATAAACGGTGTAAATGATATTCCCATTGTGAATGTCAATGAGGAAGATGTCGTAATAACCGAACTTCTCCATATAGTTTCGGAAGAACGGATGCAATTTGTGATGATGTGAAGAATATGAACTGCGATCCTTGGCCGAATCCAAAC
>JBJOKQ010000119.1:0-9762 GCA_046046005.1 Bacteroidota bacterium | reverse complement strand
ATGCTGATTCCGAATTTATTTTCCTCTAATCCTGTCGTTATGTAATGGTGCGTATTTGCATGTACATTCGGATTCACGCGCAATGCAACACGGGCTTTCTTGCCCACGCTTCCGGCAATCTGATCGATCACTTCCATCTCAGGAAGTGATTCACAGTTGAAACAGAATATATCGGATTGAAGTGCATAGCGAATTTCGCTGTCGCTCTTCCCAACTCCGGCAAATACAACATCGGAAGAAGGAAAATTGCATTCAATGGCGCGCCTCACTTCATTGCCGCTTACGCAATCAGCTCCATAACCCGCTTCTCGGATTTCATTCAGAATATTAACATCCGAATTTGCCTTGAGCGCATAATGAAGATGATATCCTTTACCTGCTTGCTTCGCAACTTTCAACGTTTCACGAAGCAAAGCTAGATTGTAACAATAGAACGGCGTTGCGTGATTCTGCAACAAGGAAACATCAGTTTGATTGAACATCTTTATCTGTGGATTAAAGATTGAACAATCCTGAGTTGAGCGCCTGCAGCGCATCTTTCTTCAGCGAACCGTCGATGAGAATTGAAATGTTATTCTCACTTCCCCCATATGAAATCATGCGGATCGGTATGTTTTTTAATGAATCAAAAACACGTGAAGCATAACCTTGCTTGTCCTTTCCGAATGTTCCGACAATACAAACAATGGTTTGATCGCGATCCACTTCCACCTGGCCGAAATCCTTCAGCTCTTCAACAATCTCATTGAGATGAGCAGGATTATCGATTGTGAGAGAAACTGCAACCTCAGAAGTGGTGATCATATCGATCGGTGTTCTGTAACGTTCAAAAACTTCAAACACCGAGCGAAGAAAACCGTAAGCGAGTAACATTCGTGCAGAACGGATTTTTATGGCAGTAATTCCGTCCTTCGCTGCCACAGCAGTGATGCGATCTCCTGATGCAGGCATTCCGATGACAGTTCCTTTTGCTTCAGGCTGCATGGTATTGAGCAATCGAACAGGAACGTTTCTCTTTTGTGCAGGCAACACACAAGTCGGATGAAGAATCTTCGCTCCGAAATAGGCAAGCTCGGCCGCTTCATCAAAACTCAATTCGCTGATCGGAAAAGTTTTGTTTACGATGCGAGGATCGTTGTTGTGCATTCCATCAATATCTGTCCAAATCTGCACTTCTGTTGAGCGCAATGACGCACCGATTAACGTTGCTGTATAATCGCTTCCGCCGCGTTTCAGATTATCAATTTCACCGAATGAATTTCTGCAGATATAGCCTTGCGTGATGAAAAGCGGAACGCCTTTGTGTTTGTCCAGCTCTGCTTTCAGATGCGTCTCAATGTAATTCAGATCCGGCTCTTCATTCTCATCTATACGCATGAAGTTCAATGCAGGAAGCAATGCAGAACTTATACCGGATTCTTCAAGATGGAATTGCACCAACGCCGTACTCAGCAATTCTCCCTGTGCAAGAACTGCCTTTTCTTCATTGGAGGTAAACATATCGATCGTGAATGAACGCAGATAATTGAAATGCTCTGCAATGAGTTCATTTCCCTTTGTCCCGAATACAGTTGAAGCGAACAAATCCTTTACCACCTGTTTGTATTTGCTCTCCAACGAATCGATAAGATTACGCGCAAGATCATTATCTCTTGCATACAGCGCTTTGCCGATTTCAACGAGCGCATTTGTTGTTCCTGACATTGCAGAGAGAACAACAATTTTAGGTTGCGCATCATGAATCAGCGGCACGAGAGCTTTCATTCGCTCAGGAGAGCCAACGGAGGTGCCTCCGAATTTCAGAACTAACATGGATTTGAATTTTGAGTAGCGAAAATAGGAAAATAGCGCCTATGTGCGACTTCAAAACATGAGAAGAGAAGAAACAGGAAACTACTTGCCTTCGTGTTGCCACGAATACGTTTTCTCCGCCAGATTGTAATTGAGCGTACTCGTTCCGGTTTTGTAGCTGACTGCTACTTCGGGATACTGAGACATGATGCGATGCGTTATCCAGATCGTACCCAGACTAGGCATCTTCTCGGTCGGACAGGAGAAATTGAGCGTCTTTCCTGTGACAGTTGCCATCATCGGAGCTTTGTTTGTCACTTTGGTAGTAACAAGATTACTTCCATTGGCGCTGAACCACCACATACATTCCGGACCGTACCAAACATTACCGGATTCATCTTTATCACAGAACATATAAACCGTATAGGTCAGATCAGTATTTTGTTTAATATACTGCTTCCAAGGCGCGTTGTTGAACTTGAGTTTCGCATGCAACTTATTGGCATTGTAAATTGACCGTGACATAGCGTTAATCATCACTGTATCTCCGGGCTTCTTCATAGCCGTAACTACATTGCGTGTATCAACAGCGTACCACTTTACATTTTTAAAGCGCAAAGAATCTATTGTGCCCGCCGCAACTTTCCAGCCTTTCTTATCCTGATAGCACAGAAAGTCTTTACCGGTCGCGCTTTTGTCGAATTGAACGACACGCATAACCGTTGAATCGTAATTTATAAACCACAAGGCCAGCTCTTCGTTCTTTTGAAATTGTTTCAGATCAAAACCGGAAGGAAGACCGAAACCGCCTTGAGCATTGAGGCCGGTTAGCGCAATCAGGAAAATGAATGCAGAAAGTATTGTTCGTTTCATGCGGGGCTTGTTACGTGGACTGAACAGGCAAATACCATGCCGTCAGCCACATAACAAATATAGGAAACGGGAGAAATTGTGAAAATCAGATCTTAACTCAGCATCGCAAAGGATTCGCGACTACCAAATCGGCATTTCAGCCAGTTCCGACTGGGCAGTTAAAGTCTTATCCTTCGCGTACCACGTATGAAGCTCTTTCTCGAAATCATCCTTGGACACAGCACCATTGGTGGCTTTCCATTTCAGCATGATTTCCTGTGCCGGTTTGGGTCTTGGTCCCCAAACGCCGATCACTTCTCCGCTATCCGCGTCAAGAATCGCCACTTTCGGAACGGAACGCGCTCCATTAGTTGAAAATCGCTCCATGAGATCGTTACGTTCATCAGGATTAACGATGGTGAGTTCGATTTTACCTTGTGATGCGTCTGCGATTTTTCCGAAGACAGGAACCAACTGTGCGCAATCGCCGCACCATCCTTGCGCGAGCATTACCCACTGCATTTTTCGTGAAGTCTCCGAAATGCGATTTTGTAATTCAGGAAGCAAGGTTACTGTTTTGTCAATGCGATTCATGCGCTGATTGTTCAGTTTCGTAAACTCAACAAGCACATCCGATTGCTTCTCTCCTGTAACTTTTCCCTCTGCTAACAGAGCGTCAATCTTATTTCTGTATGAAGTATAATTGTCGCCTGTGATTGTGTGTTCTGCTGTTTTCATGTTCCTGATATTACACCGCAAAATTACCGCACGTTACGCACGCGGTAACATGACAACAGACATAAAAACAGTTAACGCCGAAGATATGTTACAAATGTTACAGGGAAGAATTGCTTACAGCAATCCTTTGATGATGGAATCTATACTGATTCCTTCTGCTTCCGCTTTGTAGTTGCGCACAATACGGTGACGCAATATCGGTGCGGCAACAGCACGTACATCTTCGATGTCAGGAGAATACTTTCCTGAAACCACCGCATGACATTTCGCACCTAAAACAAGATATTGAGATGCACGAGGACCGGCACCCCAAGACAACAATCTGTTTACATCTGCCGTTGCGGTTTCTGTATTCGGACGTGTCTTTGCTGCAAGATTAACAGCGTATTGCAATACGTTTTCAGGAACAGGAACACGACGAACCAGATCCTGAATGAACATGATTTCTTCAGCGCCCAGAACTTTCTCGGGTGTTACACTGTGATTGGAGGTAGTCTGACGAACAACTTCAATTTCGTCAGCGATTTTCGGATAGTCGAGCCACACGTTGAACATGAAACGGTCGAGCTGTGCTTCCGGTAAAGGATAAGTACCTTCCTGTTCAATCGGGTTTTGCGTTGCAAGAACAAAGAATGGTTTGTCGAGTGTATAACGTTTGCCCGCCGCTGTTACCGCACGTTCCTGCATCGCTTCCAGCAAAGCAGATTGTGTTTTCGGCGGTGTACGGTTTATCTCATCCGCAAGAATGATATTCGCAAACAATGGTCCGCGCACGAAACGGAATGCCCGCGACTCATCCAGAATTTCTGTTCCGATGATATCAGACGGCATCAAATCCGGGGTAAACTGAATACGGTTGTATGAAAGACCTAAAGACTGCGCAATTGTATTTACGAGCAATGTCTTAGCAAGACCGGGAACACCGACAAGCAGACAATGTCCATTGGAGAAAATGGAAATAAGAACATCCTTCACCACTTCGTCCTGACCGACAATTACCTTATGAATTTCAGTGGAAAGTTTTTTGTACTTATCCTGAAAGTAATTGACTGCTTCTACGTCGTTCTTGAACTGCATACAAAAGTTTTCTTAGTGAGATTACAACCGATTCAATACTAATTTACTTGATATACTGAATCCACGGATAACGGAAATTGTATTTTCTGTAATCTTCTGAAATTCTGATGTAAGTATATGGCAATTTGCTGCGTACCCATTTCTCGAGTAATTGATTCTGTTTTTCCTGCAAAGCCATATCCTGTATAAGTTGATAATCATCTTTCAGATTGGCTTTATGCGGCTCAGAACGCGACTTCAACCATAATACGCGATATGCCATTTTCCCGTCATTGGAGAAACACTGATGCGGCGCAGAATATTGCCCGACTTTCAATTGAGATACGATGATAGGAAAATCCTGATTCGGATCAATCTGTCCGAGCAATTCCATTTCAATTTTACTTGTTCCGGTCATGGGATTCAGAATGAGCCCGCACGCATATTTAGAATCTTCATCGCTTGAAAACTTCGCAGCTGCTTCACAAAATGTAAGACTGTCAAGCTTCACAAACTTCATGATGGAATCCAAACGCACTTTGCACTTCTGTAGTTCAGTTGGATCAGTGGGAACGGATTTCAGAATATGCTGAATGGTTACAGTTTCGCCCAAGCGCTGTATCAGTTTCACGAAGTGATAACCGTATTCCGTTTCGAAGACTTCCGAAATTTCACCTTCCTTCAAGCTGAAACACACAGCATCGAATTCAGGAACGAAAGTACCGCGACGAACATTCTCGTATTTACCGCAATTGAATTTAGAACCCGGATCATCTGAGTAAGTTGACGCCGCTGCACAAAAATCCAAAGTGTTCTTCATTACACGTTGACGTATTCCTTCCAGTTCCTGCTTTGTAAAATCTTTCAATTCCTGACTGACCGGAGGAATCAATAATATCTGCCCTACTTCCACTTCAGAGTTGATCAATGGAACACTATCGGAAGGAATGCGTCCGTAATATTCACGTACTTCCTGAGGAGACACAGTAACACCCCCGACAATCTCACTTTGCATGCGCTGAACAAGAAGAATCTCTCGCACTTTATCGCGAAGTTCAAACTTATAGGCTTCAACTGTCTTGCCGTAAAATTTCTCAAATGCTTCTTCAGAACCGAACTGCATGAGGTAATAACGCATACGACGGTCAATTTCCGCGTCAACATCAGCATCGGAGATTGTGATACTGTCATGAACTGCCTGCTGCACAAGAAGCTTTCTGTACATGAGTTCATCCAGAATAGCGCCACGCAAACTGTCCGTCATTTGCATTCCTTCTTCCTTGTATTGCTCGAATGCATTTTCAATATCAGATTCCTTAATAATCTGACTGCCCACAACCGCAACTATCCGGTCAACCATTGGTCCACGTTGTTGCGCATTCAACATTGAAGGCACAAATGCGGTAAGAATGAGTGTCAGTATCAATAAATTCTTTTTCATTTTCTAGGGTAAATCTTAATGCTGTTATTATTCACGGCTTCTTTGTAAAGATCGTCGTGCATTCGGTCAATCAACTCCAGTTTACGTTTGTTGATGATGATATTTCTGATGTTTTCCTTTTCAAATGCAAGAGGCGATTGACTGTTACGCGTCATGAAACCTTTGATATTCAAAAAATAGGTGCTCGATGAATCTGCAACTTCTACAAAGCGGTTGTTCTGCAGAAATAATTCACGGTTGTACGTTTGAATCGGAACTTCCTTGAGCAAGTCGTCAAACAACAACCAGGATTGATCTTCGAGATAATAGTTGGTTGCGAACTGACGGCAATATTTATCCAGTTCTTCGCGATCGGCCGGTTTATCTGATTTCACCCAGTTTTTTACTTTAGGCAGATTCGGCGCTTCATTGTCGACCTTCACATAAATAACACGCACGATGTTATCGCGCAGCTGAAAATCCGCAGCATGTTCCTCGTAATACTTGGCAATTTCTTCTTCCGTTACAACGGTATCTAATTTCTGATGGACCAACTCCGTTTCGTACGCGTAAATGATCAACGAATTACGATAAGCCTCAAGCTTTTTCTCCATCTCTTTATCCTGCCCGGGCAAATTGCTTTGCGCTTTACTCAGCAACAACATTTCCCGAACCCAGGAATTAATGAAACTCTCGGCTCTGCGCGTACTGTCTTCCGTGGTCAATCCTGCAGGCACGGCGTCCACAAGATCACTTTCATAGAGTGAATAACCGTATACAGTTGCAACTACACGACCTTTGTTCACGTCAGAAGTTTCTTCTGATTCGCGACAAGAAGCAATAAAACAAACCAGCGCCATCAATAAGATGACGCCGGTTCGTTTATAAAGTTGCCTTGTGTTATCCACGGATCTAACAGAATGTTTATTTCACCATTTTCAGAACCTCGCGGTCAATAACAACAGGATATTTCTGCTTCAGACTTTCAACCCATTCTTTATCGAGTTGATTCTGATAATCCGTTGTAACAGCACCACGTGCTTCCTGAAGTGTTTTCGGACGAGCCGGTTCAATCTTATCAACTACAACAAACATCACGCGACCGTCTTTCATTTCATTCTTTGAAGTTCCGGCTTTCCAATTACGGTCAACCATCTCATTCTCGCCTTTGTTCCAGAGTTTATGTTCAATGGTAAGATTCAACTGTGATTCTTTGTTGATCTCGTCCATAATCTCCTTTGTAGTCTTTTTCTGCTTGAGCATCTTGCGAACTTTCTTCGCGGTTGCTTCATCCTTGCAGGAGTAAATCGTTGCATCAGCACGCTCAGCCAGCATGTACTTGGTTTTATTTGCTTCGTGATACTGACGAAGTCCTGCTGTATCTTTCACCGCTTTCGACCAAACTTTTTTGTCCATCAGATCGAACAACAACATTCCGTCGCGATATTCCTGCATGAGGTTTTTGAAATCAGGATACTTCGATTCCAGCTTTGAATCTTCGAGGCGAACACAAGATTCTTCCACCCAGTTTTTGTAGGCTGCATCCACAATCTCATTGAACGGACGTTTAACGCCATTACGCACCTGATGATCTTCCAACCATTTTGCAAACTCAGTCTGCGTATAGTTTACACCGTCAAGCGTGAACATCGTTTTATTCAAACCTGCAGCTTTTGTCGCCGACCAACGGCCCATGTAGTAAGTTGAATCAAGCACCTTGTAGAAATCTTTCACAGTGGCAGGATATTCAACAAACTTGTTATCCGCTTTCACTTTAGCAATCAGCGAAGCACGTCCCTGGTTTGCACGTTGATCACGGTTTACGCGCTGTTTGATTTCACCTTTCACTTGTTCGAACGGCGGAACACCTTTTTTGTCAACACGACGAATGATATGCCAACCCCAAGCTGTTTTCACAGGAGCAGCAACATCACCGTTATTCTGCAAACTGAAAGCAGCTTTCTCGAATTGTTGCGGCATTTCGTAAAGACCGAACCACGGAATTTCTCCGCCTTTCACAGCTGAAGATTTATCTTCTGAAAATTGTTTCGCCAATGTAGCGAAGTCTTCACCCGCCTGAACTTTCGCGTAAATCTCGTCTACTTTAGCTTTTGCTTTCAGTGAATCGGCAGCAGGTGCACCGGCAGGAGATTTGATCATGATATGCTGAACAAGAATTTTTCCGGAAGCCGGACGACGATCAATAACGTTTACGAGGTGGTAACCGTATTTCGTGCGAGCAGGTCCGCCGATTTTGCCGACAGGCGTGTTGTAGCAAAGCGTTTCGAATGGATAAACCATTGAGAACGCAGTGAAGTATCCGAGATCGCCGCGATTCTGACGAGCTGATGGATCTTCAGAAGCGATGAATGCCACTTCATCGAACGGAGCCGGTTTATTTTTAAAACGGCGTTCGAGTTGGCGCAGAGGATTTACCAAATCATATACTTTCTGCGTATCAGCAGCAGGTGCTTTCTTCATGTTTACGATTCCGAACTTTGTTTTGAGCTTGCTTTCGTAATCGTTGATGAGTTTGGTAACAGGTTTGCCATTGAGCAACCCCTGAAGTATCTGAACACGTGTGAAAGCGATATCGGTGTCGCGTGGAAGAGCCATTTCATCACATTTGATAAGAATGTGGTAAGCGCGGATATCTTCCTTCATGCGATTGTATGCTTCGGTAAGAAGGCTGTCATTCACTTTACGATCGGTCAGATATTGCTGCGAAACCTGACGACGGTATCCGCCTAACTCGCTGCGGAAAGCGAGCGAAGTATCCATTTTCAATTCCTCAGCTTCTTTTACTTTCATCTTGAAAGTGGTGAAGAGCTCCAGATAATTCTCTACAGCTTGCGGATTGTTGGTAGTGTCTTTGTTGTTTTTCTTGTACACGTAAGTAAACTCAGATAAGCGAACCTGAGAATTACCAATTGTCATCAAAACAGGATCATTGCCTGTGCCGGGCTGAACAGCAGCAGCACCCGCAGAAACCTGAGCATGACTGTAAACGGAAATACCCATTGCAGCAGCGATGGACAGGAAAATGGCTTTTTTCATAATATCTATGCAGAATTTAAGGCTTCAAAAGTACAGATTTCGAAGCTATGAAACACCCGATTTAACATGCTTTTTCAGCCTGATTGCGAGGTTTTTCTACCTTTGCGCACATTCATAACAAACCAAACCACCCTGCCATGAAACTTCGCTATGCGGCTTTTCTCCCTGCCCTGCTGCTTGCAGCATGCGGAAATGAGACTCCTGTAAATGAAAATGCTGACACGTCGTTGAACGACACAGCAACTGCTACAGTTGAAACTATTGAAACCAATTCATCATTGCCGACACCTTTCCGTGTTGCAGCAATGTTCAAAAGATCTGAACTGAATTACCTGCCCGGTATTACATACAATTCAGACAAAGCATCAATGTATTCCACCCGTTTCCAGCTTGCGCAGATTATGGGTGTTTACAGTGCGGACATGGCTTATTCTGTAATCAATAAGCAAACCAATGAAGGACAGAAATATCTGAAGTCCGTTCGTGAAGTGGGTAACAAACTCAATCTTCAGAAAGTGTTTGATCAGGCGAATCTGTTCGATCGTTTCAATGCGAATATGGACAAAGAAGATTCTGTTGGTGCAATTGTTGCAGAGATTCAATATCAGACCGACCTTCAGCTTGAAGAGAATCAGCAGAACGAATTGTACGGAGTGATTTTTGCAGGAGCTTGGATTGAGTCGATGTACATTGCCGGTGAAGTTTACAAGAAGGAAGGCAATGAGCATGTAGTACAGGCTTTATTTGAGCAGATGGCAGTTTTGAAAAGCATTATTACTGAATTGGAAGCATACAAAGCGCAGGATCCGGGAATCCCTGGATTGATCACTGAACTTTCTGCTTTGCAA
>JBJOKQ010000118.1:0-9862 GCA_046046005.1 Bacteroidota bacterium | reverse complement strand
ATGTACCGGCAGGACTCCAGGAATATGTACCATTACCGGCACAAATCAGTTGCGAAGATTCTCCGACACAGATCGTGTCATCTCCAAGTATTGCCGGCGATTGTGCGTCGTATACGCTTACTGTCGCAAAAGCCGTGTCCGAACAACCCAAAGAATTGTATCCAACAACCCAATAATTTGTAGCAGAAGTAGGCACATCCGTTACCGTAGATCCGTTACCACTTGCACCTCCGCCCCAGACGAAAGCAGTAGCTGTGCCAACTACCGACAACGTCACCTGTGTTCCTAAGCAAACTGCAGATGGTCCTACGATAGAAACCGTTGGAGACGGCAGTACGGTTACTGTGATTGTGTCAAATCCACTGGTGCAATAACCATTGGAAGTAGTGACAAAATATGTAGTAGTAGCAATCGGAGCAACAGTAATAGATGCAGTTGTGTCCGAAGAACCTCCACTCCATTGATACGAAGTGCCGCCGGTTGCTGTGAGGGTTGTACTTTGTCCCGCACAAATATTTGTGTTTCCGCTTGCATTCACTATAGGTTGTGGCAACACAACAATAGTATGAGTATCAGGTACTGCCGGACACTGAGAATTTGTGTTTAGATAATATGTGGTAGAGGCAGTTGGACTCACCACAATCGTTCCTGCCGTTGACGAAGAGCCGCCGCTCCATTGATAATTAATTCCACCGGATGCGATGAGAGATACGGTTTGTCCTGTGCAAATTGATGTAGGTCCTGCAATCGATAAATTTGAAGGCGGAACTACAACGACGATATGTGTGTCAAGTGCGCTCAAACATGAGCCGTTTCCAACCTGCAAGTAATACGCAGTTGTTACGGATGGCGAGACTGTGAGTGTGGAACTTACTCCGCTACTTCCGCCGCTCCATAAGTAAGTAGATCCGCCCGATCCGCTTAACACCACAGACTGACCACTGCAAATTGTATCGTTACCTGATATTGTCGCAGTCGGAACCGGACTGATAGTTACAATATTGGAAATAGTGTCGCTCGCACAACTGCCATTCGCAATCAATGTTACCGTAAACGTTCCAGGAGTAGAGTAGGTGTGTACAGGCGAAGTTGCGGATGATCCGCTGGCATCTCCGAAGTTCCAAGTTGATGATGTGGCCCCAGAACTCGTATTCTAGAAAAATATTGGATTGCCGACGCATGCGTTGCTTATTGAACTGAATGCCGCTGTAACTGAACCGGCATTGATTGTAACCAAACCATATGAAGTATCTGCATCACAAGGACTGGTGGCGATAAGCATTATCTGGTATGTTCCCGGCGAAGTATAAACATGTGTAGGACTGTTTGCTGTTGAAGATGTATTATCTCCGAATGACCAATAGTATGTCACACCATTATTCGAAGTATTCACGAATGAAACAGGCGAACCGCAAACACTTCCGGACGTCGTAAATGCAGCAGTTGTGACTGTCGGATTAACTGTTATGAATTGATAAACTGTGTCTGTGCCGCATGTGCCGGAAGAGATTAACATAACCTGATAAACTCCCGGACTTAAATAGGTGTGCGATGGATTTACGGAAGAGGAAGTTGAATTGTCACCGAAATTCCAAGAGTAGGATGTAGCGCCGGTTGATGTATTTGTGAAAGAAAATGGTATTCCGCAGGAAGCGTTACCGCTGGTGGTGAATTGCGCTGCAACATTAATGCTTGAGCCGTTTACCTGGATTGTATCTCGTCCAACACCACATACATTGCTTACTTCCACCCAATAATTTCCGGTTGTGCTTACTGTAATTGAGTTATTCGTGCTGTTGTTACTCCATAGGTAAGTGGAATTGCAGGCGCTATTTACAGTCAGAGTAATCGGTGCAGTACAATTAAGAGCGGTGTCAGACCCAAGAGAAACAAATTGCGGTAATGTTGAGGTCATTGCCCAAGGAACGAAATTAATCAGTCCTAATTGGCAATTAGTTCCGGGCGATAACGTAAGCGCATTGTTAACGAATCCGCAACCGGTTCCTACTACATTCGGAGTGCTTATGCATGAAACGAAATTTTGTCCTGTGCGTGCAATATATATTTTTCCATCCGGACCAAGTTGCATTCCGCCATACTCGTAATTAGCCCCATTCGTAGCTAATGTTACCATATTGTAATTGGACAGATTCACTTGGAATACAGAACTTGTAACATAAATATCTGACAGATATAATATCTGATCATTGGGTGAAAATTCTATTCCATAGTACCAATTCGTCCCTAACGTGCTCCCTAAATCTACATAGCTTGAAAGAACACCGGTTGATGGATTGAAGTTGAAGAGGTCAAGGTTGGAGCAGTTAAACGAAGTGGCAGTAACAATCTTATTTCCGCTATGCGACGCTTTCATATAACCTACTCCGCAATTGGTAGAATGTACAGAACCGATTGACTGAACAGTTGAACTGCTCAATCCAGCTGAAGTGAGAAGGAATATCCGGTAATTGGCATTGCCGAACTCATGGCAAATTATCCAGATATCCGTTCCGTTCGTATGTTTAACTGCTGTCCATTTTTCAGAGCAGTTCGTAAGGATCTGGATATTTTTACTGGAAGACATAACATCTCCTAATCCTCCATTAAGGCACATATCCACAACAGAATAGCGTGCACCAACATTTCCCGTGACGTGATCTCCGGAATGAAAAATATAATACTTGGAGCAATCCCCCGGTTTAGGTACGATCAGCGTCTGAGTAGCAGAATTACCTCCGATAAGACCTGAGCCGTTCGACATCACAGTATTATTGCGATTCCAAACAGTTATTCCATCGGTATAGAATAGTAATTGACCCTGATTATCACATACGCTTGCAGCTGCCTCAAATGTATTTATTGGAGCAGATGGAAGAGCCACAGGAAAACCGGTGTTGAAATCGATTCCGGCTCCTTGACCAAACCTCCAAATATTGGTTTGCTGAGCAGATGAAGTTCCGAATAAAATGACGAATAAGAAGATTATATAATTCTTCATTGTTTCAATATGTGTGAGTTTGCTAATCAAATATATTAAAAGTAGCCTCTGTTCGGTCGTTTTTTTAGTCGTCTTTGACAGTAACTTTAGAGCAATGCGTAGATTTGCTTCAATTCTCAATGACACCCTCCAAAAAACTCCTCATCATCACTTACTACTGGCCACCAACAGGTGGAGCAGGTGTGCAACGTTGGCTCAAGTTTGTGAAGTTTCTGCGCGATTTCGGATGGGAACCTGTTGTGTATACGCCGTCAAATCCTGAAAGTCCGGATGAAGATGAATCGTTGCTGCGCGATGTGCCTGATGGTGTAACTGTTCTGAAAACTGAAATCTGGGAACCATACAATGTATACCGCAAGTTTACCGGAGCGAAGAAAGGAGAAAAGATTCAGGCCGCATTTCATAGCGACAAAAAGAAAGCAGGATTCAAACAAAAACTTTCCGTTTGGATTCGCGGCAACTTTTTAATTCCTGATCCGAGAAAATTCTGGATCAAACCTTCTGTTGCTTATCTGAAAGATTGGTTGAAGAACAATCCTGTGGATGCAATTGTTTCGTCAGGACCTCCGCACAGCATGCATATGATTGCGCGTCGTTTGCATAAGGAAACCGGAATTAAATGGATCGCAGATTTCCGTGATCCGTGGACGAACATCGATTTCTATGATGATCTGAATCTTTCAGAATGGGCAGATCGTCGCCATCGAAAAATGGAACAACAGGTTTTGCAGGAAGCAGATGTTGTACTTTCTGTCGGACCTACAATGAATACTCAGTTCATTGAAATGATGCACGGTTACGGTGATCGTAATCAGGATGCGAAATTCAAAGTGATCGCGAATGGTTACGATGAAGATGATGTTTACAAAGGAGCTGTTGAATCTGATTCTCGTTTCTCTGTTTCGCATATCGGTACAATGTCCAATGCTCGCAATCCTGAAGTATTGTGGCGTGCAATTCAAAAGCTTTCGAAAGAAGATTCCGTCTTCGCAAAAACAGTTGAGATACGACTGATCGGTAAAGTGGATAATTCTGTAAACGAGTCCGTGCGCGCACATGGCTTAGGTGATGTGCTGAAACTCGTTCAGTATCTTCCGCATCATGAAGTGGTGAAGTGGCAGAAACAAAGTTCATTGTTGCTGCTTGTGCTGAACAATACAAGAACTGCAAAAGGAATTCTCACCGGAAAGTTCTTCGAATATATGTCGGCGCAAAGACCTGTTCTTGCGGTCGGACCGGTTGATGGTGATGCTGCTGAAATATTAAGAGAAACAGGAGCGGGAACCATTGCAGGTTATGCTGATGATCAACTGATGTATGATCAATTGAAGACGTTCTGGCAACAGTTTCAATCCGGAACATTGCGTGTGAATGCTTCAGGCGTGGATCGATATTCCCGAAAAGAACTTACGCGTCAACTCGCAGATGTTCTCGACGAATTGACGCGTAAATAAATACTCTTCCTTATTATCAGAACGCTCTGTTGATTCCGATTACCCAACGGAATGCCAAATTCTCAGGAGAATTGTACGGTGCGCGGTTGATGAACAACGGAACATCAAAACGAATAGTAAGCGGCTTGCAAGTTTGCAGAGGAGGGAAGCGCTTGATTGTTAACGCGCATCCTAAACCTGCATCCATGCGAATATCGCCGAACGCGATGGATTCTCCCGGTCTGCTGAAGTTGATCGCACCTGCATCACCGAATGCGTATGTAGTGATTCCGATAACGCTGTTCACTCTCGGCATTTTTCTGCCGATGAAACGGAACAGCTCCTGGAATTCAACTTCCATATTCACGGCATAGCCTGAAGTTCCTTTGTAGGTTTTGCGTACATCGCCGTACCAATCTACTTGCGGCAACTGGTAACCTGCATATCCGCGCAGGCCCAATCCGCCACCTGCGTGGAAGTGATTGATGTCTGATCCATAACCGCCCCATTCAACAGGGAACAATCCGATGGAGCGCGTGTATTTGTTGTCCATCAAAGCTTCTGAATTTGCACCTGCTGCATACAACATGGATTCATCAGCCCAGTTGCTTCCTGTTCCGATTTGTGCAAACGTGCGCGTATTGATGTTGATCACACCGAGATCGTTTTTGTTCACCACATTCAACGCAACGTATTGGTAATCGTAATCACTTCCGATTGCAGAAGAACGCATCTGAAAATTGATGTTGCCGTTACCTTTTCCGCGCATATACTGATACGGATGTTCATATCCGAAAGTGATCGTATTGTTGAACATTCCCGGTTGCCATTCTTTGTTGTGTACGAGATAGTTCAGATCTGTGGAATCGTGGCGATACATCATCTTGTAACTCACCCAGAATTTATTCTTCTGCTTGCGATCCCAAACTTCGAATGAAGTGCTCGCCAGATTCAATCCGTCGAGGTGACGACCGTTGAAGGAGAACGCAGATCCTTTGATGAATTTATTGGTTGGTGTACGATAAGAAACTGCAATGCTGAATTGATCGAACGTGTTGAATCCTGTATCAGCAGGAAGTTGCGATTGTACAGCACCTGTGTTGAAATGTGCTGCAACATCAAACTGATGATATCCGTTCATGTACACGCCGCTGAGATAAGCCCCTGCTTTAATTCCATCGAATGAGTTGTACCACAAATCCGGTCGTGCCAGCATGCGGTATTCTTTCCACGTTGGCGGATTGTAAATCTTCGAATCAAATCCAAGCGATACCGGCGTTTTCTTACTGTTGTTGAGCAGATTCACATCCGCCATTCGGTATGTTGTATCAATGCGCACATCTTTCACTCCGGAAGGAACAACTACTTCAGCTGTATAGGTTTTCTTGATGTTATCCCAGCCGATCCAACGAGGTAAAACTTTCGCGTCTGTTTCTTTCACAAACCAGTTGTTAGGGATGTGATAGTTGTATGTTTTTCCATCGTTTGCATACACCGTGAAATCAATCGGCATCTGCATTCTGCCTTTACGTTTGAAGTTCACTTCGTAAGTATCGGTCGAATCACCTTTATGAACGGAAGTGATTTTGTAATCGATGGTCTTTGATGTTGCCAACCACTGATCGAAGAACCAATTGAGATCAACATGTGTGTGCTGAATAATTGAGTTGCGGAAATCTTCAACGTATGGATGACAGAACTTCCATTGATTGAAATAATTCTGCATTGCGGAAAGGAAGAGCGAATCGCCTAAAACATACTGCAGATTATACAGCATGGTTGCTGTTTTAGAATACACTTGTCCGTATCCACCGCCGTGACGCAGCGCGCCACCGAATTGGTCGGAGTGTGTTTCAATTACAGTTTCATCATCTGCAGCGGCAGGATAGATATAACCGTTGTATGCTTCGCCCATGCGAACTTCTTCCGGATTTCTGAAACGTTCAGCGTAATTGCTCTTGTAGCGCCAACGTACCTTTTCAGGTCCTTTGATTTTTTCATACGACCACGCGGTGAGGAATTGTGTGAATCCTTCATCCAATAACGCGCGATACGTTTCATTACTTCCAACCATTCCGAAGAACCAGTTGTGACCGACTTCGTGTGCAATGAGGTCGTAATAATCAGGAGCACGACCGCCATCGAGTGTAAGCATGGGATATTCCATGCCATCACGAGCATCGGCAACTATCATTTTCGGATATGCGTACATTCCGAAATCTGTGGAATACACTTCAATCACTTTAGCGGTGAATGCAGCCGCGTCCTGCCAACCGGAACAGTGTTGTTCCGCACACAATGCAATACAGCGTATGCCGTTCCATGAAACTTCACCAATTCGGTAGGTTGGATCTGCTGTCCACGCGAAATCGTGAACATTTTCCGCATGGAATTTCCAAGTCTTTGTTGTGCCGTCGCGTTTGATAATTTCCGACGGAGCAGACTCCCAAGGTTTCTTGGCAAAGTTGGCGATGTCCAGTTTCTGACGAAGATCTGCAGGAAGCATTTCCTGTTCGTTGGTCATCACTCCGGTTGCATCCATGATGTAGTTGTTCGGCAAAGTGATTTCCACATCAAACACACCGTAATCACCATAAAATTCGCGTGTCAAATGCTGGTCGGTTTCCCAGCCGAATTTGCGATCGTATACAGCAACGCGCGGATACCAATGCACGCCGTCATAATGCTTGTAACCGAAAGTGGAATACATTTTCATGCGACGACGGATAGAACCGCCGTTGTCGAAATATGTTTTGAAGTTCATGGAGATCTTCGTGGAATAACCCGGACGCAATGGCTTGGGCAACCACACTTTCATAATGGTGTTGTCATATTCCACTTTCACCGTCTGACCGTCAACGAGAATATTATCTGTTGTAGTACCAAGACCTTGCTTTTCATACTTGCCGTATTTAACCGGGAAGTTATTGTTCTCGTGAAGATCATTGGTGTAGGATTCAGGCTGAAACGCATTCTGATATAAATGGAAATACACGAAATACAAAGTATCAGGCGAATTATTCCAATAGATCAATTCTTCAGTTGCATCAATCACATCTGTTGCATCGTCAACGTTTGCTTTGATTTTGTAATACACATCCTGTTGCCAATATCCTGGATAAGGCGGACGATTTTTCCAATAAAGAGAATTTGAACGTGAGCGATAAGGGATTTCAGGATATTGGGCTGAAAGGTCGCTGAACGTAACTGCAAGAATCAGAAGAAGAAGTACTCTTTTCATTGTAGATCAGATGTGAAAGGCAAATATACGTTATCATGCCAAATTCACTCCTGATTTCAGGCATTTCGGGCAAGGTTTTCAACCTGACTTTCAGCTTCGGCTTTTGCGGCTTCATCCGCTTCTTCCTGTTCCAAGAGAGAGCGTCTTTTTGCTTTTGCCGAGTATATTCCGGCGTCCAATTCAAATCCGATCAACAACATCATGCAGTTGAAGTTGATCCACAGCATAACAACCATGATAGTGCCGATCGACCCGTAAACTGAATTGTAATTACCGAAGTTATTAACGTACCAGGAGAAAAGTATCGAGAACGAAATCGTCAATAGTGCTGCCAATATTACTCCCGGCGAGAAGAAACTGCTGTGTCGTCTTCGGGCCGGACCGAAACGATAGAATCCACCGATGACAACAAGAAACAGCAAGCCCATAAGTGTCCATTTTCCAATGGAAATCAGTATGACTTCCGAGTTCTTCTTGTCTATCATTTGAGAAACCATGTATTCCGAACCTATCATAAGCGCAAGTCCGACGATGATGAGAATACTCAGAACAACAACAAGAGCGGTTGCAATGAGCTGTTGTTTCCATTGGGCCCTGCTTTCGCGCACATGAATTGAGGAGTTAAAGCTGTTCATCATCGCCACCAAACCGTTTTTCGAAAAATACAGTGCGGCAATAACACCGAAGGAAAGTAATCCTCCGTTTTGGCGGTGTGTGATTTCGCGTATTGCATCCTGCAAAGACAGGAACATATTGTCGGGCAGAATACTTCTGATTACTTCGAACAATGAATCCTGAAAGTGGGGAACAGGAACATAAGGAATCAATGTGAACAGAAAAATGATAGACGGGAAAACGGCGAGAAAGAAACTGAATGCCATTGAAGCGGCACGCGCCTGAATTTGTCCCTTGAACACGCCTCTGAAGAAAAACGCAGAAACCTCGTATAAGGAATGCCCGTCAAATCCGGGTAAGGTGAGTTTTTGCGATACTGCCAGACATTTTCTGACAATAGTGATATCTGCAATTTTCTGAAGGAGTTTCTTAATCATTGCGCTGTGCTTTCAAACTCAGATCGAGACTTTTGATGCTATGTGTAAGAGCCCCGACTGAAATTTCATTCACTCCGGTTTCAGCGTAAGCCCGCAAAGTGTTAATGTTGATTCCGCCGGACGCTTCAGTTGTGTAACGATTGCCGATGATGTCAATAGCTTTTTTCAAATTGTCTGTGCTGAAATTATCAAGCATGATACGCTCAATATTACCGTAGTCCAACACTTGTTGCAATTCATCGAAGTTGCGCACTTCAATTTCAATTTTCAGATTCAGGTTGTTGGTCTTACGGTATTCGTTGGCTGCACTGATTGCGTTTACTGTACCGCCTGCGTAATCAACATGATTGTCTTTAATGAGAATCATATCGTACAACGCATAACGGTGATTGTGTCCGCCGCCGATACGCACAGCCCATTTTTCGAAGTAACGGAAGAGCGGTGTTGTTTTACGCGTATCTACAACTTTAACCGGAAGGTCTTTTACTAGATCCACCATTTTCCAGGTTGTGGTTGCAATACCGCTCATGCGTTGCATGCAATTCAGGACCAATCGCTCTGCGATTGTTATTGAACGCGCGGGACCGCTTACTTCAAATGCAACAGCACCTTTTGAAACGAAGTCGCCATCGTTCAACAGATATTTCACCGTTAGTTGCGGATCGACCGCTTTAAAGATGTATTCAGAAAGTTCGAGACCTGCAATTACGCCGTCGTCTTTAACGAGTAAGCGTGCGGTCTGAATTGCGTTTGCAGGAATAGTGCTCAGCGATGTATAGTCGCCGGGACCGACATCCTCCGCGAGAGCTTCTTTGATGAAATTGCGGATCAGTTCCGCATCAATATTTCCTTTGGTGTAACCGGTATTATTCCTCATCCGAGTTCTCAATGCGGAACTGGGTAACGGAAGTTTTCCCTGTAATGGTTTTCATCAGGTAGTGAACCCGATATTTACCATTAGTGGTTTCCAATGTTCCGATGGCAAACTGTGAATCGTTTTTCGGAACACTTTTGTGTACGATTGTAAAGGCTTTCACCGGATGACGGTTGAAGAAGTCGGCAAGAATGAGTTCGGCTTGAGCTTTCGCATAGATGTTTTCCTGTTCAAGAACTTTCAGGTCTACATTTTCCGCGAAAT
>JBJOKQ010000117.1:0-9914 GCA_046046005.1 Bacteroidota bacterium | reverse complement strand
TATAAGGTCTTGATTAGTGCTGATTGCATCCCCCCTTGTTGAAAGGCTTTCCGTTGCTTGTCTTGTGTTGATAACAATGAAGTTTCATTGATTTATTAACTGTATTGGTACTTAGTATAAAAAACACTAGTTTTGGATGCTTTATAAATACCGATATACCTGACATAAAAAGTCGGATAAATTAAACGCAATCCAATGAAACGAAACATTACACTGGCCGGTACCGGAATAGCTGCAGTAGGTCTGGCGATTTTCTCTGTGATTTCATTGACGGAAAATACTCCGTCTATGTATCGCGCGAATTCTGACAACTTCGATGCGCCTCTGAGTAAGCAGGCGAAAAGTTCGAAAGGCGCTTCTGAATGGTGGTTCAACCGCGTTAAAGACGTAAACGGTAATCTGGATCTTGCAGAAATGCAATCTGTAGCGAACCGTTCTGTTCAAACAATTCTGGCTTCTCAGAATCAGCCTTCGGCTCAAGCTACTAACTGGACAGAATTAGGTCCTGATAACGTGGGTGGCAGAACACGTGCTCTTCTTATGGATCGCAATAACTCGAATCACTTCTTTGCAGGTGGTGTTGGTGGCGGTCTTTGGGAGTCTACTGATGGCTGCAATTCATGGCATCAGTGTGCAGGTTATTGGGCGGTACCGGGTGTGAACCTGAACGTCGCAAGCATTGCACAGGCTCCGAACGGTGATATTTACGTTGGAACCGGTGAAGGTCTTTATTACTTCCTCGGTACGGGTGCAGGTGGATTTGTAGGTAATGGTATTTACAAGTCGACTGACGGTGGCGCAACATTTACACACCTCACGGCAACTGCACTGCAGACGGCTAACAACCCTAACTCAAACTGGGCAGCAACAAATGACCTTTGTGTTGACCCGAATAACTCAAACCGTATCTATGCAGCAACAAACAACGGTTTGCGTGTTTCGACTGACGGTGGTACAACATGGAACATTGCAGGTAATATTTCTTCTACTGCTGATGTTACTGATGTTGATATGAACGGTCAGGGAACAATCATTACTTGTGTTGGTGGAAAACCATGGCGCTCAACTGATGACGGTGCTACTTTCAGCAACGTTGGAACAACTGCTTTCGGTTTCTACGGAAGCGGCGCAAACAGAACAGAAGTTGACTTCGCTCCATCTGATCCTAATTACGTTTATGCGATCGTGGCTACTTCTTCTGATTTCCTCGCAGGTGTATATTTCAGTTCAAACGGCGGTGCATCTTGGCAGCAAGTGTGTGGCCCGGGTAATGCTCAGTTTGAGCCTTTCGGAACAGGACAGGGTCGTTATGACATGTTCCTTGAAGTGAATCCGTTCGATAAAAATGACGTTGTAATTGGTGGTGTGGAATTGTGGCGCTTCGAGCTTGTAACTCCAGCACCTGCAGCAATCCAGTGGGAGCGTATTGCACTTGAATTCCCGGATTCTCCTTTCAACCCTTGGTTTGTACACTCTGATAAGCACGCTTTGGTTTTCGATCCTGCAGTTCAGGGACGTTGGTTCGTTGGAACTGATGGTGGTGTTTCCCGTACATTGAACGATGGCGAAACTTACCAGCAAATGAATGCGGGTTATAACGTTACCCAAGCTTACTCTATCACATTCGATAATTTTGATGTTGAGCGTGATCAGGCGATGATTGGAACTCAGGATAACGGAACTCAGTTCATTAACAACGAAGGAAATACTTTGATGTCAGCTACCGAAGTTAGTGGTGGTGACGGCGGTCATTGCGAAATTTCTGCACTCAACCGCGATGCTTTGTTTGCTACAGTTTATTACGGGTCTGTTTCGCGTTCTAACAATCGCGGTGGTGGAATGGCTTCATTCTATGATCCACGTGTGAGCGGTGACGCAACACTTGGTCAAGCAGGATTTGCAAGTTTCGTTACTCCGATCCGTTTGTGGGAATCTGCTGACGATGCGTTAAGCACCGATTCAGTTGTAATCTACAACGGTTGGCAGGATCAGAACAAACATGTTACAGACGGAACAACTGCTACATTCTCAGGTGTTCTCTCAGTACCGCTTCCGGTGTCCAATCCTACAGCTATCATTGATGAAGGATCTGTGAAGTTCTATCTTTCTAATACCGATTCTACTACTAACGACGGAAACGGAAACTTCAGCGGAGGCGCAATCGGAAGTGTAGATGCACAGGGTAACTATACAATTACCTGGAATACTACTCCTCCTGCTAACAAAGTAATCCGCGTAGTATTTACAGTTACTTACGGCGCAGGAACCGTGTTCACTTTGAATTCTAATGTAGCCGGTCAGCAATTCCAGTATACTACACCTACAACCATCACGGCTGGTGGAACTTTGAGAGCGCAGGATCGTATCCAGTCTCGCTTAGCACTCGGCTTCACAGGGAACAAAGGTGTTTGGGTAGTGAAACACGCGCTTGATTTCTCTACTAATCCTACTTGGTACAAAATCGGTGGAACTGCTAACGGTTATGCCGGAACAGCTTCTCAGCTTACTTGGTCTGCTGACGGAAACATCCTTTATGTTGGTACTGAAAGCGGTTCTGTTTACCGATTCACAGGTATTGCTGCAATTACCAGTCAGCATAACGGTGATTTAGATACTGCAGGAGTAGCGAACATGGTGGTTACTTGTACCCGAATCTTTACCGGTTCAGGTCGCCAGATCACAGGTTTGGACGCAGATCCGAATGGAGATCGCCTCATCATTTCATTGAGCGGTTATTCAAGCACAGACTATGTTTATCTGATCAACAACGCAAGCACTGTACCTTCTTCTACAAACACTTCAAATGGTGTGAATAAGACAGGAACGTTGGTTTCACTTGGTGGAATTCCGGTTTACACTGTATGCTTCGATAAATACAACAGCAACCGCGTTCTTATCGGAACTGAACATGGAATTTTCGAAAGCACTACCATCAGTGCAACACCGGCATGGTCTTATGCAGGAAACGCTGCAATGGGCAACGTAGCTGTGGATATGATCCGCCAGCAGCGTTGGGATCCATGGGTTGTACCTAACGCGGGATGTTTCTACGCAGGTACTCACGGTCGCGGTGCTTGGAGAGATGATTCGTCATGGCAGATGCCGACTTCTATCGGCGGACCTGTTGCTCCGGGTGTGAATTCACCTGTGACAAACAGCAAAGATCTTCGCGTATTCCCGAACCCGGTAATTGATAACAGCAATGTTACATTCATGATGCCGGCTCAAGGTGACGTTACTGTAGAGATTTACGATCTCAATGGTAAAGTTGTTCGCAGTGAGAACTATCAGAACCTTCAGAGCGGCGCAAACACTGTGCAGTTCGGAACTGATGGCCTGAACAAAGGAACTTATTTGATTTCTGTTAAACTCACTGATGGAAGAACGATCGGAACAGGTCGATTCCTCAAGATGAACTAAGAAATCTGAAACCAAATAAAAAGTCCCGTTGACGATGTCTACGGGACTTTTTGTTTTTAGAAATCGGAACTTATCGCGGCTCTGAAATATCAACTGTCGCCAGATCGCGGAATGTGCATGGAATGGCTTTCACAGCAGTAAGCAGTGCAGGCACGTCAACGTTGAGCAGATCCTGAAGTTCTTTCTCGCGGGTCGGGAAATAGTCAAAATTGATTCCCGGTAAATTAGATCTTTCAGTTTGTGAAGGCCGCAACGTCGGATCAGCAAGATGGAACATGAATTCACTGGAGAAACTGCGGTTGCGAAATTGCGAAATCAGAAATCGTAAATAGCTTTCGCTGGGCTGACCGTAGAATTCATCAAGCAAACAATATGTGGTTTTGAGTCCGCTTTGCGCTGTTAAATTCATTCGTTTACCAACAAGCGGTGCAGACCATGCACGTTTGAGAAAACCGAGCGATACACCTTCGCGGAACGCCGGATTGAAAATCATTCCGTCGGAATTGTTTGTTTTCAGTTTCGACTTGCTCCACGGGCGCGCGCTGCGAATCGGAATTCCGTAATTGGTTATCACCGATACATAATCACGGAACAATCTGTTATCAATATAAACGACGCCGTGATGATTGGAAACACTGTCAATTCGTTTACTGCTTTGGTCATATCCGCCATCATGAAGAATTGCTTCCAAAGCTTCAATCTGCTCGTTAAGTTCAACGGTAATATCAGCTCGTTCATAGTGACCGCGATCAAAAAAATCAGAAGGATCGTGAAATTCAGGGCGCGCAGCAGAAACATTTTTTACCAGCGAATCGGTTTTTGAAAGCGGATATCCGGCGGTAACACTGAAGTGCAAACCAATTCCGAAATTGAGATTATTGTCCTTTCGGAATTGGAGCAATTTTTCAATTCTGTTGTGTGAATCGGGGAAGCAAACAAAAGCAGCAACGGAATTAATTCTCTTCTGTAAAAGCGCTTTTTTTATTCCGGAATCAATGTAGTCGTGCGCGCCGAAATCATCGGCCGTAAGAATGATTTTTGACATGTTTTCGGGTTTGTTTATTCGGTCTCGGATCCGGGATTTCCTTCACCGAGTATTTTGTCTGCGTCAGATTCATTGAGTGTTTCCACATTATTCAAACGTAATTGAATCTTGCGTGTACGCGTAGTGACCAATTTTTCAATCTCTTCATTAGCGCTTAGAATTTTCTCCTGCGCTTTTGTGAGTACCGTACTGAAATTGGCGAATTCCGTTTTCACAGCTTTCAGAATCTGCCACACTTCACTGCTTCTTTTCTGAATAGCCAGCGTACGGAATCCCATCTGAAGTGAGTTGAGAATTGCCGCAAAAGTGGTCGGACCGGTGACTACAATTCGGTATTCCCGCATTAGTAAATCAACAAATCCGGCTTTACGTATTACTTCAGCGTAAATGTTTTCGAACGGTAAAAACATGATGGCAAAATCAGTTGTATTCGGCGGATCAATGTATTTGTCGCGAATATCTTTCGCCATATTTTTAATCGTCGTCTCAAGCGCTTTCGATTCTTTGTCAACTGCTGCCGCATCTCCTGATTCATAAGCATCCTGCAATCGCGCGAACATATCCTGAGGGAATTTAGCATCAACAGGTAACCACATCGGTGTGCCGTCTTCTTTGCTTCCCGGCAATTTTATTGCGAACTCAACCAACTCTGAAGAACCGGCTTTCGTTTTTACATTGGCCTGATACTGTTCCGGCGCAAGAATTTGTTCGAGCAACATTGAAAGCTGAACTTCTCCGATTCCGCCTCTGGTTTTTACATTGCTCAATACTTTTTTCAAACCTCCGACGTCTTGCGCCAGAGTCTGCATTTCGCCCAGTCCTTTCTGAACTTCTCCCAACTGCTTTGAAACAAGTTCGAATGATTGACCTAATCTTTCATTGAGTGTTTTCTGCAGTTTTTCATCAACAGTAACACGCATTTGCTCGAGTTTGTTCTCAGTGGAAAGTATGAGTTCTTTCTGCTGTTTGTCGAGTTGGGAGAATTTTTCCCTCTGTAAATCGTTGAACGATGTTACATTCTTATCAAAGCGTTCCTGGAATTCGCGGAGTGATTTCTCCTGACTTTCACGTAGTGTTTTATTTTCATCACGCGTCTGCGCATTGACTTGTTCCAGCTTTTGTTCGAGCTTCAGGTTTACTTTTTCCAGTTGCTCGTCATTCTTATTAATAAGTGCAGTTAAACGTGATTCAAGAACTTCTCCCAATTTTTCCAGTGATAATCGGTTCTGATCGTTCATGCTCTGAACGGATTCACGGAGTTCCTTCCTGAAATCGTTAATGGTGGTATTGAGTTCAGAGCGGTTGTCGCGCATTTGCACGAGCATTTCGTTTCTGAAATTATTCAGATCGCCGGAAACATCATTACCGGAACCGGTTTTGCGCAGAAGTAAAACCACCAGCAGAATGATGCAAATTGCCGAAAGGATGAGGGAGATGATCGTGATCATGATATGACGCTAAGATACTTCAGCAACTTCAGCTATGAAGGTTACGTCAATAAAAAAACCCTTCCGGTAGGGAAGGGTTTTTTGTAATCAACCGTTAAGGCTTACTTTACGTGCTTCGATACGATTTTCGCGAGCTCGAACATAGAGATCTGCGACTTGCTTCCGAAGATGCCTTTCAGTTTTCCGTCAGCATTGATCATGCGGCGGTTTTTCTTGTCCTGAAGACCGTTCTTCTTGATGTAAGCCCAGATTTTAGAAACGATCTCAGTACGAGGCATAGCCTTGTTACCTACTACTTCAGCAAGAGCTGCAGAAGGAGTGAGAGGCTTCATGAACGCAGGATTTGGCTTGCGTGCAGTTTTTTTCTTAGCAACTTTCTTCTTTGCAGGAGCTGCCTTCTTTTTAGCAACTTTCTTAGGAGCTGCTTTCTTCTTAGCTTTTTTAGCCATGGTTAATTAGGATTGATTTGTTAAGTGTTTGCTCAAAAATACATTGATGTATATAGAGTGCAATAGGTACGTGCAAGATGTTTTCAACCGTTTTGGTCATTGGAGTATTGATAACTTTTTTCACTTTTCCCCAATGAAAAACGGTTTTCAAGCTCATTTTTCGCTTGGGAAATGAAAATCGGGGTTTCGTTTTACCAATGAAAAAAGCGTGCTCGTCTGACGATTTTTCGTTGAGTTTTTATGTGTTCTCCAATGAAATACAAGTCAAAGAAAACAACTGCTCCTTGCGCATTACTTCATGCGAGTGTTGTTGCAGCAATGTAAAGCGGAGCAGAAAAATCAAAATCGCTGCAGCCCTTTATTGGTAAGGCTTTCAGCGGATTGTCATTGAGAAGAATTGCGAAGAGATAAAATAAAAAAAGTCACTCTTTTCAGAGTGACTTTTCGTAGCCCGTAGGGGAATCGAACCCCTGTTTACAGAATGAAAATCTGCTGTCCTAACCCCTAGACGAACGGGCCATTTTGTAAAGAACGCCAACCGTTATTTTCCGGTTTGGGAGCGCAAATGTAGGCTTTTTTTTGATTTTGCAAAAATTCAGGCAGAAATGTTGAAGGGAAAAATCGCGGCGCATTTGCGGACGTTTTAAGCGATTTAAATTCTTTTGGCTATTCCACGTCGTTGTCGGCCTGATAACGGAATCCAAGGCGCTTTCCTGTCTTTACAGACATCATGGCGCTGGTTTCAAGAACCTGAGCCAGACTGATGACCTTGACCTCATCATACGGCGGTGTGAAGAGATCGAAATCCAGACAGTACAAAACCGCAGATTCCAGAATCTTTACCATATCATCCTTACAGATTTTGCTGGACGCGAAGTCGTTATACAGAAATCCAAGCTGTCGTTTGCCTTCCACGAAATAATGTCCTTCGTAATTCACGAAGATGCGTGCAACCAGATAGCCCAAATCATTATAGCGGTTGTACTTGAAGGAATCTGAAAGGAAGTTGTAAATGTTGATCATTCCGCAATAAGAACGCGCTGCATTCTCACGGATGTATGAGGATTTCCACATAGGATGTGAAGTGTCAAACTCGAATACATTCGTATGCGCACTGAAGATCAGAATGTCGCCCGCTACTCTGAGTTCAAACTCGAATTCGCTTTTGTTGCGGTACTCTACGATCAATCTTTTGTCGATTGCAGACGCTTCGGGCTTGAGTTTATCTGCAAACTCCATCATCGCTTCGCGCAACATGCCGAAGACTTCGAGGTTTTTGGCGTAAACATCCTGTTTCATCGCCGACTTCTCTTTCAAAACCTGAAGAATTGTATCGTGAGTTGACATCATTACGGGTTTAGTGGTTAAAGAAAAACAGCAGCAACTTCATTGGAAATTACTGCTGTAGAATATTCATTTATTAATATGCACGGGCGAATACAACCCGTTCTTTCGATGGATTGCCTGTAAGAATACACTTTCCATCTTCCTTTTTATTGTTCAAAGGAATACAGCGAATTGTAGCCTTGGTCTGTTCTTTAATACGCGCTTCCGTTTCCGGTGTCCCGTCCCAGTGCGCCATTACAAATCCGCCTTTGTCGAGGGCCGCTTCAAATTCCGCCCAGGTATTAACCTGATGTGTCATCGCATCACGTCGCTCCAAAGCTCTCTTATACATAGTTGATTGTATATCATCAAGCGTATCTGCAATACGTTGCGCCAGACCTTCCATCGGTACGCTTTCTTTCGTCATCAAATCGCGACGCGCCATTTCAACGCTGCCGTTTGCAAGATCTTTCGGCCCAATGCCCAGTCTGATCGGAACTCCTTTAAGCTCGTGCTGCGCGAATTTGAATCCGGGACGATCTTTATCGTTGTTGTCGAATTTCACTGAAATGTTTTTCGCTTTCAGTTCGGTCATAAGTTTTTTCGCTGCATCGGAGATGGCATTCAACTCTTCTTCCGATCTGAAAATCGGAACAATCACTACCTGAGTAGGTGCCAGTTTCGGAGGTACAACCAGACCGGCATCATCGCTGTGACACATGATCAATGCGCCCATCAATCGCGTTGATACGCCCCATGAAGTAGCCCAAACGTATTCGAGTTTGTTTTCACTGTTTGCAAACTTCACATCAAATGCTTTGGCAAAATTCTGCCCGAGGAAGTGAGACGTCCCGGCCTGAAGTGCTTTCCCGTCCTGCATCATTGCTTCTATGCAATAGGTTTCTTCAGCGCCCGCAAAACGTTCATTCGGAGTTTTCACTCCTTTGATCACGGGAATCGCCATGAAATTTTCTGCAAAGTCCGCATAGACTTCCAGCATACGTTCCGTTTCTTCAATGGCTTCCTGCTTCGTTGCGTGTGCTGTATGGCCTTCCTGCCAAAGGAATTCTGCTGTTCTCAGGAACAAGCGGGTGCGCATTTCCCAGCGAACAACGTTTGCCCACTGATTAATCAGAAGCGGTAAATCACGGTGACTTTTAATCCAGTCTTTGTACGTGTGCCAGATGATTGTTTCGGAAGTGGGGCGCACGATGAGTTCTTCATCCAGCTTGGCTTTTTCGTCAACAACCACTTGGCGTGTTTCAGGTGTATCGCCGATAGTTTTCAGTCGATGATGAGTAACAACAGCACATTCCTGTGCAAATCCGTCAACGTGTTTTGCTTCTTTGCTCAAAAACGATTTGGGGATGAACAGCGGGAAATAAGCGTTAACGTGTCCTGTGTCTTTGAACATCTTGTCCAACGCCTGCTGCATCTTTTCCCAAATGGCATAGCCATGCGGTTTGATAACCATGCAACCGCGTACTGCAGAATGGTCGGCAAGATCTGCTTTGGTTACGAGATCCTGGTACCACTGATTGTAATCATCTGCCCGGCTTGTCAATACTTTTGCCATAATTCCCGCGTTTTTTTGGAATGATTTTTGTAACTTTACTTCAATACGTGAATGCAAAAATAGCACAAATCATCCCCGGTGCGAATTTGCAGTAATAAACTACAAAAAACGTCGACTCATGAAAACGGTTTACAATGTGGTTCTTGCTTCAGCTCTGATTGCAGGCATTTCGTCGTGCAGTTCATTTAAAGACTTGTCAAAGCAGAAGAACGGGGATGATCTTTACTTCTCGATGAAAGATGCCAAGAAAGAGCGCGCTGCAGAGAAGAAACGTAAAGAAGAAGAAGCAAAGAAAAAGGAAGAAGAAGGTCGTCAGCGTCAGATTCAGGAGAACAATGCCAAAGCTATGGCAACTTCTCCGGGAACGGATTATTACAATGAACCGTTCGATTATGATGACTACTACGATTATGAATATGCGGCTCGCTTGAGACGATTCAACCATCCGGTAGCGGGCAATGGTTATTACGGTAACTATTACACCAACTCGTATTACTACAATCAGAATCCGAATTACTACGGAACCAGCGTATATAATAGTTATCCGTGGTGGGGACCTTCATCTTACGCGTACAACTATTGCCCTTCCAGCTACTTTTATTACAACAGCGGATGGCCTTGGGGAACCGGAATGTATTACGGGAATTCAT
>JBJOKQ010000116.1:0-10046 GCA_046046005.1 Bacteroidota bacterium | reverse complement strand
AAAGTAAAATTGACGCTGGAAGAAATTGCAACGGGAGTTGAGAAGAAACTCAAAGTAGCAAAGTACGTTTCCTGCGATAAGTGTAACGGATCCGGTGCTCACAATTCAGGTTCTATGTCAACTTGCGGAACATGTCGCGGAAGCGGGCAGGTTCATCGCATCATGAATACCATGCTCGGGCAAATGCAGACTACTGCTACGTGTCCGCAGTGTAACGGGGAAGGGCAGATCATTACAGATAAATGCAAATCGTGTCACGGCGATGGAATTGTACGTGGCGAAGATGTTGTAACGGTAAAAATTCCAGCCGGCGTGCACGAAGGAATTCAACTCAGTGTTAACGGTAAAGGAAACGCTGCGCCACGTGGAGGAATACCGGGTGATCTGATCGTAGTGATTGAGGAAGCCGAGCACGAACATTTCATGCGTGAAGGAAACAATCTTTTCTTCGAACAGCACATCAGTATAGTTGATGCGGCAATGGGAACTCAAGTTGATGTTCCTACTCTGGATGGCAAAGCAAGAATCAAAGTGGAAGCCGGTACGCAATCGGGGAAAGTACTACGTTTGAAAGGCAAAGGAGTTCCTGATATCAATGGCTACGGTAAAGGAGATTTACTAGTGAGCATTCAGGTTTGGACACCGAAACATCTGTCTTCTGAAGAGAAAAAACTCCTCGAGAAACTGCGCGAATCGGAAAACTTCAAACCGAAACCTGGAACAAAAGACAAGAGCTTCTTCGATCGGATGAAGGAGTATTTTGATTAAGTATTTCCCAGGTTGATACAGAATGATTGCACTCACAGCGTGGCTTAATTTTATTTTCGGCTTTGCAGTATTTATTTCAGGGCTGTTTTCAATAATTTACGGTCGATTCACAGGATTCCCCGCTTTATTCGTGCTGGTTTTTTTTACGATTGTCGGCTTCGGATTGATGCGATTCATCTATCAATCGAAACAATTAGTTTTGGAGCATCGCCAGTCGGGGCGCTGGAAGAAAGAATCCTTGGCCTATTTCAGAGAACGTGAATTGCATGAACAAACCACGCGTAGTTTCGGGTTAATTATCGCTTCTGCCGTAGTGATGTTATTCGTTGCTTTTTTGATGCTTGTCGGATCTGCAATTTCAATTATTCTTCTGTTCGATAGCGATTTTGATATGAATATCAAAGCCACGGTCGCGGTGAATGTGTTCCTGATATACCCGTTTACATTTTCCCTGATTTATTATTGCACGTGGACATTTCGTGCTGTCGCATTTATCCGGAAATACGTTCCCAGGTAATGCACGGATACTTAATTGGAATATTAACCGTTATTAGCTTGTAAAACTGCCGTCTTCCGCCTTTCGTCTCCCGTCTAATAATTACCTTCGTCTTCTATGGGGATTCTCCTTTCCGCACAACATGTTTCAAAGAAATACTCGAACCATCTTGCATTGGATGATGTGAGTATTGATGTACCGGAAGGCTGCATTTACGGACTGTTAGGTCCGAACGGCGCCGGTAAAACTACATTGATTCGTATCATCAATCAGATCACCGGACCGGATACGGGAAAGGTGTTGTTTGAAAACCGATTGCTTGAAGCAGAACACGTTCAGCAGATCGGTTATCTTCCTGAAGAACGCGGACTTTATCGCAAGATGGAAGTTGGCGAACAAGCTATTTATCTCGCGCGACTGAAAGGTCTTTCAAAGAAAGAAGCTAAGAAGCGCGTTCAGGAATGGTTCGAACGTTTCGAGATGCAAGGTTGGTGGAAGAAGAAAGTGGAAGAACTTTCCAAAGGAATGCAACAGAAGGTGCAGTTTATTGTAACCGTATTGCATCAACCGCGCTTACTCATTCTTGATGAACCGTTCAGCGGATTCGATCCGATTAATGCAGCAATCATCAAGGAAGAAATTCTCAATCTGAAAAAGCAAGGCTCAACAATTATTCTCTCGACGCACAACATGGGCTCGGTGGAAGAATTGTGTGACAATATTGCTTTGATCAACCGCTCAAAGAAAATTCTTGACGGTAATGTGAAAGAGATTCGTCGCGCTTACGCATCGCGCACATACGATGTGATTTTCAAAGGAAGCATGATTGCATTCACTAATTCCATGTGGACGGGCGGAGAATTGATTTCTCAGTCTACCGATTCTGAGGCAATGAATCACGTAAGAATAAAGCTGCTGGGTAATTCAACACCGAACATGCTGCTGGAGGCCGTCATGCGCTCTTCAGAAATTCATGGTTTTACAGAAGTGCTTCCGACGATGAACGACATCTTCATTATGAAAGTTCAGGAAGGAAACGGAGAAAATGTTTTAGGAACCCGCAGTAATTATACCGAATAAGTCATGGGAAAAATCTGGATCATTATTCAGCGTGAATTTATGATGGGTGTTCGTAACAGAACGTTCATCATTATGTCTCTTGCTGCTCCTTTGTTCTTCGTTGGTATAATTCTCGTTCCGATTTTCATCGCTTCGCAGCCCGGTACTCAGAAAACGGTAGTGGTTTGCGACAACAGCGGATGCCCTGATACCGTTGGCTATGCGTATGTGTTCAGAGACACAATGAACATCAAGTTCGACTATCACATGGTATACAAGCCAATTGGTGAAGTGAAGAAGTTGTATCGCGATTCCGACAATTACTTTGTTCTTTACATTCCTGAGAACTTCATGGGCGGATGCGATACAGTGAATGAACACAGCGTTGCTTTGTCGTGCATACTTTATTCTAAAGGCGAGCCGGGATTCAATCTGATTAATCATTTGCAGTCGGTTTTGACTACAGAAGTGCAGCAGGATATTCTTGGCTCTAACGGAATTTCCCGTGAAGTGATGGAGCTTTCGCGAAGGAAAGTTTCTGTTACTAGCGAAGTGAAAGGGCAAATGAGCGACACGGAGATCAAATTTATGGCCGGATTGATATTCGGTATGGCCGTGTATATCTACATTCTCATGTTCGGCGTACGTGTGATGAAAAGTGTTCAGGAAGAAAAGTCTACACGAATTGTGGAAGTTATCGTTTCTTCTGTGCGTCCATTCCAGTTGATGATCGGTAAGATTATCGCTGTTGCTTTGGTAGCTTTAACGCAGTTCACTGTTTGGATTATCCTGTCCATGCTTATTGTTGTTCCGATAATGAACACGATTGATGATGCACGATTAGATCACATGAAACTCCAAAATGCCAATGCAGGAACTGCTATTTCAGTAAGCGGAAGCAACACCGGTGCATTGACAGATATAGCGCTCAACGAAAACACACAGGAAACGATGGAAAAGCTGATGAGCGTTCCATGGAATAATCTTATTCCGGCGTTCGTGTTTTTCTTCATCTTCGGTTATCTCATGTACGCATCAATTTTCGCTGCATTAGGTTCTGCTGCAGATACGGAATCGGATACTGCTCAATTTTCAGTTCCGGTAACCATTCCGCTGATCATTGCAATGGCTTCATTCTCTGTTGTAGTGAATGATCCGGATGGTACCGTTGCAAAATGGTTATCCATGATTCCGTTCACTTCTCCGATAGTAATGCTGATGCGTATTCCATTCGGAGGCGTGTATCTTTCGGAACTGCTTTTGTCAATGGGAATTCTCATGGTCTCTTTCTTCTTCATGACCTGGTTGGCAGGAAGAATTTACAGAGTAGGAATTCTCATGTATGGAAAGAAAGTTTCGTGGCGCGAATTGGGGAAATGGTTGTTCTATAAAGCATAACATCACTTCAGACATGCGTATCGCTGTAATCGATCTCGGAACAAACACGTTCAATCTGCTCATTGCAGAATCGGATGGTCACGGCGGATTTCAGTCACTTTACAACGAGAAACTTCCTGTTCGATTGGGTGAAGGCGGCATCAATAGCGGAATAATTATTGAAGCTGCATATCAGCGCGGTCTGGAGGCGATGGAAACCTATGCTGAATCGATCCGCCAATGGAATGCAACCGAAAGCATGGCGTTTGCTACTTCTGCCATGCGTAATGCTTCCAATGGAAAGCAATTCGTCGCAGATGTGAAGGAGCGCACAGGAATTCAAATCAATGTCATCAGCGGCGAGGAAGAAGCCGGTTACATTTACGAAGGTGTGAAAGGAGCTTTGAATTTCAACGAATCGAATTCACTGATCATTGATATTGGCGGAGGCAGTACTGAGTTCATCATCGCCAACAAAGACGGATTGAAGTGGAAACGCAGCTTTGAAGTAGGAGCATCACGATTGCTGCAGAAGTTCAAGCCTTCTGATCCGATAACCACAGATGAAGTTCATGCAATTACCTGGTTTCTGAACGAATCGTTGATGCCGCTGCGCAATGCGATCGCCGAACATGGAGTGGCGGAATTGATCGGAGCTTCCGGTTCTTTTGAGTCGCTGGCGGATATGGTCACTGCTCGCTATGGACAGCATGAGCAAGGCGCCGCTACGGAATTTACTTTTGACCTCGATCAGTGTGACACCATTCATCGTGAACTGTTGGCGTCATCGCGTGAGCAACGTTTGCACATCCGCGGGCTGATTGCCATGCGGGTAGATATGATCGTAATCTCCGCAATTCTGGTTGAATGGGTTATCCGCGAATTCGGAATCCCGAAAATGCGTATGTCGGCTTATGCTTTGAAAGAGGGCGTGCTGCGCCGTTTTCTGAATGCGCATTGATTTGCAATCGGGAGCAAGCGTTCTTCTGCTCGCTTAACCCGATGAAATTTGTACTTTTACTCTCCATCTTAAAATAAGCAAGATCAATGCCACGCATTCTGATTATTGATGACGAGAAAAGCATTCGTCGCACATTACGAGAAATTCTTGAATACGAGAACTTCAAAGTTGATGAGGCGCAAGACGGACTCGAAGGTCTGACTATGGCTCAGAAGGAGAAATTTGATATTATTCTCTGCGATATCAAAATGCCGAAAATGGATGGCATGGAAGCGCTTGAGAAATTGATGGATGCTGCAGTTGATGCGCCGGTGGTGATGATTTCCGGACACGGAAATATTGAAACGGCAGTTGAGGCGGTGAAGAAGGGGGCATATGATTTCATTCAGAAGCCTCTCGATTTGAATCGCTTGCTGGTTACCATTCGCAATGCGATGGATAAGTCAAATCTGGTAACTGAAACACGTTCGCTGAAGAAGAAAATCAGCAAAACGTATGATATGATCGGTGAAGCGCCGGCAATTGCCAAGATCAAAGAAATGATCGACAAAGTAGCTCCGACAGACGCGCGCGTGCTTATTACGGGTGAGAACGGAACAGGGAAAGAACTTGTTGCGCGTTGGCTGCATGAGAAATCACCACGTTCCGGTTCAGCATTGATAGAAGTGAACTGCGCTGCAATTCCATCGGAGTTGATTGAATCGGAATTGTTCGGTCACGAGAAAGGTGCGTTCACTTCAGCAGTTGCTCAGCGCAAAGGCAAATTTGAATTGGCAGAAGGCGGAACAATTTTCCTCGACGAGATCGGCGATATGAGCCTTTCTGCGCAGGCGAAGGTGTTGCGTGCGCTGCAGGAAAATAAAATCACACGTGTTGGTGGCGATAAAGAAATTAAAGTGAACGTGCGTGTGTTGGCTGCAACCAACAAGGATTTGAAGAAGGAAATTCTGAAAGGAAATTTCCGTGAAGATTTATATCACCGCCTCAGTGTGATTTTGATTCACGTTCCTTCACTTAACGATCGTAAAGATGATATTCCGCTGCTTGCCGAACATTTTCTGAAGTCTATTGCTGATGAAAGCGGCAATCCGAAGAAGGAAATCACCAAGGATGGAATCAAGGAATTGCAGAAAATCAACTGGACCGGAAATATCCGCGAGTTCAGAAACGTGATTGAGCGTCTTGTAATTCTGGGTGAGAAGACGATCACTGAAAAAGATGTTCTCGCGTACGCGACGAGAAAGGACTGAGTTTCTGCGTTATTTTTCTGGAGCATTCTTAAGACATTTTAAGAATCATTACGGCACACTTTTCGTATAAATAACGTCTAAGATTCAGACGATGAATTTGCGCGTTTTTGTCATTTCTGCATTTCTGCTGTTGTTCGTTGGTCACAGCGCGGAGCTTTGTGCTCAGCAGTGGAAAAGTTCTTCGTCTCAACAGGCGCAGAGCCCATTTGCCGATTACTGGCAAGCCAAGCGCCAGAAAAAACTTCGCAAGCTTTCAATTCCGGAACGCGTACTTATTCTCGATTCCGCGCGTGCTCAGGCAAAACGCGATACAGTGTGGCCGTATATTCAGGATCCGGGAATCCGCAACAGAATGATCATGGATGTAGTCGTAAAAACTCCTGCACGTGATATTCCCGTGTTGCTTGATTCAATGCACACGAACGTTACTCAGTTCACAGCCTCAATTCAATTTCTTTCTGCACGTGAAATGAGGAAGGTTACCCGTCATCTGAATGCTTCTGTTGGAATTCCTGATTCAAATTCAAGAATATTCACGTCCATTTCCTATCTGGCATTTCAATCTCAATTGCGTCTGAATCTTAGCAATCGCGGCGACAGTTTGTTTCAGTCGCACTCAACCAACTTCTGCGGGAAAATTGCGTTAGCACGATTGTGGATTCAGAAAGATTCCAGTGAGTACAAAAGATTCATGACCGAATTGTATTACAATGGACGGGCCGATTGGAACGGAACTGAATTTGTGACGCCTCCTGAGGTGATCGATGCGGTGAATGAAGATAAAATTACTTGGGATCCCGGGCAGAAAGCACAGTTCAGTAACGAAGAAATGCCGGCAGGAATGGATATGGTTTTTTATCTGACGCTTACTGCGGTTACGCGTTCGTTTCCATATTCATTCACGCCATACGATCCTGATTTGCATCACGAGAATGGAATGTGGGCAGCGACTGCAATCAATCCGCAGTTGCGACTCTTCCGCAGTATGGGTTTTGAAGCAGAGAAAGTGGGTAATAATGTGCGCGGAATCACAGATCGACAGTTTGCCAAGTTCAAATCTGCTGCAGACTCATCGACCGGAAAAAAGGTTTTTCTATTGGTAAACAGCAGTATTATCGATACACTTTCAGGTGCAGATTCTGAATACGTGAGTCCGCGAGGTTTGGAACATCCTTTCTGGGGAACGCATTGGATTAGCGTTGAAGCCTTCGATGAGCAGAACGACAGTTTTGTGTTCTGGGAATACGGTCGTCGCAGAAAAGTGCGAGGAATTGAGCAATTGAAACACATCATTGCCGGCGGAATAATTGTGAATGATTATAATCCGCAGTGATTAACCTGTTGTGCAGATGCTGTTGATGCGCAGCACAGAATTTTACACAGTTGTTTTCTGCGATAAACTGTCAGTTGCTGATTTGTGATGAATTTGCCCACTTGTCAGTTGCAGTTATCAAATAGCTTAAACGTGCATGTTTTTTTACCTACATTTAATCTTAATTGTCAGGCAAGACATGCCCCTTTAACCAAATCAACTATCCCGTTGCCGGGGATCAAAACACAAACACATGAAGCAAACCTTTACTCAACAATCGGGATTGCGCTTCGGGAATGTCATGAAATCATTGACAGCAGCTGCAGTATTATGTACAGCGGGACTGAATGCGCAAACCACTTTCAACTACACCGGCTCCTTACAGACATATACAGTCCCTGTAGGAGTTACTACTATTCACGTCGAAGCTCGCGGAGCGGCTGGCGGATCAGTAACCACATCTTGTGCCGCTACAGGCGGACGTGGAGCAATGATGTCAGGAGATTTCACTGTAACACCTGGCGAAGTTTTGACCATTATGGTCGGGCAGCAAGGATTAACGAATGGTTCTGATGCCGGTGGCGGTGGCGGAACATTTGTTGTGCGTACAGGTAACGTTCCATTATTATGTGCAGGCGGCGGCGGTGGTGCTACAAACAATATCGGGTCATGTGGCGGAAACAGAAACGGAATTGACGCTACTATTACAACATCAGGAACTGCTTCCGCAAACGGAGTGGTTGCAGGAGGAATTAACGGTAATGGTGGCGGTGCGAGCACAGGTTCCGGTGGCGGCGGCGGTGGATTTTATACCGATGGTGTTGCAGGAACCGGATTGGCCAACAACAATGGAAAAGCATTTGTGAATGGCGGTGCAGGCGGAACAGGAAATAACAACGACTTCGGCGGTTACGGTGGCGGAGGAGCAGGTTGGTTTACCGGTGGTAACGGCGGCGGTGGCGGCGGTTATTCCGGCGGCGGAACCAGCGGTTCACAGCCATTCTCCGGCGGTGGTGGTGGCGGTTCGTACAATGCTGGTACTAACCAAGTGAACACAGCAGGTGTACAAACAGGAAACGGAATTGTAGTTATTACTGTACCGTTCAGTGCTACAGTTTCTTTAGCGCAGGCAATCAACTGCAACGGCGGTAACAATGGATCGCTCACTGCATCTGTAGCGGGAGGAACAAGTCCTTATACTTACGCTTGGGCTCCAACAGGCGGAACCGCTGCAACAGCAACCGGATTGAGTGCCGGAACTTACACAGTAACAATCACAGACGCAACATCGGCAACTATTGCTCAGACTTTCACAATCACTGAGCCAAGCGCAATTACTGCAACTGGAGTCGGAACGAATCTTGTATGTAACTCGGGCAACAACGGTACGGCTACTGCGACAGTTTCAGGTGGAACTCCGGGCTACACTTACTTATGGAGCAATGGTGGAACAACACCAACAATTATCGGACTCGCTGCAGGTGTTTATACTTATACGGTAACTGATGTGAACGGCTGTACTTCTGTCGCTTCAACTACAATTACGGAGCCGGCTGCGTTGACAGGAACTTATTCATCCTCTTCTATCTTGTGTAATGGAGGTTTGTCTACAGTAAGTCTATCGGCTACGGGCGGGATTTCACCATACATCGGAGACAGTACATTCCAGGTGAATGCGGGTGGTTACACGTACGTTATTACAGATGACAACGGTTGTACAACTTCTGTATCAGTTACAGTTACTGAACCGGCAGCGATTGCTGTGAGTTCTTCAATGGTGAACGTAGCGTGCTTCGGTGATTCAACAGGATCAATTGATCTTTCTGTTGCGGGCGGAACAGCTCCGTTTACTTTCAACTGGAACAGCGGTGCATTTACAACGGAAGATCTGACGAATATTCCGGCAGGCTCTTACAGTGGAATTCTCACAGATGCTAACGGATGTCAGGACAGCGGAACAGTAGTTATCACTCAGCCTCTGGCCGCACTGGCAGTTAGCGTTACAAGCACAAATCCTACTACTTGCTCGGGAACTAACGGAATGATTGATGCAACTATCAGCGGCGGAACTCCAGCTTATACTTATGTTTGGAGCAATGGTCCTTCAACAGAAGACAACAACAACGTTGCTGCAGGTTCATATACTTTGACTGTAACTGATACTGCAGGTTGTACTCAGACAGCATCAGTTACTCTTGTTGATCCTGCAGCTCCAACTGTAACGGTTGCATTCAGCATTGATACAGTTTGTACTCTTGACGCACCTGTTACACTTTCAGGCGGATCACCGGCAGGCGGAACATATTCCGGAACTGCAGTGAGCAGCGGAATTTTCACTCCTGCAAGTGCAGCTGTTGGTGCAAACACAATCACATACACTTATACTGACGCAAACACAGGTTGCAGCGGTTCTTCGACTGATGTTATTTATGTTGATCCTTGTGCCGGTATTGCAGAAAGCAATATTTCTGCTGTTTCATTCAGCATATATCCGAATCCGAACAACGGAACATTCACTGTTCTGAACAGTTCGGTGAATGCAGGAGATATTGCAGTTTATGATGCGCAGGGCAGAGTAGTGCAATCAGTACGACTCAACGGCGGTTCGCAATCACAGATTACAATCGATGTTGCCGGAATTTATATGATCCGCATGATTGATGCGAATGGAAATTCAGCAGTGCAACAAGTGATTGTTGAGTAACATTTTCTTGAAAAATGGAAAGAGGCTGTAATATTTTACAGCCTCTTTTTTATGCGATGAACTTTATTCTGCTACGTTCTTTTTCTCAAACAACTTATGCAATTTCGGATTCAACATCA
>JBJOKQ010000115.1:0-10067 GCA_046046005.1 Bacteroidota bacterium | reverse complement strand
GCGGAAAAGAGTAACCAGCACTTCATCCAGAATGTAACCGTTGTCGTTAATGCATCCGAAGTGAACAGTATTTCCGGCGGCGTTCTTCAGCGAAATCGGTTTCATGCTGCGCGTGCAGAACAATTTCTCTGTGATCTCAACAGCCTTAGGCCCTGATAAACGCAGAACAGCAATGGCTCCTGTACCGTGTGCCGTGGCTAATGCGGAAATGGTTTCGTCGCGACGATAGTGCATGGAATAAAGATAGCAAAACAATGGAATGCCGTTGTGAGATTTGAATTACGTTTTGATACATTTACACAAACGCTTCCCGTATGCTAAATCGTTTACTACATGCCGCAGTTGTTTTCCTGCTATTTGCAACCGGTTCCGAACTTCATGCTCAGAAGAAAACAAAGAAGGAGATTATTGATTCATTGTTTCGCGTTGAAGGAACAGCAAAAGAGGATACCAATAAGGTTTTGATTTACGAAAAACTTTGCTGGGAGCTTAAGAATACGGGGCGTTATTCAGAGTCTGTTGTTTATGGACAAAAAGCCGTAGCGCTGGCAGAAAAGTTAAAGTTTAATAGAGGATTAGCAGCAAGTTGCAACAGTCTGGGCATTGTCTATTATCGTAAAGCGTCTTTCGATTCATCAGAAATGTATTTGCAACGTGCAGTTGAAATCAATAAACAGATAGGCGATACTTCGAACATGGCGATGAACATGAACAATCTGGGATTGGTGAAGCGGGATCAGGGAGATTATTCTATGGCCTTGGAGTACATGTTTGAAAGTTTGCGATTGAAGGAAACTCTCAATGATACAGATGGAATTGCGAGCGCGTATGGTAATATCGGAATTGTTTACAACGGATTGGATCAACCCGATACTTCGTTGGTTTATTTTGAAAAGGCATTGAAATTATCCGAGCTAATAGGCAATGAACGTGATATTGCTTTTTCGTACAACAATATGGGTGCTATTTATCACAAGCAAAAGAAGTATGATCTTGCTTTGCAATCGTTTCAGAAAGCGCTCGAAATTAAAATCAGACTTAACGAGAAACGAGGTATTGCAGGTTCCAGAGCAAATATCGGTGCCGTTTATCAGGAACTCGGGCAGTTTGATAAAGCTATTCCTGAATTCGATTCCGCGTTGGTGATACTCACTGCTTCAGGAGATCGAGATGGAATTGCGTCCTGTAATAATCTCAAAGGCCTTGCACTCTACAAAGCCGGTCGTATTGATGAAGCGTTTGAATGTTTTTCGCAGGCATACGATTTGGCTACGAAAATCGGCAGTACACCTGAAGTGAAAACTGCTTGTGAAGGATTGGCAATGGTTTATGAGCTGAGAAAAGACTGGGCGAATGCGTTCAAGTATTATAAACAGTACGCCCAACTCAGTGATTCACTACACAGTGATGAAAAAACACGTCAGGCTTTAACTGCTAATTTGCGTTACGGTTATGAGAAGCGTGAAGCATTAGCTAAGGCAGAAGAGATGTCGCGTGAACAACTACGTCAGGAAGAATCGCGTCGACAGCAATTGTATGTTTGGTTCACTTCAGGAGCTGCAATTCTTGTGCTGCTTCTTGCGTTGTTTATTTATCGCGGATACAGAACAAAGCAAAAGGCGAATGAAGAACTGGATGACAAGAATCGAAAAATTGAAAACGCGTATCAGATTATCGAACACAAGAATAAAGAGATAACGGACAGCATCAATTATGCTAAGCGAATTCAAAGCGCAATTCTTCCTGAGATCAATTTGATTTCCTCGCATTTGCCTGAGTAATTCGTCTATTACATGCCAAAAGACATTGTTGCAGGTGATTTTTACTATTTCGAGAGCGGTCAAAACGGTAGCGTTTTTGTAGGTGCAGCAGATTGTACAGGTCATGGCGTACCGGGCGCATTCATGAGTCTAATCTGTGCAAGAGAGTTACATCTTGCGAACAGTATGTCCGGTTCTCCTTCGAAGATTTTGAGTTTAGCGAATAAGGCTGTGCGCGATACGTTGCGACAGAATCATTTGGAAGGCGGCCGCGACGGAATGGATATTGCGTTGTTGCGCATCACCGGAAAGCAGATTGTCTATTCCGGAGCGAATCGCCCGCTCTGGAAAATTTCCTCTTCAGGTGTTTTTGAAGAAATTAAACCTACGAAAAACGGTATCGGCGGATATACAGAAGATGATGTGGCATTTGATGAACACATTGTGGAATGTGCCTCCGGAGATATGATTTATATTTTCTCTGACGGATATGCCGATCAATTCGGAGGTGACAAGGGAAAGAAACTGACGACAAAACGTTTCCGCGATTTGTTATTACAGATCTCAGGGTTTCATTGTGATGAGCAGTGTAAAAAGCTTGCCGCTTATCTTAGTGAATGGAAAGGGAATACAGAGCAAGTCGATGATTTGTTGGTTATCGGAATACGCATTCAGTAACATTTCTCGTCTCAACAATGCAAAAGCTTTAACAAAATTGCATTTGAGGAGCAATTGTAATTCCTGATTAATGATCAGGAATACCATAACTTTGCACTCATAATTGCGTTTTACAATATGGTTACAATCGTCATTCTACTTATAACCGCCGCTGTTTCGCTCATTAACATGAACAATGATGAGTTCCGTCATCAGTACATGTTCAATGCATGGGCAATCAAACACAGAAAAGAATGGTATCGCTTTTTTACGGCCGGATTGCTTCACGCTGATTTCGCTCACCTCGCTTTCAACATGCTGGCGCTTTACAGTTTCGGCGCCATGGTGGAAGATGGATTCTGCAGCGAAGCATTATTCGGTCCGAAACTCGGACATTTCATGTTCTCATTGATGTATGTCAGCGGACTTGCTATCAGCAGCATTTACTCCTACTTCAAGCATAAAGACAATATTCTCTACAACGCTTTGGGCGCATCCGGCGCGGTTTCCGCAGTGGTGTATTCCGCAATCCTGTTTCATCCAAACGGAACCATTTACTTCATAGTTATCCCGATTAAATCCTGGTTATTCGGCATACTTTATCTTGTGGCATCTTATGTTATGGCACGTAAGAATGTGGGGAACATCGGTCACGATGCACACTTCTGGGGCGCTGTTTACGGATTCATCTTTCCGATCATCTTTTTCCCGTTCCTCATCCAGCGATTTATCGCATTACTCGTGCCTTAAGGCTCGTTTATCCGTTCGATAAAGCAGGAAATGATATTTTTTCCTACTTTCGGAAAAAAAGCAGGTGGCAACTCTACTTTTCAATGGCGAATTGCGGGACGGTACACAACCGATCTTCACAAGTCATAACCGTTCATTCCGTTATGGCGATGGATTGTTTGAGAGTATGCGCATGATCGGCGGACGACTCAACTTTTCCCGTAAACATATGCAGCGAATGCTTACAGGTGTTCAGCTATTGCAACTTCGTTTACCGGACAGTTTCGTTGCTAATTCTCTTGAATCGTGGGCGAAGAAATTGTGGGAAGCGAATGGTTGTCCTCCAAGCAGTCGTTTACGTCTAACTGTGTTCCGCAACGATGGCGGATACTACGCACCGGAAACGAATGATGCTTCATGGCATTTGGAGTTGTGGCCGATTGAAAGTGATCAATATCACATCAACGAGAAAGGAATAAGTGTTGAGTTGTATCAGGATATTCGCAAGCCGATCAATAAACTTTCTACATTGAAAACGGCGAATTCTGAGTTATATGTACTTGCTTCGCTTCATGCGAAAGCTATGAATGTAGACGATGCAATTCTCATTAACCAGAACGGTAACGTTATTGAAGCTACCGGCTCTAATTTGTTTGCTGTTAAGAATGGAGTGTTGTACACTTCTCCCGTTTCGGAAGGTTGTGTTTCCGGAATCATGAGAAGCGTAATCATGGATATTGCACAAGCGAATCGCATTGCCGTTTACGAAGTGCCATTGCCGCTTTCCATTTTGCTTAATTCAGATGAAATTTTTCTTACGAATGCAGTAAAGGGAATTATTTGGGTGGGTGCGTACCGTCAGAAAAGATATTTCTCTCAAACAGCACGCAAGCTGAATGAATTGCTGAACAAAAGTGTGGAAGTGGAAGCGGAAATCTGATTTCAGGATTTCATTTAACGTGCTGAAAACAAAATGAGTTTATTTCAAGCCAACAAACTGGAAATTAAACAGGGCCGACTGCTCTTGTCGGAACCGTTTCTCGACGATAACTATTTCAAACGTGCTGTTGTTGTGCTTGCTGAATTGAATGAGAAGGGTTCGGTAGGATTTATTCTCAACAAACCGGCTGATATGAATGTTCACGAAGTGATTCCTGATTTTCCGAAGTCAGAACACAGGATTTATTTCGGCGGACCTGTACAGCGCGATCAATTGTTTTATGTTCACACTTTGGGCGAAGTAATTCCGAACAGCATTCCGATTGCTCCGGGCTTGTGGTGGTTGGGTGATTTTGAAGTGGTGCGCAAGATGATTGAACAGAAAGAAATCGGTCAGCAGGAAATGCGTTTCTTCATTGGATATTCCGGATGGGAACCGAAACAGTTGGAGACAGAAATGGATAAAAAATCGTGGTTCGTTTCGAAGATGAATCGTGATTTGATTTTCGATCCGGAGTCGAAGGAATTGTGGTCGAAAGCTATGCGTTCATTGGGAAAAGAGTTTTCCCCGATGGCTAATTTTCCGTTGGATCCGGGACTGAATTGAGCTTGATACAATGCTCAAATTACTCGGTGCACATATCAATAAATTCGGGAACGCCGATTGAATCATTTGTTAATTTGATCATTGAATCATTAAGATAAAATGGAAAATCTCAGAGACTATATCAATCAATTGCGTCACGATTTCATGCAAATACATCTGGATGAATCCATGATCGATTCAGATCCTGTAGTGCAGTTCGGGAATTGGTTTAAGCAAGCAGTTGAAGGAAAAGTACATGAACCTAATGCTTTCGTTTTGTCAACTGTTGGCAACGACATGAAACCATCAGCGCGTATACTTCTGCTTCGCGATTTCAACGAAAATGGTTTTGTGTTTTACACGAATTATAACAGTCGCAAATCACAAAACATTGCAGAGAATCCGAACGCATGTATGACGTTTTTCTGGCCGGAGTTGGAAAGACAAGTGCGCATTGAAGGAAAGATCGTTAAGCAAAGTGCCGCGGAATCGGATTTGTATTTTGCAAATCGTCCGCGATCTAGCAGGCTGGGAGCGTGGTCATCACCGCAGAGTGAAATCATTGCAGATAGAAAAGCGTTGGATGATATTCTCGCGGACATAGATAAAAAGTTCGAAGGAAAAGAAGTTCCGCGTCCGGAATGGTGGGGCGGTTACGTTTTAGTTCCGGATCATTTGGAATTCTGGCAAGGACGACCAAGTCGCTTACATGATCGTATTGCTTTTATGAAGTCAGGTAATGTTTGGAAAACAGCACGACTTGCACCCTAAAAGAAATCCTCTCCGTTTCGGGAGAGGATTTTTTCTTTAAGAAGATTTTTTAGCGGCCTTCTTTGCCGGAGCTTTTTTCTTAGCAGCTTTCTTAGCAGGAGCTGCAGCTTTCTTTCTCTTTTTCGGACGTGTTTTTCCGTAAGAACCCTGGAAGATTTTTCCTTTGCGGGATTTTTTGTCGCCTTTGCCCATAATGATTTGGTTATGATGTTTACCAAATATACATAATAGACTTTAGACTTTAGAATTTAGACCTGGGTGGGCGCTCCTGCCTTGTGGATTAGTCTAAAACATCATTGTGCATCGTTATGGTTACTGATTCGTATAGACAAATCCTCTAACGTCTAAAGTCTAAGGTCTAACGTCTCTCGGAAAAGCTTCTCAATCAAATCACACCGCTGAATTGTATTCCTCAACCATTCGAGTTTGAGTTTGGTGAGATCTGCTTCCGGTAACCGCCATTCCACTCCGCTATTACGCATCCGAGTGGTCAGATCGTAAAGGCATATAGCTGCCGAAACGCTGATATTAAAACTCTCTGTGAAACCGTACATTGGAATTTTCACAAGTTCATCTGCGTTGTCGCGAAGCTCATCTGTAATTCCTTCCAGTTCCGTTCCGAAAAACAAAGCCACTGGTCCTGCGGCAATATCGAGTTTATCAATAGTCCGCGATTTCTCATGCGGCGTGGTAGCTACAACACGATAACCGGATTTCTTCAAAGCACGAACACACTCCATGGTGTTGTTCTCCGATTTATTGTAATGCACGAGGTCAATCCACTTGCTGGCGCCTTTCGTGATTTCCATATTCGGAGAATACTTGTTCTTATTCTCCACAATATGAAGCTCCTGAATTCCGAAGCACTCGGCACTGCGCATTATTGCACTTGCATTGTGCGGCTGATAGATATCTTCAACAGCAACAGTAATGTACTTCGTGCGTTCTTTCGCCACATCATCAATGCGCGCCAATCGTTGCTCACTGACAAATTGCTTGAGATGCTCGTATAACTTCTGTTCGTACGTTTCCATTATTTACGGTTCGCCGCCATTGTCATTATATTGCACATACGATACAACATGCGTGCACCAACGTTCGCATCCCATTCATCTCCGTCAGGGCCGGGAGCAACTTCGTTCAGGTCGAATCCGATAATTTGTTTTCCGGATTTCACCAATTCCGTAAACAGATATCCGGCTTGTTCAAATTCAAGTCCGCCCGCAACAGGAGTACCAGTGTGCGGACACAATCCCGGTTCCAGTCCGTCGATATCAAAGCTGATGTAGACTTTCTGCGGTAGTGAAGCGATGATTCGCTTAGTGATTTCGTGCCACGTTACTCCTTTGTATTTCTCGTGACGCATATCGCGGTCAAAGAAAGTGATCACTCGGCCTTTACTGTTGTCAATGATTTCTTTTTCCTGTTGACAGAAATCGCGGATGCCTACTTGTACGAGTCTTTTTACTTGAGGAATGCTCAATGCATTGTACATGATAGATGCGTGTGAATATGTAAATCCTTCATAAGCCACACGTAAATCCGCGTGTGCATCTATTTGCAGAATTCCGAATTCTTCATGTTGTTCAGCTTGTGCCTGCAACATTCCAAATGGCGTACTGTGATCACCTCCGAGCAAACCAACACGTTTGCCTTTTTTCATCCAATGCAAACAACGGTTCTTTACCCATGCATTCAATTCTGCAGAACCTTCATTAACGGTCATCAGGATTTTCTGCATTTCAGGATCAGCGTCAACATCTTCACCGTTTGTTAACGCATCAATATATTGCACCGCAAGCGAACGCAATTCTTCTGCCCGCGCTTTCAGTTTCAATGGAATTTCATCCATTGCAATTCCGCTTTTCCAAGCGTCTTCCAGATCAGGTTCGTAAAGATCAACCTGGAACGAAGCATTGAAAACCGCTTCAGGACCGTTAGCAGTTCCGTCTGCGTAGGAAACCGTTACGTCCCAAGGAACGGGAACGATTACAGTGTCGGCTTCTTCACACGTAAATGGAAGTCCGTATATGTTCGCATCCGGATCACCGGGTGAATTCGGATCGAAAGATTTGATTTTTTGTTCTTTGCTCATTTGGTTGCAAAACTACCAAGAATGATGCAATCTCACTTACGGAAATAAAAAAACTCCCTGTGTTTACAGAGAGTTTCTTTAGTGCAAGATTGCAAGCTATTTGTTAACGCGACGAGTAAGTTCAGTTCCTGCTTTAAACTTCGCGATTTTCTTCATTCCGATATGAACTGTGGTTCCGTTCACCGGGTTTCTTCCCGTTCGTGCAGATCGTTCTGCGACTGAAAAAGTTCCGAAACCATTCAGAGAAACTTTGTCTCCTTTTTTCAATGATTTCGCTATACTGTCGACAGTGGCATCCAGTGCGCGACCGGCCTCTGCTTTAGAAAGCTTTGCAGCAGCTGCAATAGCTTCAATTAGTTCAGCTTTGTTCATTTCGGGGAGAATTTTTTAAGGGATAACAAAGCTAGAATAAATATTCAGATATGCAACTGAAATTGCGGTGCAGCATTGCTGAGTTGAATCATAAAAAAACCGCCTTCCTTTTTATGGAAAACGGTTTTATTTAGAAACAAAAATTGTAAAGCCTGAATTCAGTTCAGATTACTTGTTTACAGTTTTTGCAAGCTCGATTCCTGCTTTGAACTTCGCAACTTTCTTCGCTGCAATTTTAATCGATTTTCCTGTTTGCGGATTGCGACCTGTGCGAGCTGCGCGTTTTGCAACAGAGAAAGTTCCGAATCCTACGAGGGCAACTTTGTCACCTTTTTTCAACGCTTTAGATACGTTGTCAATAGTTGCATCAAGTGCACGTTGTGCATCAGCCTTTGTGATTTTCGCTGAATTTGCAATTGCTTCAATAAGTTCTGCTTTGTTCATTTGAATGTGAGTTTATAGGGTGTTGTGAATTTCAGAGTCGCAAAAATAGAACGATTCGCAAATGCTGCAACATCACGAGCAAGTCGAATGCGTTTTTGTTGATAATTTGAAATCGGTGTTGATAACGTCGGCTGAAAACCGCTCAGGATAAGGGTTTCAGCGGTTTTATTGAAATTGCAACTTTCCGTTTTTCTTAAATCCTTTTAGAAATTCAGAAATACTGAGACGTTTTTTTCCTGGAACTTGTATTTCTTCAATCGCGATCCAGCCATCTTTCACAGCAACATGAAAATCATCAGTTACAGTACCAATAGGCAAGTGGTGAATTGCATTCGAGAATTTTGCGGTGAATATTTTCACTGCAAGTGCCGGTTCATCGCCGTTGTACATTTCTGTCCATGCACCGGGATAAGGACTCAAGCCGCGTATATGATTGCGAATAGAATTTCCGTCGCTGCTCCAATTAATGCGTGAAGTTTCTCTGAAAAGCTTCGGTGCTTCTTTCGGTAGTGTTCCTGCAGCAATCAAACTGCGTTGATCGATGGAAGGTGCGTTTCCTTGTGCAATTGCATCAACTGTCTTACGGATTAAAGTTGCTCCTGCCACCATCATTCGATCATGCAGTGAACCTGCATTTTCGTTTTCTCCGATTTCAATTTCTTCCCTGAAAATGATGTTGCCTGTGTCAATCTCCTGTTTCAGAAAAAAGGTGGTGATTCCTGTTTTCTTTTCACCATTTATAATAGCCCAGTTAATTGGTGCAGCGCCACGGTAATCGGGCAGGAGAGAAGCATGCAGATTGAATGTTCCCATCTTCGGCATTGTCCACACAACTTCCGGTAACATTCGAAATGCAACAACAATCATGAGGTCCGGATTCAGATCGCGCAACTGTTCAATAAACTCCTGTGATTTCAGTTTCTCGGGTTGCAGAACAGGAATATTGTACTTCTCAGCGGAAATTTTCACCGCACTTTTCTGGATTTGCTGTCCGCGACCCGAAGGTTTATCCGGAGCTGTAACAACGCCAACGATGTTGTAGCCTTCAGCCGCCAGCGCTTCAAGACTATGAGCCGCGAATTCCGGAGTTCCGAGGAAAATTATTCTGATCTGCTTTGCGTTCACTGTTTAACTGTTCACTGTTTCTTCACTTGCGGAATTCGGAATTGGAAATCCGAATTAATAGATCAACGCTTCTTGATGTCTATCAGATCAATCGTTTCTCCCGCCATACAGATACTCATGCGATCCGCATGTTTGTATTTGATCCATACCGGCAAGCTGTCGTGCATGAAAATTTCCTGCAATCCGTCCGGTTCCAGTTTCTTCTTGTCCGATTCAAGTTCGAGCATGTATTTACATCCGTCAAGCTCGATATCAACTACCATTGCCTTTACATATCCCTGTGCGGCATAATCAGTATTGGATGCGGTTCCTTTTTTCAATGGTGTACATGCGAATACAAGAAAAGAAACCGTTGCAATGAGAATAAGATTGTTAAGTTTGCTCATAGGGTTATTTTTCCTCAAAAGTAATGAATCAACGCATACATATAATTGCCGGGCCTGTTGCTGCTGTTGTTGTGGCGTTGATCCTCCGTTTTTTTACGCAGGCTCCGGTTGAAGCCCAATTGATGTCAGCCGTAGTGATGATCATGGCGTGGTGGTGGATGACAGAAGCGGTTCCGCTCGCGGTTACTTCACTGCTTCCCATG
>JBJOKQ010000114.1:0-10099 GCA_046046005.1 Bacteroidota bacterium | reverse complement strand
TCGGCATAATGCCTGATTATACTTTTGAAGGTCCGGGGTTGAAGATTGACGGAGTGACCGATGGAAAACCTGCGTCAGCTGCCGGAGTAAAAACCGGGGATGTGCTTGTTGAAATGGGCGGCGTTGAAATCAAGAAGATGGGAGATTACATGGCGCAGTTACAGAAATTTTCGAAAGGCGAGACTACAACCATTAAAGTTCAACGCGGAGGCGAAGTGCTTACGCTTAATGTTACATTCTGATGAATTACCTGATCCGCAACGCCAACATCGTTAACGAAGGCAAGATTACTGCCGGCGATGTGCTTATTTCAGAAGGAAAGATTGCTGCAATCGGTTCCGGAATAGAAGCGATAGATGCGGAGGTAATTGATGCCACTGGATTGTGGCTCATGCCCGGTGTAATTGATGATCAGGTTCATTTTCGCGAGCCCGGTCTTACACACAAAGGTGAAATTTACACCGAAGCGAAAGCTGCGGTTGCCGGAGGTGTTACATCTTTCATGGAACAGCCGAACACAGCGCCGCCTGCAACAACAGTTGATCGCCTTGAAGAAAAGTATGCACGCGCTGCGGATGTTTCTCTTGCGAATTATTCGTTCTTCATCGGAACAACCAATAGCAATCTGGACGAGTTGCTGAAGATCAATCCGCGTAATGTTGCGGGTGTGAAAATATTTCTCGGATCATCAACAGGCGACATGCTTGTGGATAATGAAGAGCAACTCGATAAAGTTTTTGCGCAAGTGAAAACATTGATTGCCGTACATGCGGAAGATGATCCGATGATCAAACGCAATATTGAAGAATACCGCGCGAAGTACGGTGATGATATGCCTGCTGATTATCACGGGTTGATCAGAAGTCGTGAAGCATGTTATGCGTCTTCATCCAAAGCCATTGCGCGTGCAAAGAAATTCGGGACGCGTTTGCATGTATTTCATATTTCCACGGCAGATGAATTGGAGTTGTTTGATAATTCGATTCCGCTGAAAGAGAAAAAGATTACTGCGGAAGTGTGCATTCATCACTTGTGGTTTTCGGATGCGGATTACAAAACCAAAGGAAATTTCATCAAGTGGAATCCTTCCGTGAAAACGGCAAACGATCGCGAAGCGCTTTGGAAAGCTTTGCTTGATAACAGAATTGATGTGATCGCTACAGATCACGCGCCGCATACGATCGAGGAGAAGCTGCAATCTTATCTGAAAGCTCCTTCCGGCGGGCCGCTTGTGCAACATTCGCTGGTGGCAATGCTGGAGAAAGCGCGTGAAGGAAAAATTTCCGTGGAGCGTGTAGTGGAGAAAATGTGTCACGCGCCGGCAGATTTGTTCCGCATTGACAAGCGTGGATATATCCGCGAAGGCTATTGGGCGGATCTCGTGCTCGTGCATCCGCAGCAGCATTGGACAGTTGCGAAAGACAATCTGCTTTACAAATGCGGATGGTCGCCATTGGAAGGAACTACCTTCCATTCCCGCGTGGTGAGCACTTTTGTAAACGGAAATCTGGTTTACAACAACGGAGCCATTAACGAACTGTATAAAGGCATGCGATTGGAATTCAACGTTTAGTTGAAGTTCTCACAAATCGGGCAGGGATTGCAGCAAAGTGCCGCGCACTGCGGAAAGCCCGGTGATGCGCAGCAGCAGCCCGCCTGAACATTATTCAATCACAAAACTCTTCACTCCCGAATAACTCGTGCCTCGAATGTGCGCGTAGTAAATTCCAGGTGCGCCTGCGAATGTTACATTGTGTGTGCCTGCGCCGTTCAGATTCTGCGTGTGTACCACTTTGCCCATTACATCAATTACTTCGAGTGTGTAATTGTTGTTGCTGTTTTCTGCAGCGATGTTGATGCTGAACGAACCGTTATTCGGTGAGGGATACAGATTGATCTGCGGTTGTGTTTGCGCAATTGTTGCAGTTCCGGTAAACACATCAAGGTCCGTTGCCCATATACCACGTCCAAATGTGCTCACGTAAATTTTATTGAGCGGCACGTTGAATTCAATGTCACTCACAATGACGTTCGGTAATCCTGTGCTTTGATTTACCCATGCCGATGCAGTTGAATTGAGAACATAAACGCCAATGTCAGTTCCGATCATTACATCTCCGCTTCCTCCCGGAATGTACTTGATGCAATTGACAGGAATGTTCGGAAGATTGAATGAAATATTCTGCCACGTAGTTCCTCCGTCTGTTGTGCGGAATACTTTATTGCCGCCTGAGAATCCGGCACACGTAACGTAAAATGTGTTGGCGTTGTTCTCTGAAATCTCAACTGAAGTGAAATAAAGTGAGTCCGGCAATCCTGCGGTGATATTCGTCCACGATCCGCCTCCGTTTGTTGTTTTGTACAATCGCGAAGGTTCATTCAACTCGTAACGAATACGTTTTGCTGCTAGTAATGTATTGCTGCTTGAATTTGAAACTGCCAATGCAGAAAGTTCTACTGACGAATTCACGAAAGGGAAATTGGAAATCGCATTCCATGTGTTTCCATTGTCGGTTGATTGCATGACGTTTTCAAAACCGATGTAAATCGTTCCGGGATTGTTGTAATCTGCAACGATGGGTGATGTCCATTCTCCGCTTTCACTATTTACATTGGCATTAAGCCACCATGCGCTTACACCGTCATCCGGCGATTGATAAAAGTTACCGTATTGACTCGATCCGAAAATCATGTTGTTGTCCAAAGGATCGAGGTAACAATCCATACCGTCACCTCCGAAAATAGTACTCCAGCCTCCATTGTCATAATAGAAAGTTGCATTGTCCTGCGCACCTGCAACAAGTCGACCATCGCCAACACGCGAACTTGATAAACGATAAAACGATGTCACTTGAATTCCGTTGCTGAGATTCGTCCATTGTGTTTGCCAAGGATTTCCGTTGTTGGCGGAATTCCAGGTTTGTGTAACGATCGCATTCGTTTTATAAACGCCTCCATCACTGCACATGAAATATTGGTTGGATACAGGTTGTATTGCGAGATAATGTATATCGCCGTGCGCTGTCGGGCCATAATCCAATGTCCAGTGTGAAGACGGTTGAAAGCTTGTACCTCCGTTGGAAGATCCGTAGAGATTTACGCCGCCGATATAAATTTCATCACGATTTGTTGGTGAAACACATGCGCCGATATCGTATGTTCCTTGTCCGCCTGAGCCTGAACCGTCATTACCATCCAATACATTCGGATTCGGACTGATGAAGTTCCAGTTGTTGCCGGCGTTAGTTGTTTTGTAAATGCCATACAATCCGCTTTGCAGGTTTACAGTGATTGCGTAGATGTAATTCACATCGGAAGGGGCCATCATCAACTTCACTCGCTGTACTGTTCCTGTTGCAGGAATTCCTGTTGTAAGCAAAGACCAGGTTTGTCCGAAGTTAGTAGACTTCCAGACTCCTGCGCTTCCCATGTTGCTTGTAGCTACCCAACCTGTTGCGGCGTAAATTGTATTCGGTGATCCTGGAACAGGAATCATGTCCCAGAATAATCCGGAATTCATATTCGTCCACGTAGCTCCTGCATCGGTAGAGCGATACATTCCGCTTACACCGCATGCAAGGACTTCATTGCTGTTTGAAGGATTCACAATGATTTTACAAATGAGCGAAGCGTCTTCATCTGTCATGTTGAATGTAAGACCTGTTGATTGCCACGTTTGACCAGCGTCAGTTGTTTTGTAAACACCAACACCGTAATGCGTATTGCGTTTGCGACCATTGAGGAACAAACCGAATCCTATGTATTCGAAATCGCAAACAGAAATATACATTGTGCTGTCCGGATCGTTTGGGTCAATGGCAATATCGCTGATACGCGTAATTGGCAACTGATCTGTCATTGGTGTCCACGTAGCTCCGTTGTTTGTGGTCTTCCACATTCCGCCCTGCGCAACACCGATGTAATATGTGTTCACATCTGTTGGATGAAACGCAATGCAGTTGATGCGTCCGATTCCGTTTTCCATATAACCGGTAAGGTTGGCAGGAAGATAATCCGGTCCGACTGGATACCATGCGTTGAACGCTACTTGATTCGGATCTGAAGGTTGTCTCTGACGAGCAGATTCTGTTGCTGCGGTGAAATATTCACTTGCATCTCCGGGTTCGCCGGAACCGTCGGTGTGCATGGCCACTTCCATTTCCCAACGCTTGAATGCTTTCCAACCTTTGGTGTGCTGCAGATCTGCGGTGTCTTTCCATTGCGCATATTGCGATTGAACTTCGCGGAAGGTTAAAGCGCGACCGGAATTGGTTGTAATGAATTGCTGGGCAGGCAAAGTGAGTGCACAGAAAAGTGCGGCGCCGAGGAGTATATTTTTCATTTGGTCAGATACGTTATTCAAATATAGCTCAATGCGGAGGTGGGAACAAGTAAACGCCTGTCTATTCTTACCGATTCAGCGCCTTTACGCCGGCATTTAGTAAATTTGCGTCTATGCGTTTTTTGGGAACGGTGTTCTATTGGTATTTATGGTATTCCTTCGGAATCTGGATGGGTTACTTCTATCGGTTTAACCGCAAGAAGAATGTCACCGGAATTGAACGCATTCCAACAGATCGTCCCGTAATTTTTTGTTCGAATCATCCAAACGCATTCATGGATGCAATTATGGTGGGAAGTGCATTGCCGCGACGCAATTGGTTCCTGGCCCGTTCGGATGTATTCCGAAAAAAGGCACTTGCAAAATTTCTCGGCTTTGTCGGAATCATTCCCATCTATCGTGCATTGGAAGGAACGGAAAATCTTGCAAAGAATGATGAGACATTCGACAAGTGCACAGAGATGTTGGAAGACAACAAGTGCATTCTGATTTTTTCAGAAGGACTGTGCATCCAGGAACGTCGTTTGCGCAAATTGAAAAAAGGAACAGCGCGAATTGCATTCGGAGCAGAAGAGAAGAATAACTTCAATCTGAATCTGACTATTGTGCCGGTGGGAATCAACTACGATTCCTCTCCATGGAAATTCAGATCACGTGTTTACATAGAGTGCGGAGAACCTTTCGCGATGAAAGATTACGAAGCTTTGTACCGTCAGGATAAAGCCCGCGCGATGAATCAGTTTACACGTGATCTCGAGAAGAAAATGGCGGAATGTCTCGTGATCATCGAGAACAAAGCAAACGACGAACTCGTAAACGGACTGGAAGATATTCTGCTGGATGAATGGACGGCAACACAAGGTCTGGATCCGGAAAATCAGAACGACAGACATGTTGTTTCAAAGCAGATCGCAGAAACTGTAAATGAGTTGACCAATACGAATGCAGAGCTCGTGCTGACTTTGCGTGAAAAAGTGGATGCGTACTTGCTTGGATTAAAAGATATCGGTGTGCGCGATTGGCTGTTGCGTCCGAAAGGTGTGGAGTCCATCGGAGGAGCTGGATTGCTTTGGGACTTTTTGTATTTCGTGTTGCTGTTTCCGGTGTGGCTTTTCGGAACGATTACGAACTACGTGCCGTACAAAGTTCCGTATGCGTTGGCGCAGAAAATTGTGAAGCACATGGAATGGCATTCATCCATCAGCGGAACTGTGGGAACATTTTTATGGCAGATCTGGTACGGACTTACTTCGCTTGCAGTTGCATTGATTTTCCGCAATTGGTATATTCTGGGAGCATACATGATTGCAATGCCAATCTGCGGTTATATCGCGCAGGAATATTGGGCAAGAATGAAAAAAGCAAAAGGGAAATCCGCTTTGCTCTCGGCGTTCCGTTCAGATAAATCGCAAGTGGAAAAACTCGTTACGCTCAGAGCGGAAATCGTAGCTGAAATGAACGCATTGCGCAAGAAGTAACTTCGCGCTGCACTCTAATCCTTCACACGATTCAATCCCATACTTTTCACCATCCAATCCGGAAGTGGTTTTTCAGCAGGACGATTTTTTAAGTTCAGATACCAACCGAGTTTTTTCAGCACAGGAACTTTGTGCGTCTCTACGAATTCAATCAGCGTACCATCCGGATCTTCGATGTAACTGAAGTGTCCTGCAGCTTCTCCCATGTCAAAACTGTTTGCGCTGTCTACAGTGAATGGATGTCCGTTTTTCTCGCAGAGCTCTTTCAGTTCTTTCATTCCTACAATGTCAAAACACAAATGGATGAATCCACGATCGCCCCACCAGCGTCCTTCGAAAATTTTGCGTGGCGTTTTGTTGAGCACCTGTATTAATTCAATCTGACTGGAACCGAGCAGGCGAGAGAAAGCTCCTGCACGTGGCTTGGAATGCTTCAGCAACACACGACGTACTTCGACGTTTCCGCCGGGAAGATTTTTCAAATCGTCAAACGTTCCTGTTTTATCATATACAACAGTGTCGTAGCCCAGAATGTTCCCGTAAAATGTTTTTGACTTCTCAATATCTGTCACACCGAGCAAAGCGCCCGCAGGACCGCCCGTGTGTTGTTTTCCTTTGCCGAACCAATCATTTCCCGGAACGATTTCGAAAATATTGCCCCAAGGGTCACGCACGAAGAAATTCGGTTGCCCGTCAGGTGATGTTGTCAATCCTCCGAGCAAATCTGCATTGCGACTTTTCAGAAATTCATAAGACGCTTTAACATCATCCGATTTCATGCGTGTTACGAAATGTCCGATATCGCCAAGCTGAATTTCAAATGAAACAGGAACAGGAGTCCGGCTGGTATATTGCCAGATTTCGAATCCGCCTCCGCCTTTCATATTCACAGCAAGAATAGCATGACGACTGTGACCTTTGCCGCCGGTATACGGCAGCATGAGGTTTGCTTCCGCTGCTTCTTCGAAAACCGGAACATCCATTCCGAAATTCTGACGATACCATTTGAATGCGGCGTGTACATCCGGAATTCCTATTCCTACTTGCTGTATGCCGGAGATGATTGGCTTGCTCATGTATGTGAAATTAGCTGCGCGAAATTACGATAAAACAGTATCATGGAGAAAGCGACTATCTTTGAAAATATGTCGCTGCGCCGTAAAGGACTTGAATTGGCAAAGAAGATTGCCGGAACGCATTTTGCAGATACGTCAGATGAGTTCATAAACTGGTTGCTGGTAAGCAATGCAGGTATGCAGCACCGAGGTAATGTGGCTTGCTTCGAACACGCTATTAAGAATCTTCCCAATGATAATCCGATTCTGGAGATCGGTGCGCACGCGGGACAGTCTGCAAACATCATGTGTTATCTGCTGAGAAAGTTTGGTAAATCGAACCAGGTAATCTCTGTTGATCCGTGGATTGTTCGTGGTTACAGAGATGAACAAACAACAGATGCAGCCTATTTGGAAAACTTGGCCGGTGATCCCGAAGTGAATCGTGTTGAGTTCGCCGGGTTCATTAAAGAAGCCTATCTGAGAAATACTGAATTCTTCAGTAAGTCTAATTTGCCATTTGTATTCCGCAATACATCAGATGAGTTCTTCGCGCTGTTAAAGTCAAATGATAGAATTGCAGACTTGCGCAATAGAGAATTGAAAACGGATTTGCGACTTTCCATGGTCTACATAGACGGGAATCACGATTACGATTTTTCAAAACGTGATTTTGAGAATTCACATGAACTACTTGTTGAAGGCGGATTTATTATGTTCGATGATTCCGAAGATCACAGCAACTTCGGTTGTGCTCAGTTGGCAAGAGAAATTGAAAGTCATCCCGACTACACGCTGGTAATGAAAAATCCGAACCGATTGTTTCGGAAGAATAGTCGATAATTGCAGCAGCAGTTGGGTTGATTTTATCGTGTTTACGCAGTTTGTTCAATGATCTCCGTGGATTTGTAGCTTTGTAATTCAAACCCATCATGAGAGTTCCTGCGTCTTTATCCATATTCTTTTTTCTGGTATTCGGGAATTCACTTTCCGCTCAGCAGATACCTGCTCAATTTTCTGCGCAGGTAAGAGGATTGCAGCCTTTCAGGCAAGTTGAAGTGTTGGATTCACTGGCGCGTGAGTTCTATAAATCCGACCCTGTATTATGTGTTGATTTGCTTAATGCTGCAATTTATATAAGCAACACAAATCATTTGGATACCGTCGAGATCCAGGAACGCATGAACCTTAACCGGCAATACAGATATCACGGCAAAAATGATTCAGCCATGTTTCAGATTGATTCTGCATTACAGGTTGCCCGCGATGGTAAATATGTTGAATGGGAAGAAGAAATATTAAGTGCACGCGGTGTCTTGTTCATGCGGATGGGTCTTTACGAAGAAGCAACCGCAAGTTTTGTCGCAGGTATGGATCTGGCCCGTGCTAACAACGATACAGAGCAGCTGGCAATTCTGAATAGAAATTGGGGTTCATTATTTTTTTACACAACTGATTTCGCGTCTGCAATTGATCGTACTCAGGAAGCCTTACGGATTTTCACGCAACTCAAGGACACAGTGAGCATGGCTGCCTGTGTGGACAATATAGGATTGTATTTCTCCAATATGGAAAAGTGGGATTCTGCTTATGCCTACCAGATGAAGGCGCTGAAGATTTTTGAAGCTCAAAGCGATTCCGGTCATCTCATGGTCTGCTATAACAATCTGGGAAGCACACTGCTCCAAATGAAGAACTATGCGTTGGCGAAGTCTTATCTCATGAAATCTCTGGACATGGCGGAGCGTCGCGGACTGGATTATGAATGTATGACCACTCTCACCACGATGGCGGAGTTGTACGAGGCTACAGGAGAAATCAAGGCGGAGCAAACGACTGCAATGCGAGCTTATCAACTGGCAGTGAAACTCGAAAACAGTTTCTATGCACTTCAATCTACCGAGATGTTGGCGCAGTCTTTTTATCGCGAGAAAAATTTCGAAAGGTCTGCATATTATTTTCTGATTACAGACTCGTTACGTCAGGAAGTCTTTGACGCTGAAAAAACGCAAGCATCAGAAGAAACCGAAAAGAAGTATAAAGCTCAGGAGCAAAAGCAGAAGATTGCTTTATTGGAATCTGATAACGTTGCGCGAGCTGCGCAGAACCAAAGGGATGTGATCATCAAATGGGCCGCAGCCGGAATAGGAACATTGTTGTTGATTTTCTCAGTTGTGGTTTTTCGTAATTACAGCAGGAAGAAACGCGACAACGACCTTTTGCAGTTGAAGAACGCAGCAATTGAAGAACAGAAAGCCATCATTGAAGTCAAGAATCAGGAGATCACGGATTCCATTAACTACGCTACAAGAATTCAGAATGCAGTTTTGCCGGCCAAGGATAAGTTGAGTGCATTGTTCCCGAACAATTTCATTTATTTCCAGCCTCGTGATATAATCAGTGGCGATTTTTATTGGGCTGCAGAAGGCAGAAACGGCGTGCGATATGTGGCAGTTGCAGACTGCACAGGTCACGGAGTTCCGGGCGCAATGATGAGCATGCTTGGCGCTGCCATTCTGAACAGAGTTATCGTTAAAAAGAACGTAACAAGTCCCGGAAAAATTCTGGATACACTTCACGAAGAACTTCTTTCAACATTGAATTCGAAAGGCGAGAACCGGCAAGTCAACGATGGAATGGATATCGCTTTATTGATGTTCGATGTTCAGCAAAGAAAACTGATCATTGCATCGGCTGACCGGCCTGTTTATTTCGTTCGTAACGGTTCATTGGAGACGATTGCGCCGGATAAAATTTCAATCGGATCATCTTTGCCAAAATCAACTCCGTATTCTGAACATGTTATTGATTTAGATACGGACGTAAGTGTATTTCTTTTCTCTGATGGAATTGTGGATCAGTTCGGCGGACCTGAAAGAAAGAAGTTTATGTCGAAACGACTTAAAGATCTTGTGACAACGACGCAAACGCTTTCCGTTTCGGAAAGAGCTCTGCGATTCGCCACCGTATTCGATCAGTGGAAAGATGGAATGGAACAGACAGATGATATGACATTAATAAATATTGAAATCAACAAGAATGATGTTTAAAGACAAAACAGTGTTCATCACCGGCGGCAGCCGCGGTATTGGAAAGGAAATAGGATTGAAGCTCGCTTCCATGGGAGCGAACGTTGTGATTGCAGCAAAGACAACAGAGCCGCATCCTAAATTGGAAGGAACAATTTTCTCCGCCGCTGAAGAAATGGAAAAGGCAGGAGGGAA
>JBJOKQ010000113.1:0-10130 GCA_046046005.1 Bacteroidota bacterium | reverse complement strand
AACAGGAAGAAAAAGGAGATGAAACATTCGCGCAGTCGCTTTCCAAACTTGGCGATTTTTATGTGAATGATGCATTCGGAACTGCACATCGTGCACACGCTTCTACTGCTGTGATTGCGAAATTCTTCCCGCAGAACAAATGTTTCGGTTACGTGATGAGCGGAGAAATTGCATCTGTAAATAAAGTGCTCAACGGAGCTGAAAAACCATTCACCGCAATTATGGGCGGAGCGAAAGTTTCCGACAAGATTCTCATTCTCGAGCAGTTGATGAAGAAAGCAGACAACATCATCATTGGTGGCGGAATGGCTTTCACGTTTGCAAAAGCAATGGGCGGAAAAATCGGAAAGTCGCTGGTGGAAGATGATCGTTTACCGAATGCTTTGGCAATTCTTGAAGCCGCGAAAAAATCAGGCGTGAACATTTACATTCCTGTTGATGCAATTTGCGCTGACAATTTTGCGAACGATGCAAACCGTCAGACCTGCGATGTAAATGCAATTCCGGACGGATGGATGGGATTGGACATCGGTCCTGCAACAGAGAAAATTTACGCGGATGTGATTGCCAACTCAAAAACCATTTTGTGGAACGGACCAATGGGCGTTTTCGAAATGGAAAACTTTGCGCACGGAACAAAATCAGTTGCTGATGCGATTGTAACCGCAACATCTAAAGGTGCGTTCTCGTTGATCGGTGGCGGTGATTCCGTTGCTGCGATTAACAAATACAATCTTGCTGATAAAGTAAGTTATGTTTCCACCGGTGGCGGTGCCCTGTTGGAGTACATTGAAGCAGGAACTTTGCCGGGAGTTGAGGCAATAACGAATGCAACCGTAACACACTAAATTGAAAGCCATGCGGATTTTCATTGTCGCTTTTCTCCTTGTACTGGTAGCAGGATGTTCATCCGGTGGCTGGCGCGTTGTGGAAGGCGAAGAATTTTACATTGAATTTCCGGGTATGCCTGTTGACACTGCAACGATGGTTGGTGATGCAGCAGGAGCGCGTTTGTATTACGAACCGCAGGATGGAGGATTGGACTCCAACGCGTATTATTCGCTTTCAACGTACATGCTCAGCGACTCTGCAGAGAAGATGGGAGATTTGCTGGATGACATCATGCTGAAAGATGCGGAGATCTATGCGTGGTCGATGGGCGCGATTCTCGCCGACAGCGGAAAAGTAGTGAACAACAACGGAACAGTTGGACGCGAGTATCAGATTTTTATGAATCGCAATGCAGGGGTGATTACGATGCGTAAATATTACCGCGGTAAAAATCTGTATACGTTGGTGGTAATTACCGGCAATCAGTTTCTCGGTAATTCGTATATCTACCGCTTTATGAATTCGTTCAAGTTTAAAGAAGCGAAGAAAGTTCAGTAACTGTATTGCGGTTTATTGCTTGTCCTGGAGAGAATCTTCTTTCAACTTCACGTTCACATCAACACCGACTTCCACATCATCTTTATCCGGAATCATTTTACCGAGATCGCTTTCGCGCAGACCCGGAATCACTTTCGGTGCTACTGAAGCGACAGGACGATACAGCAAAGAGTTGTCTTTGATATCAGGCGGAATCACTGTTACACTTTTCTCAACAGCATCCACAACAAAGAAAAGCACGCTGAGGATAAGCAGAAACTTGAATCCACCAAATGCGCCGCCGGCCAGTTTATTGAAAATGGTAAGCGGTGATTTTTCCATTGACTTATCAATGAATCTTGCCAACGCAAAAACGGCAATGAGAATTGCAACGAAAACCAATCCGAAAGCAATCAGCGGCACATACGGCGATTCGGTTGTGAACCATTCGCGGATATAGCCGGCAATGAGATCGGAGAATTTCATTCCGCCCCAAACACCCAGGAAGAAAGCAACCAATGTTGCCACTTCCATCACAACGCCTTTCATAAAACCGCGCCAGAATCCCCAGAGAACCGGAATGATGATGAGAATATCGATGAAATTCATGCAACAAAAATAAACGCCCTGAAAGCGGTGCAACGGCCGTCGAATTCCAGTTTTCAGATCGGCATTGTGAATAGCAATATGTTAATCATGCATGCATTTCCTGAAAATTGTCTGCTTAACTTCGCACAATGATGAAGCGAGATGAAGTGATAGCGTCGATTAAAGTGGTGAAGGAAAAACTGAAACCGCAATTCGGCGACGACATTGATGTACAATCGATGCTGTTCATCATTGGTGTGCAGGAACTGGGCAAAGGCCGACAGAAATTTTCGAAAGATGAGAAAGTGGAAGTCATGCATGTTGCACTTTGCACGCTGCTGGAACCTTTCGGCTATTATCTTTTCAAAGGCCGCGATGAAGACGGTTGGCCACATTGGGAACCCGTAGGTAAACTTCCGTTTATGCGTCCCGCAGAGCAGAATATGTTCATGCAGGAAGCGATTGTGTTGTATTTCCGGAAACAAGGATTGATTGAATAATGATTTAACTTTTTTGTGCCGCCAAAAAAGTTCGCAAAAAAGCTCCCGCCTTGGATCTCTCGCCACCCGCAAGCGGGTACCCGGCTGCGATCTCCTAGGGCGGAACAAAAGTGTTTTGCGGTGCAAAACACTTACATCGCAATTGCTTCTTAATTGGAAGTGGCTACTAACTCAGATAGAATGATCTGTCACACCCAAGCGCGGCGATGAATTTCTCCGGCGATGGCAAGTGCGAAAAGCGCATAGGAGGATTCACGAAGCGTTGGAATGCGGGTTGCGCCGCGAAGCAGAGCGCGTGAATCATCCCGGCGCTGGCGGAGAAATTCATTAGCGATGGCAAGTGTGTGCGCCTAGGGTGTGACCCGTCTTTTTGCAACACTTTTTGACGGAGCAAAAAGTGTTTGAACAATTGAACTTTTTTGGCGGTTTAAAAAAGTTCAATCAGAGTACGAGTCAGGACGGAAGTCCTGACTGCACTCGTGAGAGTCCTGAAAACAAAAAACCTCATCCGATGTGGATGAGGCTTTTGATATCCGTTCAGGAATAATCCTGATAAAATCAATTAAGGAATCGTTACTTCGTCAGTCTTGCCTTCTTCAAGTCGTGCAACACGACCAGTGGGATTTCCGTTAACGTAAATGTCCAGAATCATTGGAAGCTGCGATTCGAAAGTTGCAGTTCCTGATCCGTCGGTTGAAGCGGTCATGGTGACATCACCACTCATAAGTTTCACTTCTGCTCCTACAACCGGAGAACCGCCAACGGCAGTCAGAACGGTTACGTTAGCGCGGCATTCTTTGTTCTTGTTGCAACCAACAGAGAACGAAGCAACAGCTATGGTAAGTACCACAACCATTAATCCTGCGAATTTTGCGACAGTTTTGCTCATACTGTTTCCTGATGTTTGCCGTCAGGAGGCTTTTTTATGCGGGTTTGGTGCAAAGTAGACGAATAACTACTTTTACATCCTTACAAATATAAAAAAGTTTTCAACATGCTCCGTAGGATATTGCCCCTTGTTTTACTGTCAATGACAGTTGTTCTCTTTACTTCTTACGTTGCTCCCGATAAGCGCTCTAAAGTGCTGATTCACACAGAGTTCGGAGACATTAAAATTGTGCTATATGATGAGACTCCGAAGCACCGCGATAATTTTTTGAAGCTCATTGCCAATAAGACCATTGACAGCACATTGTTTCACCGTGTGATCAAGAATTTCATGATTCAGGGTGGCGATCCTGATTCCAAGAAAGCGAAAAAAGGTCAGATGCTTGGCAATGGAGATGTGGGTTACACCATACCTGCAGAGTTTCATCCGAATCTGTATCACAAGCGTGGCGCATTGGCGGCAGCACGTCAAGGCGATGAAGTAAATCCGAACAAAGAATCTTCCGGTTGTCAATTTTACATTGTAGAAGGAACCGTATACACTGACAGTTCATTGGACGTACTCATCAAACAACGCATTGAACAACCTGCTAAGCAGAAAATATTTGATGCTTACATTAATAATCCGGCGAATGCTGCATTCCGTGCAGGATTCATTCGCGCACAGCAACGCGCACAGCAATTACGTTTGCAGGACAGTCTGATCTATTACTCCAATATTGTGAATCCTATCATCGAAGCAGAATATGCAAAAACACCGCATCGCGTTTTCACTCCGGAGCAACGTAAAACTTACACCACTTTCGGAGGCACACCAACTCTTGACGGAGGCTATACGGTTTTCGGCGAAGTGGTTGACGGAATGGAAGTGGTTGATGTGATAGCTTCACAGCCTCGCGACAAGAACGATCGCCCTTTGCGTGATGTGAAGATGACCATTAAAGTGATTAAATAGTTTACGCATTCAGATATTGAAATATGAAAGAGCGCATTGAGAAAATACGTCATGAGGTTGAAGAATTCACAGCGAAAAGCAAAGAGCACGCTGAGGAATTCCGTTTGAAATATCTGAGCCGTAAAGGGAAAATTTCTGAACTGTTCGACGATTTCAAAAACGTTTCTCCCGAACTGAAGAAAGAAGTAGGACAACTTCTGAATAAACTGAAAGTTTCCGCACAGGAAAAACTTGATCGTTTCAAGGAAAGTGATGAAGTGAATGTGGGTGAAAGCGGGGCTGATCTTACTGTTCCGGTTCCGGAGTGGAAAGGATCGCGTCATCCTTTGAATCTTGTGCGCAGACAGATTCTTGAAATTTTCGGTCGACTTGGTTTTACCGTTGAAGAAGGACCGGAGATTGAAGATGATTGGCACAATTTTTCTGCGTTGAATTTTCCTGAAGATCATCCCGCTCGTGATATGCAGGATACTTTCTTCATTGGCAAAGAAGTGGCGCTGCGCACACACACATCAAGTGTTCAGGTTCGCATACTCGAGAAAACACAACCACCCGTGCGCATTATGATGCCGGGCAGAGTATATCGCAACGAAGCTATTTCAGCACGTGCACATTGTTTCTTTCATCAGGTGGAAGGATTGTACGTTGACAAGAATGTTTCATTCGCAGATCTGAAACAAACGCTCCTGTATTTCGCTCAGGAAATGTTCGGAGAAGAAACGAAAATCCGTTTGCGTCCCTCCTACTTCCCGTTCACCGAGCCAAGTGCGGAAATGGATATCTCGTGCACGATCTGTCATGGAAAAGGCTGCAACGTATGCAAATATTCCGGGTGGGTTGAAATTCTCGGTTGCGGAATGGTTGATCCTGCTGTTCTGCAGAATTGCAAAATCGATCCTGAAGTCTATTCCGGATTTGCATTCGGAATGGGAATTGAACGCATCACGATGTTGAAATACGGAGTGAATGATCTTCGTTTGTTCAGCGAGAATGATGCGCGTTTCCTTGCGCAGTTTGAATCTGAAATGTAATCATGAGTTCGCGTCTCGAACAGCTTCTTGAAATGCTGAAAGCAGAACCTCAGGATGCTTTTCTGAGATATGCTATTGCGCTGGAATTTGAGGCCGCAGGAAATATTGCAGAAGCGATTTCACGTATTGAATCTTTGCTTTCAGACAATCCTGATTACCTCGGAGCATATTACAAACTGGGGCAACTCCATGAAATTTCCGGTGCGAAAGAAAAAGCGCTAGATGTATATCAGCGAGGTGCTGTAGTTGCGAAAAATCAGAACAACACGAAGACGCTGGGCGAAATCAACACTGCAATTCTCTTGCTGGAAGATTGAGCTGCTACTCTACCTGAGTCAGCTTGATCATATTCGTTTTGCCTTTCTCACTGATCGGAATACTTGCAATGTTGATGATAAACTCATCTTTCGCAATGAGTCCTGCTTTTTTCAGAATAAACTTGATGTCAGCAATCGTGTGATCCGTGCTGATGTCTTTGTTGTAATAGAATCCGCGCACACCCCAAACCAAACTCAGTTGCGTAAGAATGCTGTAGTTCTCCGTGAACACAAATACGTTTGCTTTCGGACGGTACGATGAAACTTTGAACGCAGTGTAACCCGAATGCGTCATGGTGATAATCGCACTTGCATCAACCTGTTTGGAAAGCTGCGTAGCTGCATAGCAAATCTGATCCGACAAATATCTTTCCGGAGCAGAAACGCGATCACTCATTGCAGAGTAATAGATGTCACTTTCTTCCTCAACCTGTGCGATAATCTTCGACATTGCACCGATTACTTTGTGCGGATGTTTTCCTACTGATGTTTCTCCGCTGAGCATTACTGCGTCCGCACCTTCCATAACAGAGTTGGCTACGTCGCTCACTTCCGCGCGTGAAGGAGAAATATTTGTGATCATACTTTCCATCATCTGTGTTGCAATGATCACAGGCTTTGAAGCGGCGCGACATTTCTTCACAAGCATTTTCTGTATCACCGGAACGCGTTGCATTGGAACTTCAACACCGAGATCCCCGCGTGCAACCATTATCGCATCTGTTTCTGCGAGAATGGAATCGATATCCGCAACAGCTTCAGGCTTTTCGATTTTTGCAATCACTTTCGATTTACAACCTGAGTCGTAATTGCGAATAATGCCTTTCAACTCGATGATGTCAGCAGCAGACCGCACAAACGAAAGTCCTATCCAATCGAACTTGTGATTCAAGGCAAACTCAAGATCTTTCAGATCTTTCTCGGTCAGACAAGGCAGTGAAATTTTAGTATTCGGAAGATTCACGCCTTTCTTCGAAGACAGAATTCCTCCGTGCAAAACTGTTGCAACAACTTCATCTTTTCCATTAGTGGAATCAACGCGCAACACGAGTTTCCCATCATCGATAAGGATATTCTCTCCTGCCTTCACGTCACGCGGAAACTGCGGATAGGTAATGTAAACTTTCGACGCGTTTCCAATCATCTTCTCAGTTGTGAAATACAACTGCGCGCCTTCAACCAATTCCACGCCGTTATTCTCAACTTCCCCGATGCGGAGTTTCGGACCTTGCAAATCGCCAAGCAATGCAGTATGCGTTCCGAGTTTTCGATTTACAGTGGCAATGTTTGCGAGTTGTTCTTCCACAGCGGAGTAATCGCCGTGTGAAAAATTGATTCGGAAAACATCCGCTCCGGCTTTCACCATTTCTTCCAGAATTTCAGGAGAAGAGGATGCCGGTCCGAGTGTTGCAACAATTTTTGTGCGGTTGTACTGAATTCGTGTGCTCATATCAGAAAATAAGATTTTGCTTTGATTTTAATTGTGCGGGCTCAATGCGATAGGCCATCAATATAAAAGGCACAGTTCGCATATCCGCTATCATTTGTTTTTCGTCTTCGTCTGTAAACGGACCTTCTGCAATAAAGAGATAATCAGCCTGATGTGCTTCCGATACAAGCAAACCGTGCGTTCCTTTATTACTCAGCAAAGAAAATGTCGCTTCGAAATCCGGATGATCCCACGTAAAACGCGTGAAGTCCGAAGGCGGATCATTTTTCTTCAATGCCAAAGTATACGGATCGCGTTTAGTAAGATCAAGCTCCAATGCTTTGTTCAATCCCCAAGCCACGCGGTGCGGTTTCTCGTGTGTCGATATTCCCACAACAAGAAAATCATACTCATATTCTATCTCCAGCTTGTACCGTTGTACAGACATACATTCGTAAAGTTAGCGATTACAACGCACCAAACGATATTGTTATGGTCAATTGAACATTAAGTCTGTTACAATCCAGTGCGCACACCTGATGCAACCGCGATTACAACAGGAATACCCGGAAGTACATTAGTCGACCAATCAAGATTTTTATTCAACTTCCTGTTGTATTCAATCTCTCCTCCGTACCACACAAATTTTGTTTGCCATTTTCCATTCGGAGAAACTTTGAAGTAACCATCGTCTTTGTAAGCGGCAAACGACGTCCACGTTTTTCTGTAATACCAGAACGGACCGACTCCGATACTTGCATTATCGTTCGGGGAAAAATCATGCACGTAACGTACATTCAGCATTGTCATGCCGGCAGCTTTTCCTGCGCAATCGCGAAACAAAACCTGATCGCATTTGAAAGCGAGCCAGTTGTTCACGCGGTACTCAACGGTCAACGCTCCGCCCAAATGAAATGCAACACGCTTATTCTTACCGATGGTATTCAAAAAAAGATGTTTGTTGTCCATCTGATCAGTGTGAATGGAAACTCCCATGAGTTTCACGCCCACAAACCATTGCGCACGCAAAGGAGCGCTCATTGCACCAATCAAAATAAGCAAAGCAAAACGCAATCGCATAACATAAAACTACTCATTCGGCGGATTCCGTTCAATATCGCAGGATGAAAATTGACTTTTGCAGATATTATCTGTTCGTCCCGTAATCTTAACCCGATGAACGACGGATGCGTATTTGCTCAATGTAACAACGTAATATTGTTGCGCTCACACTCAACAATCAATTTATGAAAAAACTTTTTCTCGTTTTAACGACGGGCGTTCTTTCGCTTTCGTCGTTTGCACAAACACCGTGCAAAGAAGTCATCGGATATTATCCGGACTGGCAATGGTACGATCGCAGTCAATTGGTAAATCCAATGACAATTGATTACTCGAAATACACGGTTATCAATTATTGCTTCTTTCAACCTATGCCCAACGGAACAATTGCGCTCGGCGATTCCTGGGCAGAACAAAATCTGTTGCAAGGTCAGTTCAATTGGAGCACGAATCAATACATACCGAATACATCGATTGTAGATCGTGCACACAATGCCAATGCCAAAGTTCTTGTTTCCATCGGAGGCTGGACCTGGTCGAATAACTTTCCTGCCATTGCCTCTGATCCTGTAAAGCGCGCAGCCTTTGCACATGATTGTAATTACTACGTAAACTTTTACAATCTGGACGGAATTGATATCGATTGGGAATATCCGGGATATGCGCCACATGGCGGTGGTCCGGCAGATGCAGGAAATTTCACATTACTCATGCGACAAATCCGCGATTCATTGGACGCACTTGAGTTGCAACACAACGAGCAATATCTGCTGACAGCGGCCGTCGGTGCGTCTCAGGCACACATGTCGAATGTACAGTGGAATAATATTGTTCCCTTGCTTGACATGATCAATCTGATGAGTTATGATTTCTTCGGAGCATGGGATGCTAACGCGAATCACAACTCACCGTTGTATGCACCGGCGTGCGGTGATCCTTCTTTCAACATTGACAGTGCGTTCCGCGCCTTGACAACTGTGTACGGAGTTCCTGCAAACAAAATCAACATCGGTGTTGCATTTTACGGTCGCACGCAAAGCGGTTACACTTCGTTGTGCGGTCCGACCAACGGACAAGCTGCGGTGAATGCATTTCCGCCGGATGGAGTTCCGTTGTATTATGACATTCACAACAACATCAATTCGTACACGCGTAATTGGGACAGCAACGCTGAGGTTCCGTATCTGACGGGCAATGGGATTTTCGTTTCATACGATGATGAAGAATCCATTGGGAAGAAAGCAGATTATATCAATGCCGTTGGTGCGCGCGGCGCAATCATTTGGGAGATCACAGGAGATTATATTGAAACAGCTCCCGGCTCCGGAGTGATTGCAGGAACGCCTTTGGCGGATACTTTGAATGCCGTTTTCTGTCAGAATCCGACATTGAATGTGCAGAACAACAGCACGGCAGATGCAATGCAATTGTTTCCAGTACCTGCAAGCGATCAATTGAATTTAACAGGTTTATATTCTTCCAACGGAATTGCGAGATTAACGATCGCCGATATAAGCGGCAGAATTGTTTTGCAGGAAACACGCAACGTAATTAATGCAAACACAACGCTTGATGTTTCTTCACTAACGTGCGGAATATATTTGTTGCGCGTTGAGACGGAGGGCGTGATGCATACGCAGAAGTTCACAGTGCAGAAATAATATTCGCGATTATAATCGCAACGATAATCGAAGTGCTTAAATTTGCCGCATGGGGCATTAGCTCAGCTGGCTAGAGCGCTTCGCTGGCAGTGAAGAGGTCATCGGTTCGAATCCGATATGCTCCACCAATTAAATCACCCACATCAGTGGGTGTTTTAATTTGCATATCTGACTCTCCCTCAGCGCGATACCTATAATAGGTAATGCAGTTTATGTATGCCGTACATAACACTTGTCTTTCTAGCGTGAACTCATAGTGCCTCAGGCACTATTCGGGTTCGAATCCGATATGCTCCACCAACAAAAATACCCGACTTGTTGGGTATTTTAT
>JBJOKQ010000112.1:0-10150 GCA_046046005.1 Bacteroidota bacterium | reverse complement strand
TCATCCTGTTTCTCTTCGGCAGTCAGCAAACCTGCGCCATGAAGCATATTGAACCAGCTGAAAAGTTTACGCAGGTCAGAAACGTGTACACGCTCTTCGTCATACTCCGGAAGAATATCTGCCATATATGCACGCAATCCTTTTTCATCAAGTGTTTTAGGATCGGTGCATTTTTCACCTTTCGTCTTATCAAATATTTTCTGAAGCACATCCTTCAACGGCATGTCTTCTGACGTAGTGTAAATACTGATATCCGGAAGCGCACTGATCTTGTGTGAATTGAATGCAGGCACACGCTTCTTGTCAATAAGCGACTCAACGATTACTCCATTCTTAGCCTGTGCCACAACTTTATAAAGTCCCGGCATTCCGGCAATTGCAATTACATTACTGATGTCCATTTTTATATTGAATTTGTGCAAATATAACCATCTGCGGGGTTAATAAAAAGTCCCGCTGCTTTTGCTGCAACGGGACTTTCGAAAATCAATTCAGTTTAGTGGCTAACTACAAAACGACGTGTGTTCACCGCTTCTCCGTTCACCATTCGAATCACATAAATTCCGTCAGGGAGCATTGCCGTATTCAAAGTTTCTGTATACGTTCCTGCCGCTTTCTGTCCCTGTGAAATGATCATCACTTCACGACCGGCAGCATCATACAAACGTACGTCAGTTTGCGACTGCTCAGCAACATTGTACATGATTGTTGCGTTCCCTGCAACCGGACTTGGGTATACATTCACGTTGCTGTTACCGCTTCCGTCAACAGTTACAGTTCCAAGCGGAACCTGATTGTCATATTGTGTCTGCGCATCAGCAGCGCTGTTCTGAAGATCAGCCAGGTCATCACCTGCAATAAGTGCGAATGCAACAACAACAGAATCGCCCGCATTAATTGTGAACGGACCGCTTCCTACAACCTGACAAACGTCGTTACCTGTAGAAGTTGTATTCCCCGCTTGTGCACGTGTTGTTGAAAGTGTAGTATACTTTTCAGAGTCGTCGTAACCGTTGAACATATCTACACCACCATTACCGCCATTCACGTTGTCAATTGAGTAACATGTTGCAGCTGCTGTGTTTGTCAAAACTTTCACACCACAGTAGTAACCAGGTGCAGTATGATAAGTGTATCCCAACTTCAGGTTGCTGTCATAATCCGCTTTGTTATCCCCGAATGTAGTTGCATCAATATCCCAATCGCAGAAAATGCCGCTGTATACGTTATTCAATGTTGTTGAACCGGTGTTTCGGATCACATACTGAACAATAACATATTTATCATGCGGAGCTGCACTCCACGCATATGCTGTATGGTGAACCGTAACAGGAAGTGCGTTAGCAGAACCGTTGTCGCGGAATTGACCTTCCAGATCCATATCTGATACCACCGCAGGTACGTTCTCATGAACAACATTCAATGAGGTGAAGTCAGCATCCGGAGTTGTTCCTGTACCGCGAGCCATGTCACGTACGTTTCCGGAAACACCAACCATGAAGCTGCTTTCATAAAGCAATGAACCGCTTCCGTTGTATGTAAATCCAAGTCCTTGCTGTTGCGCATCAGCATTATAACCGATCAAACCTTTGCTGGTGATCGAAGTAGAAACCTGATTGATTGCAACGTTAATGTAATCCACGTTTACAATCACAGTAAAATACTGATTGTAAGTCCACGAACCGTCAGTCATCGTCAACTTGAAAATTACCGGCTGGTTAGCAGGAGCATTGGCGTTGATTTTCACTTGATACGGATCCGAATTGTGGTTTACAGAAGCCAGTGTTCCTATCACGCCCGGATTTGTTGTACCGTCGAGTACAGTAACGAAAGTACCACCGGAAGCAACCGTAAGAACTGCTGTCATGTTAGTTGTCGGTGACAAATAATTCATAAAATCTCCTGTGATGCGCATTGTATCATTCGCAACAAGTACGTCATCATTATTATCAACGATACTCATGTTCTGATACAATACAGAAGGACCTGCAGGATCAGTCAGCGCCTTATAAAGATTGATACGTCCTGTTCCGAGCTTATCTGCATAAGTAGCGCTTGAATTGGAACCAACGTTATAGATGTAGTCTGTAGTGAATTTCACACGTTCACCTGCCTGAAGAGCTGTGTAAGTAGGATTGAATGCACGAACGATAGCAACAACACCTGCGCAAACCGGAGATGCCATTGAAGTTCCGCTTGACTGCGTGTAACTGTTGCCGGTCCAAGTCGCGTTAATATTCGTTCCTGGAGAACAAACGTCAACTGTGTAATTCCAGTTTGTAAAAGAAGAACGAAGGTCATTGCTTGCGGTAGAAGCAACACTGAATACTTTGTCAAAAGCAGCCGGATAGAAAGCCTGATCTGTAGAATTATTTCCCGCAGCAGCAACAACCAATGCATCCATATTGTTCGTTGCGTAATCAATGACAGACTGTCCGAAAGGACCGCCGCCGGTTCCGCCCCATGAGCAGTTGATTACTTTGCAACCGTGATCAGCAGCGTAAGTAATACCTTGGTAAGATGCGGTAAGCGCACCTGATGCATCTGCAATTTTTACAGGAAGAAATTTACAGTTGTAACCGGAACCGGCCACACCTGTGCTGTTGTTCACCTGTGCAGCAGCACATCCGCTCACGTGCACACCGTGAGCGTTACCCTGCCACGTAGGATCATTATCGTTCATACCAACATCCCATCCACGATAGTTGTCAATGAAACCATCATTATCATCATCCGTACCGTTGATCGGATCCGCAGTGTTATATGCAATCTGATTGGTCAAATCGGAATGCGTTAATTCAACACCTGTATCAGTGATACCGATAACAACACTTGCAGAGCCGGTTGAAATATCCCAACCTGAAGTTCCGGATGTTGAAGCAGCGGCAATTTTGTAAATGTGATATGACGATGCGCTCGTTGCTTGCGGATCATTCGGCATGAATTCGGCAGTAGGAATGTAATACGGCTGTGCATATTCAAAGTAACCGAGATTGAACAATTTACCGATAGCCATTGTCAACGGCATTGCTCCGTTGTAATGAACTGTATAAATCAATGAAATATCTTCCATTGGCGCACCCTGTGCATTGTAAAGCTTTTCAGGTGCTTTATGATTTGGGAACATTTTCTCCACACGATCAGCACCGATCATCAGGAAGAAATCATTCAGCGCAGGAATTGCGATCTGATTAGTTCCGCATAATGAGCGATATTCAGGCAACACGTTAACGATAATCGTGTTTCCCATGTACTCCGATGGCTGAAGTTGTTCAACAGGCGTGTGCGCCGGATTCACGTGCACCGCCTTGGGTGCGGCATTTAAACCGATTGCGAATAACCCCGCAGCAGCAAGTAAAAGCGTATTTTTTGTTTTCATATTGATTAGGTCGGTGTGCTGATTTTTTTAAGAGTTTCGAATTTAGATAATTATTGAGGCTGGTGCAAACATTAGGGATTTATTCGACTGATTTCCATAACCTTCTCACGCCAAAGTTCCTTTTTGTTGAGTTTAAAGGATCAATTGAGTAAATTCGCGACACATTTCTGACAAAACCATCTAACTCACACATGAAAAAACTAATACTAACCTTGGTAGCGGCTATCGGACTTTTATCAGTTGCTGATGCCCAAATCATTTTCCAGGAAGATTTCGATGGAATCGGTGGACCTACTGCCGGTGGAGCCGGAACTTACAGCTTCCCTGCAGGATGGCTCAAACGTAACGTTGATAACCGAACACCGAACACAAACGTTGCTTACGTGAATGAAGCATGGGAACGTCGCGAAGACTTTAGCTTTAACGTAGCAGACTCCTGCGCCTTCTCTACTTCCTGGTATTCTCCGGCTGGAGCTTCTGATGACTGGATGTGGACGCCCCTTATTGGACCACTGCCAGCAAACTGTGTTTTGAAATGGAATGCGGTTACTTACGATGCATCTTATCCCGATGGTTATTCGGTTCGCATTATGACATCCACTCAAGGACCTCCAACAGGAGGAACAGGTGTGCTGGGCAATCAGGTTACCAACTCCACACAGGTTTTCAATGTAAACGCTGAAAACACTACATGGACTGCACGCCAGGTTAGTCTCAGTGCTTACGCAGGACAAAGCATTTATATTGCTTTCCGCAACACTTCTAACGACCAATTCCTGTTGCTTATTGACGATGTGGTTGTGGAAGTTCAAAACAATATCGATGCTCAAATGCAGGTAGCTGATACGGCAACGCAATACACATTGATGCCGGCAACGCAAACCACACCGCTCACGTTTGCAGGAACAATCCGCAACTTGGGAATCAACGCTTTGAGCAACGTATCTGCGCAGGTTAATGTTTATAATGGAACAACAAATGTTTACAGCGCAAACAGTGCGGCAACAACTTCACTGGCGTCGAACGCGACAGTCAATTTCACGATTCCTTCATTCACACCTACAACCACAGGAGTTTATACTGTACAGTTTATTGCGAATCAAACTTCCGGAACGGATCAGCAACATAACAACGATACCTTATATCAGTATTTCGCGGTAGTTGATTCTACCTATGCACGTGATGACGGCTCTGTTGTTGGTGGGTTGGGAATCGGCGCCGGTAATGGCGGTTATTTAGGTCAATCATATACCGTACCGAACAACGGTCTTCTGACGTCTATCGGAGTTTACGTTATAGCTGGTTATACAGGCCGCCCTCTGGGTCTTGCAGTATGGAATACAAGCGGTGGAATTCCAACAACAATAGCAGCTGTTACAGATACGATCCTTTATCCTGACGATTCAGCACGTTACTATGTCATCCCGATGCATAATGGTCCATACAACATCACAGCAGGGGAATACGTTGTCACGGCAATTGAGTTCAACGCTGACAGTACACTTCAAGTTGGAAATACCAATTCAATTTTCACAGCGAATAAAATTTGGGTATGGTGGCCAACTATTCCAGGTGGTAACTGGTCTAATGTGGAAGATTTCGGACCAACCTTAGCTAAACCATTCGTAATCCGCCCGAATTTCGGTGATGTATGTCTGAACAACACTGCAGTTGCAACGGCAACTCAGGCGTCATGTCTTACTTGCGCCGACGGAAGTGCAACAGTTACAGTTGCCGGTAACCAGGGAACAACAACTTATTCATGGTCTCCTAGCGGCGGAAACGCAGCAACAGCTACCGGCCTTCTGACAGGTACGTATATGGTCACTGTTACTGACGGATTCGGTTGTGTAGTGATGGACACAGTAACTGTTGGATACGACGTTTGCGGTCTTCTTTCTTTATCCGCTGTTCCGGTTTCATCCAGCTGTCAAACCTGCGCAGACGGTTCTGCACAAGTTGTGGTAACGGGAAATAACGGTCCATTGACGTATGCTTGGTCAAACGGCGGTACTTCAGATACGATTCAAAACGTACTCGCAGGATCATATACTGTACTCGTTACCGATTCAGCGGGCTGTTCAGATACACTTACAGTCAACGTTGGTTACGGTGTTTGCGGTTCATTTGCCGGAACTACATCGTCTACTCTTGCTAACTGCGGAAGCTGTGCAGACGGAACTGCAACCATTACGCCGGTTGGCAACAACGGAAACGTAACTTACCTGTGGTCTAACGGAGACACAACAGCAACAGCTGTCAATTTGTTACCGGGAACCTATACTGTTACCATTACAGACACAGCAGGATGCGTTTATGTGGATTCTGTAACTGTGAACTTCGGTACAGCAGTTAACGAAATCGCTGAAACCGGTTTTGCAGGTTTATTCCCTAACCCGACTACAGGTTCATTCCAGTTGTCACTGAACTTCGAAAAAGCTACTGACACGCAAGTTGTGATTTATAACATTCTTGGTGAAGTTGTTTATACGAAGTCAATCAGCGGCGCTGTAAAAGGACAAACACAAATCAATCTGAATGTACCATCGGGCGCTTACAATGTGCACGTGATTACAAAAGATGCAACACAAATGCTGCCGTTGCAGATTGTGAAGTAATAACACAACCAATAAAAAAAGAGCCGTTTACAATTAAACGGCTCTTTTTTTATTCTGTAAATCGGGGAAGTTCCTTCAGAAAAGTATACTTCTGATTTTCGTGATCCATCACACAACAATAATGATTAAGCCCGTTTGTGATTAACAGAATTGCAGCCTTTACATTCAGATTATACCGCGCAGTCTGATCAAAAACCTCTTCAGTAATCTTTACTTCCGGAGCTTTGCACTCGACTATGATCTGCGGTTGTGAATCACGATCGAAAACAACAGCATCGAACCTGCGCTCCGCGCCATTGATGGAAATGCGTTTCTCTACTGCAATCAATCCCGCAGGATATTGTTTCTCCGTAACCAACCAGCGTAAAACATGCTGGCGCACCCATTCTTCAGGTGTCAATGCGATCCATTTTTTCCTGAATTCATCCAGAATCTGAAATCCGTCGCCGGACTTACGCAGCTTGAACTCGTATTGCGGAAAATTGAGATGTTTCACAGTTGTAAAACTAGAATTTCCCTGTCTGTTTACACAGACTTCATCAGGAATAATGATCGTTGACCATGAACAACGTACCTTTGCTCCGAAATAACCCTATGAAAAGCAAAGAAGAAATTGTGGCCAATTGGTTGCCACGGTACACCGGAATTCCACTGGAAGGTTGGGGACAGTATATTCTGCTCACCAACTTTTCCAATTACGTACACATGTTTGCGCAATGGAACGGTGTTGAAGTTCAAGGAACGGACAGACCGATGATGAGTGCGCACGCGGGGGGAATTTCCATTATCAATTTCGGAATGGGAAGTGCAACCGCAGCAACTGTTATGGATCTGCTTACGGCAATTGACCCGAAAGCAGTATTGTTCCTTGGAAAGTGTGGCGGACTGAAAAAGAAAAACGAAATCGGCGATTTGATTCTTCCGATAGCCGCTATTCGCGGAGAAGGAACAAGCAACGATTATTTCCCGCCTGAAGTTCCTGCACTTCCGGCTTTCTCGCTGCAGAAAGCAATTTCCACCACCATACGCAATCACAATTGCGATTATTGGACAGGAACCGTTTACACTACCAACCGCAGAGTTTGGGAACACGACGAAAAATTCAAAGAATATCTTCGCGTTACACGAGCTATGGCAATAGATATGGAAACCGCAACTGTTTTCTCTGTTGGATTTCACAATGAAATTCCAACCGGCGCAATTCTGTTGGTCTCCGATCAACCGATGATTCCGGAAGGCGTTAAAACGGAAGAAAGCGACAAGAAAGTTACTTCCGGATATGTGGAAAGACATCTCCAGATCGGCATTGATTCTCTGAAAGAATTGATCAACAACGGCCTTACCGTAAAGCATCTCCGCTTCTGAAATTGTTGATAATCGGACTGTAAACCGATGCAGACGAATGTGTAATTTCGCTCTGCAACCGGTTAGACGTGGAATACAAGGACATCATCGCAGACCTTAAAAAGAAGGTATACAAACCCGTTTATTTTCTGATGGGTGATGAACCGTATTTCATTGACCGTATTTCAGATTACATTGAAAGTAATGTGCTCGATGAATCCGAACGCGAATTCAATCAATCCGTGCTATACGGACGCGATGTAAACGTTCAGCAAGTTATCAGCGAAGCGAAACGTTATCCGATGATGTCTGATAAGCAGGTTGTAATCATCAAGGAAGCACAGAACATCCGGAATATTGAAGAGTTGGAATCGTATGTTCAGCATCCGCTGGATTCCACCATTCTTGTTTTGTGTTACAAGTACAAAACACTGGACAAGCGCAAAACCTTTCCGAAAACGATTGCTAAAGCAGGTGTTCTTTTCGAATCGAAAAAACTTTACGAGAACAAAGTTCCGGAATGGATCACCGGATATCTGAAAGAGAAAAAATACAATGCTGCTCCTAAAGCAATTCAGTTGCTTGCGGAATATCTCGGTGCTGATTTAGGTAAAATTGCCAATGAGCTCGACAAGCTAATGATCAACCTTCCTCCGGGAACGGAAATCAATCCTGATCATATTCAGCAAAACATCGGCATCAGTAAAGATTACAATACGTTTGAGTTGAACGACGCATTGGGTAAACGCGATTTGGTCAAAGCTTATCGTATTGCAAATTATTTCGGAGAGAACAGCAAGGAACATCCAATGATTGTTACGGTCGGAACTCTTTACGGATATTTCGTAAAAGTGCTCACGTACAGTTTGCTTCAGGATAAATCGAGAGAAAATGCTGCACGTGCTTTGGGAGTGAATCCGTTTTTCCTTCAGGATTACATCAACGCGTCAAACAACTATCCGCAAGCGCGTATCAAACACATCATTGGATTGCTGCGGGAATACGATCTGAAGTCAAAAGGTTACGACAGCGCAGTAACTGATGAAGGCGAACTGCTGAAGGAGCTGATCTATAGGATCACGCATTAATTTCTGGAGATACGACGATCTTCAGGATCCACCACACGATATTCGAATGGGATATCTGTAATCTCGGAAAAAGTTTCACCGTGATCACGCATCTCTTCATCATCTGAATAATATTCCCAGATCACTTTCAATGCGATTTGCTTCTGATCTTTTACATTCCTCAAATAGTCGAGAAATGCCTTGGACGAAAGCGTGTTCATATACTCAAGGCGGAACGTGAAACCGACTTCTTCAACTTTATCCGGAGTGAGCGTATTCAACCAAGCTTCGAGCGATTTGAAATGAACGTATGCGTTCTCCGGAATACACACGCCACTGATTTTAACAGTGTAAGCGGCCTCATCTATTTCGACAAGAGGAGTGTGTTTTGTAGCCGGAATTTTCATTTCTGATTGCAAAGTGAGGCACAAATTTAGCATTCCATTGCATTATTCAAAGCCGTAATGCGATATTTGAAGCGCTTTAATCCAAAGTACAATGAGCTATTGGCTGGTAAAATCTGAACCGTTTAAATATTCCTGGGATCAATTTGTAAAAGACGGTCAGACGTTCTGGGATGGCGTAAGAAATTACGCAGCCAGAAATCACCTTCGTACAATGAAAAAAGGCGATCAGGTATTATTTTATCACAGCAACGAAGGTCTCGAAGTAGTTGGAATTGCTAAAGTTGCAAAGGAAGCCTATCAGGACCCGACAACAGAAGAAACCGCATGGGCAGTGGTTGACCTTAAACCTTATAAGAAACTCAAACGCCCCGTTACGCTTCAGGAAATGAAGAAGGAAAAAATGCTGAGCAATGTGCCGCTTATCCGCATTCCACGACTTTCTGTTATGCCTCTTACTGAGCTGGAATTCAGTAAGATAATTGAAATGAGTGAACGTAAATAGGTAATAAGATTACCACCTGTCCTCAAAATAATACCAACTGTGAATTGCGCGACTTTTTAATGAAAGGGAAACCTTACTTTTGCGCGTTCGCTCAAACCACACCAATGCGTAAGTATTTATTCGCTTTTATTTTCCTGATTGCGTCTGCATCAGCTGCCATAAGTCAGAATGCCACGATTCGAGGCACTGTTTACAACGAAAGCAGCGGGGAACCGATGATCTTCACACTCGTGTTTCTGGAAGGAACGGGGTTCGGAGTTCAAACTGATATCAATGGATTCTTCTCGCTTACCAAAATTCCGGCAGGCACGTACAATCTCGTTTCTCAGCAAGCGAATTTTGAACCGGCGAAAGTCAGTGTAACCGTTACTGCCGGCCAAATCCTGACACAGAACCTTTCTATGAAAGCGCGTGTGATGACCGAAGTGATCATCAAAGGTGATAAAGCCGACAAACAGGAATCACCAACAGTTGGTAAAACCACGATGGACCGTAAAGACATCAACCGGGTTGTTGCAGTAGGTGGCGTGGCGGATATCGCACAATCAGTACAGGTTCTTCCCGGTGTTGTAAGTTCGGGTGACCAAGGCGGACAGCTTTACATTCGCGGAGGAACACCGATTCAGAACAAAGTTCTTCTTGACGGAATGATTATTTACAACCCGTTCCACTCCATCGGTTTGTTCTCCGTATTCGATACGGATATCATCAAAAACCTCGACGTTTATACCGGCGGATTCAATGCTGAATACGGCGGACGTGTTTCATCTGTAATGGATATTACAACACGCGATGGTAACCGTAAAAAGTTCGGCGGAAAAGTGACCGGCTCT
>JBJOKQ010000111.1:0-10203 GCA_046046005.1 Bacteroidota bacterium | reverse complement strand
TAACGATTGAATATTTGATGTTGTGTTTGTGTTTAAATAATCGAATTCAATTCTTCTTCGCTTCTTCCGAACACCGCTTTGTTTCCTTTGATGAGAATCGGTCGTTGAATCAAAACCGGATATTTCAGTAAAGCTTTGATCCATTTTTCCTCAGTCATCTTTTTGCCGGCAAACTTCTCGCTGTACACGGGTTCCTTTTTACGAACGAGTTGCTCAGCAGGAATATTCAGTTTCTTCAGCACGTCACGGATTTCATCTTCGCCTGGCGGAGTTTCCAGATACAGAAAAACGTTATCAGGAGTAACCTCGTGTTCACGAAGAAACTTCATTGCCGCAATGCTTTTCGAGCAATTAGGCTTGTGCCAAATGGTTAATTTCTGTTTACGCGCCATTACGTTTTCAATTCTGTATTCCAGCTTGCGCCGTATTCCATCAGATAAGCTTTGATGAAATCGTTCAGGTTGCCATCGAGAACGCCTTGCGCATCGGAAGTTTCAATATCGGTACGCAGATCTTTCACCAGTTTATACGGATGTAAAACGTAGTTGCGGATCTGTGAACCCCATTCGATTTTCTTCATGTTTCCGCGAATCGACGCAACGGTTTCCATGCGCTTACGCATTTCGATTTCGTACAACTGCGATTTCAGCAATCGCATTGCGTTTTCACGGTTAGTCATTTGAGAGCGAGACTCCTGGTTCTTAATCACGATACCTGTAGGTTTGTGATAAAGACGAACAGCAGTTTCAACCTTGTTTACGTTCTGTCCGCCGGCACCGCCTGAACGGAAAGTTTCATATTCGCAATCCGAAGGATTCACATCAATCTCAATTGTATCGTCGATCAACGGATAAACATAAACAGACGCAAATGATGTGTGGCGACGTGCGTTGGAATCGAATGGAGAAATGCGCACCAAACGATGCACCCCGTTTTCACCTTTGAGATATCCGAAAGCGTATTCGCCTTCAAACTCAAGAGTACATGATTTGATTCCGGCGGCTTCACCATCCTGCAGATCGGCTTCTTTCACTTTGAAACCGTTTTTCTCACCCCACATGATGTACATGCGCATGAGCATTCCTGCCCAATCACAGCTTTCAGTTCCGCCTGCACCTGCATTGATGGTGAGAACAGCACCGAGATGATCTTCTTTCCCGCTAAGCATATTTCGGAACTCCATGTCTTCAACCTTCTTCAGCGTCTCCGCATACTGATTGTCGGCATCCTGTTCCGATGCATCACCGGCTTTGTAAAATTCGAACATTACGGTCAAGTCTTCGCAACTCGCTTCAAGCGCAGCGAATGCTTCCGTCCAGTTCTTTTTCTTTTTGATTTCCTTCAGAAGAGCTTCGGCTTTCTTGGGATCGTCCCAAAAACCTGCAGCCTGAGAGTCGGCTTCTTCCTGAGCTATTTTCGACAGTTTCGCATCGATGTCAAAGATGCCTCCTCAGCGTGTCTTTTCGCTCCACAAGGGCCTTTACTTGTTCAATTGTAATCATGGCGCAAAGATATATATTCAGTGCGGATAACTGATTCCGGATTGCGGATTCCGAATTACGGATTTCGAATTCCTATTCGCCTTATCTCCAAAACCAACTAACTTTGCTTCATGAATGAGCCGGAACACCCGCATTTTGTGCTGTCGGACGCGATGTACGTCCACGTTATGTCTGAAGGATTAATTGTTGCGAAAAAAGATCTCCCTAAGGTTATGCCCGTACAGAAAGACGGACCGGAAACCATGACGGTTGCATTGTTGGGCGCTGCTGTGTTTGTTACGTTATTCTTTGCGGTGATGACAGCAATCACCGGAATGTATCTGATTACTTTTCTTATGGCAGCGATGTCGTTTCTGGCCATTCAGAATCTGCTTCGAAGCCTGAAATTTTCTGCAACCGATTTTATTCCGCGCAGCGCTATTCAGGGCGTTGAGTATAGAAAGAAGTCGTTTGGATTTGATTCGCTTATTGTGAAGTACGCCGGCAAAAACGGCAAAGTATTTCTCCGTCGTTTCGCGATTTATGACTCACACGATTGCCTGGTACAAGCGTTACAGGTGATGAAGAACGAAGGTTGGTTGTAATCAGGAAGAAATTGAAATGATGAATCCGAACTTCATTGCACTTTCAAAAACGGTTCGGTAATCTTCCAATCGTTCAATGAACTCGGCATCGTCTTCCGGTTCTATTTCTTCAAGAAGTACATTTATCCTCTCGAGCACTGTTCCGATACTTTCCACATACGTAGGACGTTCCGTGATGTTGTCCAACTGTTCGAAGAAATCTACTGTTGAAGGAAGAAACACCGAAGCAGAATCAGGCGCAATGCAACTCCAATCATCGTAGTCCATGGAATTCACTCCGCCGGAGTCCCAAAGTTCCAGCACAACTTCTGCTTCTGCACCTTCCACTTCATCAATAACGACTTCTCCGTCAGAAAAAGTAAATTCCAAGGGTTTACCGTCGATAACTTCAACTACACGCGAACAGAATCCGAGTCGCAACAGTATGCGAATGTTTCCGATAATCTGCTCACGAGTGAAATCGTTCGGAAGCCTGCCTTGTAATCCGTATCCGTAAACTGCGCTCATAGTTCTAACTGTTTAAGTTCATCATTGATCAGATCCTGTTCAAATCCGCGCGAGACAATATACTTCACGACCTTGAGTTTCTTGATCTGCAGATTTTTTTCCTTCTCAGCGTGCCAACGTTTCAAAATAACCGCACGCAATCCCTGAATGTATTCTTCATCATCAATATCCTTCACAGCAGCGGAAATGATTTTCTCCGGAACGAATTTTCTTCTCAGTTCCATTCTGATTTTCCGTTTGCCCCACTTTTTGATTCTGAATTTACCTCGTGCAAAAGCGAAAGCGAACCTTTCTTCATTGAGAAAACCGTTAGTAATAAGATGAACGATCAGATTTTCCACAACATCCGGTTCCAGATCCCAGGATCCTAGTTTCTCCCGTACTTCAGTCTGGCATCTTTCCTGATACGCGCACCAGGATTCAATCTTAACTAACGCCTGATGCGGGGTGATTATTTTACCGGACGGGGCTTTCATTACACGAATATACGCAGTAGACAACTGAATGTAAATGTGCGCGTCATGATTGCAGATAACCGGACTTTACTATATTTAGTCACCCAAACATCACATTTTATGAAACGTATTCTGACGGTTGCTGCAATTATACTTGCATTAACCGCGACCGCTCAATCACGATTGGGCAATCGTCCCGGAGGTCAATTTTCTCTCGGGGTGCGCACTACAACATCATTATTCTCCAATGAAAGCGGAATAGGAACAGGATTCGGAGGACAATTCCGCCTTCGTTTTTTTGAGTTGCTGAATTCTGAATGGTTTGCAGATTATATTACCTCTGATGTAGGTAATGGAATCGGGAACCGCACGGACTACCATATCGGCTGGTCGGTTATGTTCTATCCCGGATTTGCATATTATCAAGGACAAAAAGGCAAATTGCAGCCTTATTTTCTCGCAGGACATTGCTTCGATTATACTTACGTTGAGGGCAATGATTTTCGCGAGAACAACAGTATGTCGCGCTGGAGTTCCGCTATTCAAGGCGGACTTGGTGTTCATTATCCGTTTCACGACAGAATAGATGTTTCACTGAGCGCGCAGTATATGTATCATCTGGGAACTGAAATTCATCCCAACGTGCGATATAATGCTGCAGGCACACCATTCCTTGCGTTTGAAGAAGAAGAGAAAACCGGTCTTGAAGGTCACGTATTAATTTCATGCAGCATGAATGTGCGTATTGCTGATTTGTGGAAGAATAAAATCAAAGGCGTTCAGGACAAAAAACCAGTTGAGGAGGTTCAGTAATGAAAAAGACAGCATCATTTATCTCGGCATTATTGCTCGCATTTTCATTGTCGGCACAGGATCAACCGGCAGACGGGCCTATCGTAAAATCTTCGCTTGCACAGATGTTGCGTTTGCAGGCAACAATTACTCCTGCCTGGAGTATGTCGTTGCTGACAAACGACACTACAGCAACTATCAGCAGTGGAAAAACGCGCGTTTATATTCACGGCACTTCAGAGTATTACTGGGATGAACGCGTATCGATGAGAGGTGACCTCTATTTTCTACTTGTAAAAGATGGTGCACCGGGCGGAATGAAACACAATCACGGATTTCAGGTTGGGCTTTCATATCACCTTCTGAAAGGATCAAACATTGATCCGTTTATCGGAGTGCGCGGCGGATTGAATTATACGCAAGTGCAAGCGATGAATCTGAATGATGGTGTTCTGACACTGTTGAACTACAATGTACCGGCTCACATTGATCCTACATGGGCTCCTGTTGCCGGAATTAATTTCTACGGTCAGCGTGTATTCCACTTCTTCATTGAAGCTGCGTACATGAACGGAACTTATCGTCCGTCTGTAGGTCCGCAAATGTCGCTGGAGGAAATCAGATTGTCTGCCGGACTCGGATGGAATTTCAGTTTGTACAAGCCGGTGGAATCGGTGAGACAGAAGATTTGATGATTGAACTTTTTCAACCAGTCGGGACATAAGTCCAGACTGCGCTCGTCCCGGCTGCGATCTCCCAAGGCGGAATCATAGAGTGTTTTGCACCGCAAAACACTTGCATCATACGCGCTGCTGAATTTGAAGTGGCCACTAACTCAGTTAGAAGCTCCTGTCACACCCAAGCGCAGCAATGAATTTCTCCGGCGATGGCAAGTGTGAAGAGCGCATTGGAGGATTCACGGAGCGAAGGAATGCGGGTTGCGCCGCGAAGCAGAGCGTGTGAATCATCCCGGCGCTTGCGGAGAAATTCATTAGAGTGGACAAGTGCGTTGCGCCTAGGGTGTGACCCGTCTTTTTGCAACACTTTTTGACGGAGCAAAAAGTGTTAGAATGATTGAACTTTTTTGTGCCGCCAAAAAAGTTCGCAAAAAAGCTCCCGCCTTGGATCTCTCGCCACCCGCAAGCGGGTACCCGGCTGCGATCTCCGAGGGCGGAATAAAAGTGTTTTGCACCGCAAAACACTTACATCGCAATTGCTTCTTAATTGGAAGTGGCTGCTAACTCAGTTAGAAGCTTCCGTCACGCCCAAGCGCTGCGAATAAATTTACTGGCGTTGGCTTGTGCGAATGATCGCCTGAGAGGATTCGCGGAGGATAAGCACGTGGGTTGCGCAACGAAGTGAAGCGTGCGAATCGTCTAAGCGATTGGATGGAAATTTATTCAGCGGAGGAATGTGTGTTGCGCCTAGGGTGTGACCCGTCTTTTTGCAACACTTTTTGACGGAGCAAAAAGTGTTAGAAGGATTGAACCTTTTTGTGCCGCCAAAAAAAGTTCGCAAAAAAGCTCCCGCCGTGGATCTCACGCCACCCGCAAGCGGGTACCCGGCTGCGATCTCCAAGGGCGGAACAAAAGTGTTTTGCACCACAAAACACTTACAACACAAGCGCTGCTCAATTAGAAAATTCAACCAGTCAGGACGCTAGTCCTGACAGAGCTTATACTTCTACCAAATAGAAACACGATCTTTCTCGTCGCGCCACATCTTGTCGCCTTGCTTTACGCCGAATGCATCCATGAATGCCTGACAATTGGAGAATGGTCCGTTCACACGCCATTTAGCAGGTGAGTGTACATCGGTGAGAAGTCTGCGCGCTAATTCTTCTTCGCGCTGATGCATCATCCATCCCAGTGCATAGCCCATGAAGTAACGCTGCGCAGGTGTATATCCTCCGATCTTCTCGCCTTTCTTGTACTGTTCTGTTTTTACAAACGCATCCCAACCTAGAAGAATTCCGCCGTAATCCGCAATGTTCTCACCGAGTGTTGCTTCTCCATTAATGAACTTTCCGGGAAGCGGTTCGAATGCACTGAACTGATTTACCATTACGTCTGCACGCAGCTTGAAATGATCTGCATCGGAATCTGTCCACCAACTCACAAGATTTCCTGCTGCATCAAAATTTCTTCCTTCATCATCGAAGCCGTGCGTAATCTCGTGACCGATTGTTGAAGCGCCCGCGTATCCGTAAATCACAGCATCATCAGCAGTGGAATCCGGCAAACCCGGAATCATGAAAATTCCTGCAGGTAAAACAATTTCATTGTTAGAAGGATTGTAATACGCGTTGTATGTCTGCGGTGTCATTTCCCATTCCGTGCGATCGATTGGTTTCCCATACTTGGAAACCATATCGTTGAATTGCCAACGTGAAGCGTTCATTACGTTTTCGCAATAGGAATTGCGACCAACCACAAGCGCAGAATAATCTTTCCATTTGTCAGGATATCCAACTTTCTTCGACATCTTGCTCAACTTATCAAGTGCTTTCGCTTTAGTCGTATCACTCATCCATTCCAATGCTTTGATGCGTTCCGCATAAACATCACGAATAGATTCAACAAGCAAAACATAACGCTGCTTGGTTTTCTCAGGAAAATATTCTTTCACAAAAAGTTTTCCGAGAACCATTCCCATAGCGTCTTCTTCCGAATCAAGAACACGTTTCCATCGCGCGCGTTTTTCGGTTGCGCCTCTTAATCGTACTCCGTAGAAACTGAAATCTTCGTCATCGATTGCAGTGGAAAGTGTTTTGGCATAAGACGACACGAGATGAAAATGCATATACGCTTGCAGCACTTTAATGTCGGTGGATTTCAATTGTAATTCAAGACCTTTGAAAAACTCAGGTTGACCGACAATAACTGAATCAACGTTTTTCAATCCGTGCTGATCGTAAATCGATTTCCAATTAATTGAAGGCGTGAGTTTTGAAGTCACTTCGTCTACAGCCATCTTGTTGTAGTTGGCATAAGGGTCGCGCAGTTCTTCCAATTCACGTGATGAATCGGCAAGAACGGTTTCGAACTTGAGTACCTGTTCTGACAATTGCTTCGCTTCTGCTTCTGCATAACCGATCAACACGAGCATTTTTGCAATGTGTGCCGGGTAGTTATCGCGAATGGCTTTCGTTTCTTCATCTGTATTGAAATAGTAATCGCGATCCGGCAATCCGAGTCCGCCCTGCCAAAGATGCAATGCCATTTTCTCGCTGTTGCGCGCATCCTGACCAACATAAACGCCGCTGCAGAATAACCCAATGCCGATCGGTTCGAGATCACTCATCACCTGCACAACATCAGCTACAGTTTTTGTATTCTTAATCAAATCAATTTCTTTCTGGAGCGGAGAAAAACCCAGCTGATCTGCCTTGGCGGAATCCATTCCCGTTGCCCAGAAATCTCCGATCTTTTTCTGATCGGTTCCTTCAGCGGCATTAGAAGCCGCAGCCTCTTCACTGATTTGCTTCGGATGCGGGAATAGGATTCGCTTTGAGCCAGGCGCCGTTCGCCCATTGGAAGAAATCGTCGCGCGGATTTGCAGTTGTGTCGACATGCGACGCCAGATAATCTGTTCCGTCAGCAGGTTTATTTTCATTGCATGCAAAAATCACGAATGAAGCTACAGCGATGCACGAAGCGATGAGGTGAGATTTTTTCATTTTCCGTTCTTTGATTACGCAAGGTAATGTGAAACAGGCTAAACTCTGTTCACAAGTTATAAACGGAAAACCGGTGACATCAGCGGAAGTTTACTGACATCACCGGAGCAGTTGAACTGACCTGCTTTATTTCGGTTGCTCTGCTTCCTGAACAGCAGGAACATTTTTCGGTTGCGCCTCTTCTTGTTTTGGCTGTTCTGCCGGAACCGTTTGAGGAGTTTGATTGTTCGGTGTGTTCACAGAATCAGCGGCCTGATTTTCGATGATCTCATCGCTCTTTTCAATTCGCTTGCCTGATTTTTCATCTTCAGCTTTTTTCTCTGCAGCATCTTTCTCAACAGCTGCTTCCTGCATACGTTGATGTTGCGCCATTCCGGTATAGTAGCTGTGCGTTGTGATAATCACTGCACCGCCTGAAAGATCACCAAACTCAGCAGGAATACCACCTGACAAAACAGAAACCTGATTCATGGAAAGTGCAGGAATACCCATGCTGCCGTACATTTTCTCACCGTCAACATAAACCGCAGAAGCGCCTTCGCGTGAACCGCGCATTACAAGTTGACCGCCTTTACCTTGGCTTACTTGTGAATTTGTTCCGGTAATCATTCCAACAACATTGCCACGCTCACCTGCCATAGTTTTTATTTGATTCGCATTGATGTTCTGAATGGAAGTGAATGTTGGATCCACCGGACTTTGCACTGCTTTGATCACAACCACTTCTGTTGTATCAAGAGCGATCTGCATTTTATATTCAGAGTATGCAGTTTGTCCTGCCGCAACCTGAATTCCGGTTTTGGTGTATTTTTTATAGCCCGCCACTCGGCATTCTACATCATAGCCACCCGGGCTGAGTGCTGCGAAAGTGAAATTTCCGTCAAGGTCTGTTGTGCCGCCGAGTTGAGGTCCGCCCGCAACTATGCGAACAACAGCGCCCGGCATTGGCACAAGTTTTTCATCCAGAACTGTTACTTTGATTCGTCCGCTACCTTGCTGAGCTGACATTCCCAATGTGATCATCAGGGCGAGAATTGAGAGTACCGTTTTCATAAATTATATGTTTTAAGTTTTTGATTCGCGTTGCTGTTAATAGAACGCAGCGTACTCTAAAACTTCACACGGTACTTCGATAAAAAGAAACAGCCGGTCAGAAATTGCTTCCTGCCGGCTGAATTAGTGCTGTAAGTGGTTACTGACGAAGCAGCTTTCGCATATGCACTTGTCCCGATGCCGTGGTGATGTACACCAAATAAATTCCGGAATCCCACTGTTCGATGGAAATTTCAACAACAGAAGTGTTGCTTTCATCATTGCGTATCATTTCTTTCCCGTTCATGTTGTAAATGATGTAAGCTGAAACGGGATCTTCAGGTGAACTGATCTGTACAGAAGCGGATCCGGGATTCGGATACAGATTCACATCGGAAGTCAACTCCAGATCAGGAACAGTTAACGGCAGCGAGTCGCAGGTTTCCAGGAAGTAATCATTCGGATTCGTGTGCGTATTGTACCAGTTGTCGTATTTCTCCGTGAGCGTCATCCATACTACTTGTCCGCTGTTGACATACGGTTGCAGCGTATGAATGATTTTAGAAATGGAATCGGCAAGTCCCGGCATCTGCAGATCACGGAAATTAAATTGAATGCTGGCTGTCCAATATGCGTTCGGATCGTAAGGTTGTGTGCTGATATAATTGATAAGATTGATAATCTGATTGATGTTGTCCGTTACCGGCGTTGAATCGGTAATTACGTTGGAACAACCGTTGCCTATACAAGTAAGATGTCGCAACGGGTTCGGAATAGCGAATTGAGGTCCCGGGCCTGAAGGCTTCCAAATTCCGTAAGCATTAAAATCGTTAACGTGTCCCGGAGAACCGCCACCCCAAACCACATTCGGTTGCCAGATGTAATTTGTAAATGTGAATCCTGTATCACCGCTCTGATAGGGCATCCAATCCGGACCGGTTTGATATAGAAATCCGCCAATGTTCTTCCGTGGCGATGCAAGTCCGCATGAATCGAGCAGATACGCGAGATCTGCGTAGTTGTAAGGATTGTCGATAAAGTCGAAGTGATTGTGCGGATCAATCTCAATTTGATTCAGTGCATCAAGTGAATCCAGAAGATCATTCGGATTGGATCCTGCAGTTTCATGAGTAATGCATGCAAGAATGAAATTGGATTCTACCTGCATATTCCAGCGCGAATTATTCGATGCAACAGTATCTGCAATCTTAACAATCACACTGCGTGCCTGATTGTAATTTGACAACACGGAGTAATCAGATGGATCTTCTGTTTCGTTGTGCGAATTAAAGTTCAAATAGACAGGCATATTCTGCGCAGGGAGATCACCAAGCAACAGAGTCATCAGTACAAGTGAGAATAGCTTTTTCATGGCAGGTCGTTTTAGGTAAGATGATATCCGCTCACAATGGTTTAATGAAGTTCATTCGATTTAAAGCCGTTTTGCAACAAAAAGAGAGTTGTAATTGCAAGTCCGAATTCGATTTAGTAATCTTACTTTATTAATTTTCAGATTATTAGACTACCCAATTCAAATATTCCGAATGAAACCGGCATCTGAACTTCATGTATTAATCCATAGCCTTACGCCGAACGAAAAAGGATATTTCAAGAAGTTCTGCTTGCGTAACGGACCGAACTCCGGGAAGAAG
>JBJOKQ010000110.1:0-10269 GCA_046046005.1 Bacteroidota bacterium | reverse complement strand
TTATTCGTTCGAACAACTTTGTACGAATAACAACAAAAACGAAAATTTCGGAACCACTTTCAGCCAGCGAGTTGTTGGAGCTGATACCTATTATGCAGCTGGTCCCGGGGCAACTCCGGGAAGTCTGGAAGGCGTAAAAGCAATTGATGAAAAAACTGTTCAGATCAAGTTGATCAGCCCGAACAATTCTTTCCTGTATGTGCTTGCAAATTCATCGGCAAGTATCATTCCGAAAGAAGCTGTTGAGAAATACGGGGATCAAACGCACGTTGGAACGGGGCCATTTGTTTTCGCGTCGGTTTCTTCTGATACTTCTCTTGTAACGTTAGTGCGCAATCCGAATTATTACGGAAAAGATTCATTAGGCAATCAATTGCCGTTCATGGATACAATCAATATTTCATTCATTGATAATAAAGCAGCAGAGTTGCAATTATTCCAGGAAGGAAAACTTGATTTCGTTTGGGGGTTGAATGCTGATGCCGTGAAAACATTTGTTCCGCAAGTGATTCAGGATTTCACAGCGAAGCCGCCGAAGTATGTGCTGTATCATTCTTCTGAATTGGTAACACAGATGTATGAATTCAACACTACGCGTCCGCCGTTTAATGATGTGCGCGTGCGTAAAGCTTTCAACTATGCTGTTGATCGTAAATACATCGTTGACGAAGTTCTTGCCGGCGAAGCTTACGGTCCGGGAATAAACGGAATTTGTCCTCCTGCTTTGCCCGGATATAAAGCAAGCGAAATTTCAGGGTATGAAAAAATCGGAGAGACGGATTCCGCAACAAGAAATAACAAAATTGCAGAGCGCGAAATGGCGCGTAAACTTCTTGCTGAAGCAGGATATCCGAACGGAAAAGACTTTCCTGTTGTGAAGCTTGTGCTGAACAGTGGTGGTGCGCGTAACACGCGTGTAGCAGAAGCCATTTCATCTCAATTAAAAGAAGTGCTTAACATCAACGTTGAAATCGCAGCGGTATCTTTCCAACAGAAGCTGAATGATGCGAAGTATGCACGCTCCGACATTTATCGCTCAGCATGGGTTGCGGATTATCCTTCAGCAGAAACTTTCCTTTCGCTGTTCTACGGTGCAGATGTTCCGGACAGCACATCACAGCCTTCATTCCCGAATACTTCACGTTACAGAAATCCGAAATTCGACAGCTTGTTCAATGCAGGAAGAATGGCGAAGACTCAGGAAGAAGCCAACCGACTTTTCCTTGAAGCGGAACAGATTATGATGAATGATGCGCCTGCAATGATTCTATGGTACGATGAAAATTATCGTCTTGCTCAATCACGCGTACGCAACTTCTGGGCTAACCCGATGCGCTATTTCGATTTCTCTCAGGTTTATCTGAAAGAACAGAAAAAACCTGAAGGTGGAAAAGACAGCACAGCAAAAGAAAATAAATCGTCAGCAATTCTTTCGTTCGAAAGAAGAAAGCTGGCTTAATTAACGACAACGAATTCCGGAATCCTGCTTTGGTGAATGAACTGAAGCAGGATTTTTTACAATTATTCAACGATAAATATTTCAGCGTCATGAAAAATCTGCTTCTGTTTGCATTGCTGATTCCATTCTGCGGTTTCGCTCAGGATCATCAACAGAAAATCGAATCTCCGGTTTCATCTGTCATCGTTTATCTGACGGGCGGAGAATTCATGCACCGCAAACAAGTAACACTTTCTCCCGGCAGAAACGAATTGGTTTTTGTCGGATTGTCTGCTCACCTGATTGCAAAGAGCATTCAATTTACCGCCACAGGAGATGTTGCAGTACTCGCAATCAGCAATCGTGTTGATTATCTTTTCGGACAAAAGAAAAGCGACGAGAAAACGAAAGCGTTTCTCGACTCAATGATTCTGATGGAAGATGCACTCGCAATTACACGAGGAAACATAGATGCATACACTCGTGAAAAATCCATGCTCGAACAGAACCAGCAAGTAGGTGGGGAAAAAGGTGCGACTGCCGCGGAACTGAAAGCATCTGCCGATTTTTATGTGCAGCGTTTAATGGAAATCAACACAGAAATTGTGAAGCTGAACCGCAAACAGAAAAATCAGCAGGATATTTACAACAGATTGAATCAGCAGTACTACGCAATGAATCGTCGTGAACATCCGCCGATGGCTGAGATTACCGTGTTAGTGAACAACAACACTGCTGCAAAAATCATCTCAGATATTGAACTGCGTTATATTGTGAGTGATTGCGGTTGGGCGCCTGCGTATGATCTCATTGCAGAAGATGTAGGAAAGCCGATTGATCTGAAATACCGCGCGAAAGTGTTCAACAGCACAGACGTTGATTGGAATGATGTGAAGATGAAACTTTCTACTGCTGATCCGATGGCAAGTGCTACTGCTCCACTATTAGAAAAGTGGACATTGAATTTTGATCAGCCGCAGAATTACAGACAGCAGAATTATCAGCAGCAACAAACCTACGGCTATAACAATAACGGTAACGCTCCTGCAACATTACAGAGTCAGAACGTGTGGAATGAGTCGGCAGCGCGTGGTCAAATAAATATTGGAGATGAGCCGGGTGAAGTTAATCGCACTGTTGAATACGAGCAGATTCAGGTTTCCGAACTTGCTGCGGAGTTCGACATCAAACAGACGTACGATATTCCTGCTAACGGACAGCCGTACATTGTAGATGTAACTTCTTATACACTCAACGCTTCTTATCGTTACAGCTGCATTCCGAAAATGGAACGCGAAGCGTTTTTAATGGCGCGTATCACAGGATGGGAAGATCTTGATCTTGTTGAAGGGCCTGCGAATGTTTACTTCGGCGGAACATACGTCGGACAATCTTACATCTACACGCGCAGCGTTAACGACACGCTTGATCTTTCCTTAGGTCGAGATAAGAAACTTGTGGTAACCCGCACCAAACTGAAAGAATTCAATCAGGAGAAGCCGACAAGCTCAACGAAGAAGGAAACATACTCTTACGAGATTGTTGTGAAGAACACACGTAAAACCGCAGTTGAAGTGGAACTGATGGATCAGATTCCGGTTTCGCAAGACGCGGAAATTATTGTTGAAACACAAGAGTTGTCCAAAGGTGTTCTTGATCCTGCAACCGGATTTGTAACGTGGCATTTAAACATTCCGCCGGGAGAAACAGCTCGCGTTGTACTCACTTATTCGATTAAATATCCGAAGAACAAACAGGTGAATACGCGCAAATACAAGTACAAGTCGCGCGCGAAATTCTGATCAGCCATCACAACAAATTCTGCAGTAATTCACTGCTGACTCCGGCGTGAACAATCATTACACAACACTTGGCGTTGCGGACAATTCTCCGTTAGCAGATATCAAAGCTGCATACCGGAGGCTTGCCAAATTGTATCATCCGGATCTTAATCCCGGGAATAAACATGCCGAGGAGCGCTTCAAGGAAATTCTTGAAGCATACACGATTCTTTCTGATGATGTTCTGCGTGCACAGTACGACAGAAAGCGAAAAGGTCTGAATGATGACTATTCGAACTTCTTCGCGCAGCAGAATCAACCCGAAAAGAAGCGCGATCCGGGAAGAAAAGAATATCCGCCCGAGTATATAGAAATGATGCGGCAGCGCAATAAACAGCGCGTGTTGCGACAGATACAGCGCAGAAAAAAATTATTGCGCGGAATGATCATCACGTTCGCATGTTATCTCGTTGCAACCGGACTTTTTGAAATGTGGGTTGACAAGCAACGTGAAGCGGAGTCGCAAATAGTCAAAGAGCGCATTGCTTCAAGTGAAAAACAAAAATCAGCACCGGAAGTTGTTGCAGCAATTCACAATCTTGATTCGCCTTACGACAGCGTGTTCGGTGCCGGACAAACAACATGGTTATCACCCAATCAAGTTGTAGTTATCAATCCGTTTTCCGATGCGGTGATTTGTCTGAGTCAGCATGCATCGCCGTTTAAAACGATCCGCAACGAATTCATCACCGGCGGACAAAGTTTTGTGATGAAAGAAATTCCGAACGGCGAATACGATGTTAAGGTGATGTTAGGAAAAAACTGGAGTGACACTGTTCGCATTCCAGATGGACGCAAACTTGGTGGATTCACAGACGGCGTGCTGTATTTTAAAATGGACAGAAAGCCGATTGCATTGGAAAAACCATCGTATAACAAGCAGCAAACGGTTACAACGGACACTGTGAGAATTGCACCCGGCAAAGTAAGTATGACCCCGATTTCTGCTGAGGAATTCTTTTCTGCAGGTTCGAAATAAGATTAATTCGACAGTCCGAATGATTACGTCTTCGAACGGAGATGCTGCGATCCGCTTCCGTGACCGTTTATTCCCTATCTTTGCACCTTCATTTTCAAAAGCATGAATCAGATCAGAAATATTGCGATTATCGCACACGTTGACCACGGAAAAACAACCTTGGTGGATAAGATGCTCCTTCAGGGAAAACTGTTCCGTGAAAATCAGGAAACAGGAGAACTTATTCTTGACAACAACGATCTCGAACGTGAGCGCGGAATCACAATCCTGGCGAAAAACGTTTCGGTAAATTACAAAGGCACGAAGATTAACATCATCGATACTCCGGGTCACGCCGATTTCGGTGGAGAAGTTGAACGCGTGCTGAACATGGCCGACGGTGTAATTCTACTCGTTGATGCGTTTGAAGGACCAATGCCGCAAACGCGTTTCGTGTTGCAGAAGGCGCTTCAGCAGGGAAAGAAAGCAATTCTCGTGATCAATAAAGTTGACAAACCGAATTGCCGTCCGGATGAAGTACATGATCAGGTATTCGATCTTTTCTTCAACCTCGATGCGACTGAAGAACAACTTGAATTCAAAACCGTTTACGGTTCATCAAAGCAAGGTTGGATGGGTCCGGATTGGAAAACTCCGACTTCAGACATTGCATATCTTCTCGAGACAATCATTGAATACTTCCCGAATGCGCCGATGCATAAAGGAACACTGCAGATGCAGATCACTTCGTTGGACTATTCATCTTTCGTTGGTCGTATTGCTGTAGGTCGCGTTTATCGCGGAACAGTGAAAGAGAACATGCAGGTTTCTTTGGTAAAGCGCGACGGAACAATCAAGAAGATGCGCACAAAAGAACTTTTTGTGTTTGACGGATTGGGCAAGAAAAAAGTTGAAAGCGTTGATGCCGGAGATATTGCTGCATTGACAGGTATTGAAGGATTCGATATCGGTGATACAATTGCAGATTTTGAAAATCCGGAAGGATTGCCGGCGATCAACATCGATGAACCGACAATGAGCATGTTGTTTACCATCAACAACTCGCCGTTCTTCGGGAAAGAAGGAAAGTTTGTTACATCACGTCACTTGCGTGATCGTTTGTGGAGAGAGCTTGAGAAAAACCTTGCGCTTCGCGTTGAAGAAACAGATTCTCCGGATTCTTATCTCGTTTACGGACGCGGTATTCTTCACTTGTCAATTCTTATCGAGACGATGCGTCGTGAAGGATATGAGTTGCAGGTTGGACAGCCGCAGGTCATCATCAAGGAAATTGATGGCGTGAAGCACGAGCCTGTGGAAGTTCTGAGCGTTGATACGCCTGAAGCGACTTCAGGAAAAGTAATTGAATTGGTGAGCCAGAAAAAAGGCGAAATGCTGATCATGGAACCGAAAGGTGATTTGATTCACATGGAGTTTGATATTCCTGCCCGCGGATTGATCGGTTTGCGTAACAACGTACTAACCGCAACAGCCGGTGAAGCAATCATGGCGCACCGTTTCAAAGCATATGAGCCGTGGAAAGGTCCGATTCCGGGACGTATTGCCGGCGTTCTTGTTGCGAAAGACAAAGGAACTGCGGTAGCGTATTCAATTGATAAGCTTCAGGATCGCGGATCATTCTTCGTATCTCCGGGAGATGAAATTTACAACGGACAGATTATCGGAGAACACATTCGTCCGGATGATCTGGTTGTAAACCTTGTTGTAGAGAAGAAACTCACCAACATGCGTGCTTCAGGAAGTGATGCGAAAGTTGCGATTGCTCCGGCGATCAAACATTCTCTTGAAGAAGCAATGGAATACATCCAGGCTGATGAATACGTGGAAGTAACTCCGCTTTCCATCCGCTTGCGTAAAATTCATCTCGATCCGAATGAACGCGACCGTTTGAAAAAGAAAATGGCTGCAGAGTCATAAAAACGAAAAGGGCTGAATTACTTCAGCCCTTTTTTATTTCCGTTTGATTCTTGTTACGCTTCAGGAGCAGCAGCAGGTTTTGCTCCGCGGAGCGACTTCGCTGATTCCAGCATTTTGTCTACTTGCTCTTTCTTGAAAGCATTATCCGGATTACCGTTATTGTCGCGAACGTAATAAACGTCAGTTCCGATCTTCACGATTGTCATGAAGTGGAACATGGAGAGTTCGCCGAATTTCGTTTCCCAAACGAGAGTTGAAGCGTCGTTTACTGTAAACGTGCTCATGCCTGCGTCTGTTGCTTCGATAAGGCTTTTCTGTTTTGCGAGATCCTGCTCTTCGGCTCCGGCGGTGTTCACGAGAATGTCGAAACCGTTTCCGATACGAAGTTGAATTCCTGCTGGAGTTTCCATCGCCTGCAATCCTCCGTTGGAAGAATCAGGAATGTTGATTTTAACCGGTTGTCCGAGATCAGTAAGATCTTTTGCAACCATTCCTTTCGGGATTACTTCCTCTTCAACTTTTGTTTCGCCCGGACCGCATGATGTCCACATTAAAGGAAGCGCGATCGCAGCGAGGAGAAATAATTTTTTCATGTGCTGTGTTTTATTCCGGATTGCGTCCGGGGTTTTGTTTGAATCAAAGATACAATTTCAATTGAACGCGCATTAATGAAGTAACTGAGCGCCGGCTACAACGAAAAAACCCTCCGGCTGAGCCGAAGGGTCTTTTTTGAAAAGGAGAAAAATTACTTTTTCTTCTTAGCTGCTTTCTTAGCTGCTTTTTTCTTAGCTGCTTTCTTAGCAGGCTTTTTCTTAGCTGCTTTCTTAGCTGCTTTTTTCTTAGCAGGCTTTGCTGCTTTTTTGGTTGCTTTCTTTGCCATGGTTTTTAAGGTTTTGAAAACTTATTTGTGACGAAGTAAGAAAAATTTAGTACACGAAAAAAATTATGAACATTGTATTTTTCAACATGGTTTTGTTAATAAGGATGATTAGCTTATCACACGTGAAGAGGTGCGTGCAATTTTTTTGGTGATGTGAAGATGTATTTCTTTCTGAAAATATTTTTGCGTGAAGCGCTGCATCCCTTTGTTCATACGTGTTCCACGTGATGTGATGATTTTGAATATGTGATTGCGCGCGCGTGATTCATCTTGCATAACACACTTACTTGCGCGTCCATGATGCCATGTAAAAACCATCGCCGGAATTTTCATCTGCACCGATTCTTTTTTCCGTTTCGAATGTCCATTCTTCCTTTTTGAGATCGGAAAACCATTTTGACTGCATTTCACCTTCAGATGGAAACACACTGCAAGTAGAATACACCAATCTTCCTCCGGGCTTCACCATCTTCGAATATGATTCGAGGATGTGTCGTTGTATTTCGCGCATACGTACGAGATCTTCTTCTTCCATTCTCCACTTCGCATCCGGATTTCTTCGCAACACACCGGAACCGGAACAAGGAACATCAAGCAACACTAGATCTGCTTTCGCATTGAATGCTTCGGGAGTTTGGTTTTCATTCAACTCAACCGCTTCAACGATGTCTGTTTTTGCTTTCGTGCATCTGTCGCGCAATGTTTTCAGCTTGCCCGGAATGTTGTCCATCGCATATATTTTTCCGGAATTCTTCATGATTGAAGCCAATTGCAATGTTTTTCCTCCGGTTCCGGCACATGCATCAATCACAATCATTCCCGGTTTTACGTTGCAGAACAATCCGACTTCCTGCGATGATCGATCCTGAACTTCGAAAAGTCCGTCAGCAAACTCTTCACAAGAAAACACATTTGCATATTTCGCAAGTACGAGTGCATCCGGCAATCCCGGAACAGATTCACACATTGCTGTTGTCTTTGCAAGTCGCACGGCAAGTTCTTCTGAAGTGATGCGCGAGCTGTTCGCACGAAGAAAAACTTTAGGATCGGTATTCATGAAGTGAACCACTTGCTCCCATTTCTCTTCGCCCATTTCCTTCACACCGGTTTCATCCATCCAATCGCTAACCGATTCGCGGATTTTACGCACGCGCATGTACTTTCTGAATTTATCCGCCAATCCCTGATTGCCGTGAACTTCGTGTCCGCGATAAACCGCCGACCAGATTTCGAATGCTTCAATCAATCGTTCTGCATCCGCAGGGAAAAGGACTTCACCCATGCGCACTGCCGATGTAATCGGTCGCCAGAAGCGGATGAGTCCGTAGAAAATCTTTGCTGTTTCTCTTCTTACAATCTCGTCACTCACGCGGTTAACGCGAAAGAGATTGTTGAGAATCAAATCTGCTCTGTCATTGCCCTGCATGAGACGCGAAAGCGCATCGAATACCAATTGCTTAATGACTCTTTTACGTTGTCCGTGATCCATGCAGCAAAAGTATTGTATACGGCTTTCGGCAACAGGCGGTAACTTGATAATAGTCCACATTGAATAGTTCATAGCGCGGAACATTCGGACTGAAATGCATTCGTTCTATATTTACTTCATGCTTGCCGCAGCAGTGTTCATCTATCTTTTTCTGAGTCTGGCAGCCGGAGTTCTGGCCGGTCGATTGGTTAAGACCGAATCTGATTTCGTTTCTGCAGGACGCAAACTGCCGCTGATTATTGCCACAGCAACGGTATTCGCAACCTGGTTCGGATCGGAAACGGTACTTGGTGCTTCATCACGATTTCTGGACGAAGGAATCAACGGAACGATAGAAGATCCCTTCGGCGCTTCACTATGCTTACTGCTCGTCGGTTTGTTTTTTGCGCGACCGTTGTACAGAATGAATCTGCTGACCTTCGGTGATTACTATAAAGTAACCTACGGACCGAAAGCGGAATTTGTGGCAGCAGTATTTCTGATTCTGTCTTATTTAGGATGGGTGGCGGCACAGCTCGTTGCTTCGGGAATAATTATTCATTCCGTTATTCCCTGGATAGGAATTACGCAAGGCGTTTTGATTTCCGCGTTCATTGTCATCACCTACACCGTAACCGGAGGAATGTGGGCGGTATCCATCACCGATTTCATTCAGACAATTCTCATCATCGTTGGTCTGATCATCGCCGCCGCAATATTGATTCCTGAATCCGGCGGGATCAGTCAGCTGATTGATTCTGCTCCGGAAAATTTCTTTCGTATTAATCCGGAACGCACATGGCAAGGCTGGCTCACGCACATCGCAGCATGGATAACAATCGGTCTTGGTTCCATTCCGCAACAAGACGTTTATCAACGTGTGATGGCGTCGAAAAATGAGAAGACTGCTGTTCGATCGTCGTTACTTGGTGCAGGATTGTATCTGACCATTGCATTAATTCCTTTGCTCCTTACTCTTTGTGCGAAACAGTTGCTTCATGAAATTCCGGCAGACGCACAGTTAACATTGCCCATGCTCATCTTGAATCACACCGGAACAATTGTTCAGATTCTGTTTTTCGGTGCGCTGTTGTCAGCAGTAATGAGTACGGCCAGCGGAGCGTTGCTTGCACCTGCAGTAATTCTTGCGGAGAATATTGCTGTTCCCCGATTGAAAGTTGCTCCGGCGGATAAAATCAAACTTCGCATCACGCGGATTTGCGTAATACTGATAGGAATCATATCCATGGCGTTCGCTTTGTGGCGACAAGACATTTACGAATTAGTCGGGGAAGCTTCGGTAATCAGTCTTGTAGGATTATTTGTTCCGCTGTGCGCCGGTTTGTTCTTTAAAAGCAGAAATGAAAAAGCTGCGATCGTTTCCATGATCGGCGGAACGTGGATATGGATTCTTGCAGAATTTCTCGCAACGGAAATTCCTCCGCTACTTTTCGGACTCGCAGGAGCAATCGCCACAATGGTGTTTATTTCTGTAATTTTACCGCAGAAGAAGAAGGATGCTTCATTACACGACTGAAATAGATTTTGGCGGCGTCATTATCCGCGATCCGGTTACCACAGTTACAAATCTTGGGATTTTTGCTTTTGGACTTGGATGTTATCGTCGTCTCACGCGTGAAGATCTCGAATACCCTAATAAAAACTGGAATTACTTTTTTCTGCTCGTCGGCATTGCATCACTGATCGGTGTTGCTGTTCATGGATTCTCAAAATACATTCCTGAAG
>JBJOKQ010000109.1:0-10356 GCA_046046005.1 Bacteroidota bacterium | reverse complement strand
TACGCATTTTCTGTGCCATAGCGAGATTATAACGCGCCTGTTCGTCGTTAGGATTGTTGCGTAAAGCTTCTTTATATGCGTTGATACTTTCGTCAAGCTTCTCCTGCTGAAACATTGAATTCCCAAGGTTGTACCATCCTTTTGAAAGCGAATCCGGATTTTTCATATCAAGAGAATTCGCGTACGCTTGTCCGGCTTCTTCATATTTCTTCTGGCGATACAATGCATTACCAAGATTGTAACTTGTTACAGACTTGGATGTATCCTTCTGTAACCCTTCCTGATACTTTTTCTCCGCACCTGCAAAATCTTTCTTGCGGAACAGTTGATTCCCGTCCCGCGTATTTTTCCACGGATCGCGCAGTTTTACAGTATCCTTGCTCTGCGCGCTGATATATGCGAACTGCACAATCAGAGCGAACAGGAGGAGTGAGATTTTTCTGTTCATGCTTTTTTCAGTTTTTTTCTTTTTCCTTCTGCCATCAACAACTCAACGATCAGTAACAGTATAACAAACGCAGACGCAAAATAGTACACCGGTGTAAAACTTGTGTAACGTTCGGTTTCACTGGTGGTTTTACTCAACTTGCGCAGTTGACCCATAATTTCATTCAGTCCTAAGTCGGAATTCGTGGCCTTGACGTAGGAACCATTTCCTTCCCGCGCTATTTCTTTTAACGCAGCATCATTCAGTTTTGTTGTTATCACATTCCCGGAAGCGTCGCGTTTGTCAATAGATTTTCCGTTTTCATCTTTAACCGGAATTGTGGTTCCTGTGCTTGATCCGATACCGATGGTACATACAATTATTCCTTGTTCTGCGGCTCGTGCAGCAGCGTCTCCGGCATCTTCTTCGTGATTTTCTCCATCTGAAATTACAATGATTGCTTTACCGCGATCCGACTCCGATCCGTTGAAAGAATACACGGCATGATCAATAGCGGCAGCAATATCGGTTCCCTGAGCTGATACGGATTCTACTGAAACAGTGTTAAGAATCATTTCCGCTGCAGAGCGATCATCACATAACGGAAGCACTGTATATGGTTGTGCTGCAAAAACAACAACTCCCAAACGATCACCTTCGAGTTTCTCCAACAAATCCGTCAACGCCAGCTTCGCTTTTTCAATGCGACTTGGCTTCAGATCCTGCGCTAACATGCTTGTGGAAACGTCAACAGCAACAACAATGTCAATTCCTCTGATCTTAACTTTTTCTTTACCACCGTTAATTTGCGGTCCTGCAGCAGCCACAACAAGGAAAATAATTGCCAATGAAATCAGCGCAACTCTTACCCAACGCAACGTAACGCTTTCACCAAGCAACAGGCGGTTTCCCATTACGCCGCTGGCATATTTTTCCAGAAGTTTCTTTCTCACGCTTATTGAGCGCAAGGCGAGAAGAACCGGCACAACGGCCAGTATCAGGAGCAGAAATATCCAAGGATGTTCGAAACTCATGTGATACTGTCGAATAGGGTGTAACGTAAAATCAACTCACATGCAAGAAAGAAAAATGCCCATAAAAGCAGAGGAAGATATTCTTCTTTGCGTTGCATTGCTTGATTCTTGTCGAATTCTGTTTTCTCGAGATTATTGATGTCGTCGTAAATTTTCTGCAATTGCATATTGCCTGTCGCACGGAAGTATTTACCTCCCGTTACTTCTGCCATATTCATCAACATCTCTTCATCAATGTTTACCGGTTGAAAGGCCATGGAATAACTTCCATCCGGATTTACGGCATTCGGTTGAAGAACATTTCCTTCGGAAGCTCCGAGACCAATGATGTAAACTTTTATGCCATAGGTTTTCGCAAGACGAGCTGCATCTTCAGGAGAAATATTTCCGGCATTGTTCTCACCGTCTGTGAGCAGTATGACAACTTTACTTTTAGCCTGACTATCATGCAAGCGTTCTACAGATTTGGAAAGCCCCATTCCAATTGCGGTTCCTTCAATCAGCATTCCGGAGTTAATAGTCGTGATAAGATTTTTGAGCGCTTTATGGTCAGTCGTCAACGGACACAACGTGAAAGGTTCTCCACTGAATTCAACAATCCCGATACGATCATCAGGCCTGTTTTCCACGAAACGTTTAGCTTGTTCCTTTGCAGCTTCCAATCGCGTTGGTTGAAAGTCATTGGCTTCCATACTCGGAGAAACGTCGATGCACATCATTATATCTATGCCGTTGCCATGCGTTTTCTTCCAAGCTAAAGTTGACTGCGGACGAGCAATGGAAATCAATAGAAATGCAATTGCTGCAAGACGAAGAACATACAGTACCGGACGCCATTTTACTCGTGCGGGAGTTTTTACACCGCTGAAAAATTTGATGGATGAAATTTGTAATGCAGGTCGACCTCTTCCTGCTGTCCACCAGATGAGAACAGCGAGCAGCGGAATCAGCAACAGCAACCAGAAGGCCCATTGTGCAGCGAAAACAACGTTGTTCCACCAGCTGATCATGAAGGCGAGTTTGTTGCGTTAAACAAATTGGGCTGCGGTAGTATAACCGTTGTAAATGCAGTCGATTCCACAAATGAAATGGAATGTTCAATGCATTTTTCACTGATGTAAGATTCAGGAATCAGTTTTCCGAATTTCACAAGGTCAGCGGTTTTGAGCACGTGTTCCAATTCTGATATTTTATTTCCGCTGTCAGGCGCTCTGCGCAATCGATAAATCACTTGCCATGTTGTCATTTCATGCGCAGGAAGATGAAAGCGTTCTACGACCCACGATCGCATTAATGAGCTAAGTTCAAGATAATGTGCGTGTACATCGCCATTCTGCCAAGGTTTTGACGCTGCCAATTCATGCAGACGTTTCAGTAACAATTCATGAGGTAACGGAGCGTGCCCAATGTTAACTGGAAGCGGCACTTCCGTTTGTTTCTTTTTCTTTCTCCTCAGATAGATGATGAGAACAACAGCTGCCAAACCGAGAACAGCAAGAGTTAACCACCACCAAAAATATTTGTATTGCGGATTGTAAACCGGTGCAGGAGGTACGTCGAATATTCCTGCTATATCTTTTATAGGTTTTGTAGTATCAACGGGAACAGTATTGACATACAACTCCAGAGGTTCGGTGTAAACCGTATCCGTATCCACAATAAACCGTTGCGCAGGAATGATCCACGTGCCGGAGTCGAAGCATGTGATGAGATACGAATTCTTTTCTTCGTAAAGAACACTCGCGTGATCTACCAATTTAACAGAAAGAGTATCACGTTTGAGAACTTCAATAAATGGCGTAAGTGAATCACCGATTTCCGGCCATTGCACATTACGCTTCGCCATTCCTTCGTAGTAGTACAGATTCAATTTCAAAGTACATTGTTCACCAATACGAATTGAATAATGATTCAGTGTCGCGTCTGCGCGTGCGTCTTGTGCATTGCTGCGATTTACAAAAAGCAGCAAAAGTATTCCGGTGAAAAGTATGACGCCTAGACTTCTCATCTTGCTTTTCCCCTTCGTTGGAACAGGTGAGACAATTTGAGGAAGTAGTTGTCGTTCGTGGCGACATGTGTATAATCAATTCCTGTTTTGCGGAAGAGATCATCCAGATAATGACGATGCATTAATGCTGTTCGCGCAAACTGCGTTCTAACTTTTTCGCTGGATGTATCAATCCATTTCAGTTCGCCTGTTTCCATGTCCTGCATCTGCACTAATCCGATGGACGGAAGTTCACGTTCTCGCGGATCAAAAATGTTCAGCGCTACAACATCGTGTTTGCGTGATGCAATTCGTAAGGCAGTCTCAAAATTTCCGGCCATGAAATCGGAAACCAGAAACATGATGCAACGTTTCTTCTGAATGTTGCTGAAATATTCCAGCGCCGCATTCAGATTTGTGCCTTGACCTTTCGGTTCAGTAACAAGGCATTCACGAATGATGCGGAGAATGTGCGGTTTGCCTTTTTTCGGCGGAATATACTTTTCAACTTTATCGCTGAAGAACAGAATTCCTGCATTGTCGTTATTGAGAATTGCAGAGAACGCAAGCACGCCGGCCATTTCCGCCATCAACGTTTTCTTGTCGTGATCAGAAGAGCCGAATTGTCCCGACTTACTGATGTCTACCAGCAACATCATTGTTAATTCCCGCTCTTCTTCGAATACTTTCACGTAAGGATGATTGAATCGCGCCGTAACGTTCCAATCGATTGTGCGGATATCATCACCGGGAAGATATTCGCGCACTTCTGAAAATTTCATGCCACGGCCCTTGAAGGCGCTGTGATACGCACCTGCAAAAAGCTGATTGCTGATTCCGCGCGCCTTGATTTCTATGCGGCGGACTTTTTCCAGAATATCCGAATCTTCCATTCGAGGGATTATGGAACCTGAACTACGTTGATAACTTCATCAATGATGTGTGATGAAGTGATATTTTCCGCTTCCGCTTCAAACGACAAACCGATGCGGTGACGCAGAACGTCATGCGCTATAGCTCTGACATCGTCAGGAATTACAAAAGCACGATGCTGCAGGAACGCATACGATTTTGCAGCGAGCGCCAGCGCAATCGATGCACGAGGAGATCCGCCGAATGTAATCATCGGTTGGAGTTTTTGTAAGCGATACTCTGCAGGATAACGAGTAGCAAAAACAAGATCAACAATGTACTTCTCGATCTTCTCGTCGAGATAGACTTCGTGAACTACGTTTCTTGCCTTGATAATTTCATCTTTGCCTAAAACCGCTTTCGGTTGTTTTTTCTCCGGCGCAATTTGCTGACGAATGATCGCCTGTTCTTCATCGCGCGTCGGATAATCGATTACCACTTTCAGCATGAACCGATCTACCTGCGCTTCAGGTAAAGGATAAGTTCCTTCCTGTTCCACCGGATTCATTGTAGCGAGAACCAGAAACGGCTCAGGAAGTTTGAATGTGTTTTCGCCGATTGTAACCTGACGTTCCTGCATCGCTTCAAGCAGTGCCGATTGCACTTTTGCAGGAGCACGATTGATTTCGTCTGCCAGAATGAAATTGGCGAAAACGGGTCCTTTGCGTACCGCAAATTCTTCTTTCTTCTGGTTATAGATCATCGTTCCGATCAAATCCGCAGGAAGAAGGTCGGGAGTGAACTGCAAGCGGCTGAAATCAGCCTGAATGGTTGCGGCGAGTGATTTTACAGCAAGGGTTTTCGCAAGCCCCGGAACACCTTCCAGAAGGATGTGACCGTTGGAAAGCAGCGCGATCAGCAAGCGTTCGATCATCGTTTTTTGGCCGACAATTACGTTGTCTAATTCGTTGTTGATTTTGTCAACAAATGCACTTTCCTGTTTTATTTTCTCAGTAAGATGTTGGAAATCCTGGCTCATAATCGGGTTTAGATTCAGACAAAGTTAAGGTTGCTCGAATGCGCGTAAGAGACGGTGGTCAAAAAAATTGTTAACCAACGACAAGGTATAACAAAAACGCAGTGTAATTGATCCGGTGAATACCGGTTCCGGGCGATTTTCATTCTTATGAATCATTACCTTTGTCCACTCAATCGTGGCACGCTACTTCATTCGACTCGCTTACAAAGGAACCGCTTATCAGGGATGGCAGGTACAACCGCATACCACAATGACGGTTCAGCATCAGCTCAATGAAAAGTTGAGTATGATTTTGCGCGAGAAAGTTGAAATAACCGGTTGTGGAAGAACGGATAGCGGCGTTCATGCCCGTGATTATTATGCTCATTTCGAGTGTGCAGCGGATTCTTTGGCCGGCAACGATGATTTTATTTATCATTTGAACTGTGTGCTTCCCAAGGATATCGCTGCAAAACGAATATTTGAAGTGCCGGAGAATGCACATGCGCGATTTGATGCTGTGGCAAGAACTTATGAATATCATTTGTTATTGAGTAAGGATGCATTCAACGATCATCAGGCATGGGAGATTAAAGATGTACCTGATGTAACAGCAATGAATACCGCTGCTGATGCTTTGATGAATTACGATGATTTTGCTGCGTTCTGCAAAATCGGTTCGGATCAGAAGACGACAAAGTGCAAGCTTACGGAAGCATGGTGGATGCGACATGGCAATTACATCGTGTTTACAATTACTGCAGATCGGTTTTTAAGAAATATGGTGCGCGCTATAGTTGGAACTTTGCTGGATGTTGGTCGCGGAAAAACAACGATCGCTGAATTGCATGAAATTGTAAAATCCGGGAATCGCTCTGAAGCAGGGCAATCGGTACCGGCGCACGGTTTATACTTAACGCGGATAATTTATCCGGAACATTACAAAGTGAATACGGAGGATGAATAGATGAGCCAGGTTTCGGGAAAAGCATTTGACGGGAAGATTCTCAAGCGTATTCTGGGTTACGTAAAACCGTACAAAGGAATATTTGCTACTGCAATCGGATTTACGATTGTATTGAGTATCATGGCTGCGGTACGCCCTTTGTTGATCATGTACACGATCGATAATTACATTAAGAGACCGGAAAGTGCAGAGGAATTGAGCGAGTTGTCGTCGGCGTTATTGCTGATTACAATCGTAATGATTGCAACGCTGATCATTGAATCGATCATGCAGTTTACTAACCAGTATCTTACAAGTTTGATAGGACAACGTATCGTTCGTGATTTACGTTCCCAATTGCACGGGAAAATACTCGGATTCAAGTCGAAATATTTCGACAACACTCCAATCGGAACGCTCGTTACCAGAGTTGTGTCCGATATCGAAGCCATTAACGACGTGTTCAGTCAGGGCTTTATCGTAATCGCAGGCGATTTACTTCTGATTATCGTTTATCTCGGAGTGATGCTTTACATCAACTGGAGTTTGACGCTGGTTGTGTTAACCACTATTCCTGTAATGTTCTTTGCAACGTGGGTTTTCAAAAATGCCGTAAAGCAATCTTTCACAGACGTGCGCAATCAGGTTTCCCGATTGAATGCGTTCGTGCAGGAGCATATCACCGGAATGAAAATAGTTCAGGTTTTCAGCAGAGAAGAAGAAGAGTTGAAGCGGTTTCGTGAAATCAATAAAATGCATCGCGACGCCAATATCAAATCCGTTTGGTATTACTCCGTGTTTTTTCCGGTAGTGGAAATTCTTGTCTCTGTTTCGCTCGGACTGTTGGTTTGGTTTGCAGGAAGTCAGATTGTAACAATAGAAGCAACTGCAGGACAAGTAGCATTTTTCGTGATACTGATCAATCAGTTTTTCCGTCCGATTCGCATGCTGGCAGATCGCGTGAATACGCTGCAGATGGGAATGGTAGCATCGGAACGTGTATTCAAGATCCTGGATGAGGAAGAAGTTATAGAGAACAACGGAATCAAAAAGGCAGATTCCATCAACGGAGATATTCGTTTCCGCGATACCTGGTTCGCATACAACAACGAAGATTGGGTGCTGAAAGGAATCAATTTTGATGTTGCTGCCGGAGAAAGTATTGCGTTGGTTGGCGCAACCGGTTCCGGAAAAACTTCGATCATCAATCTGCTTGGGCGATTCTATGAATTCAACAAAGGCGAAATCAATATTGACGGAGTTTCCATACGCGATTACGAGCTTTCTTCTCTGAGAAAGAACATCGGAGTAGTGTTGCAGGATGTGTTCCTTTTTTCCGGAAGTATTTACAGCAATATCACACTTGATAATCCGGCGATAACACGCGAGCAGGTAATTGCCGCTGCAAAAGCGGTAGGAGCTCACGATTTCATTATGCGACTTCCGGGAGGATATGATTTCGATGTGCGTGAACGCGGAGGAATGCTTTCCGTAGGTCAGCGACAACTGATTTCATTCATTCGCGTTTATGTTTACAATCCGCGCATACTTGTTTTGGATGAAGCGACATCTTCCATTGATACTGAATCTGAAATTCTTATACAGCGCGCCACTGAAATTCTGACGAAAGGAAGAACATCCGTGATCATTGCACACCGCTTGGCAACGATACGCAAGGCGTCTAAGATTTTCGTGATCGATAAAGGAACTATTGCGGAAAGCGGCAGTCACGATGAACTGTTGATGAAAGGCGGTGCTTATGCGCGTCTGTACGAGATTCAGTTCAAGGAAGAATCAGCTGCTTAAGACGGCAGATTTACTTTCTCCCAGGCATTGAGTTTAGATAAATCCAAAATGGTGTTCGTGCCGTCCTGATGAAACATCGGAATGAATTTCGCGCCTTCGATTATTTCTTCCGCACGGTATGAGGTTCTCGCATAAACCGTTTGTGAAAACGTTTCATCGAAAGCTTTCAGCATAGGATAAATCTCCAGATTGGCTTTACGTAAATCGTCCACACTTTTGTTGTAAAGTGGACTGGATTCATCAATAGGATGAACCACTGTCCAGCTCGATGGAAACAGATTGATCTTTTTACGTTCAAGCGGCAGTGATACAAAAGTTCTGCTTCCTGTTTCCGGATCTGTCATTCCGATGTTCACATCAATTTCAATTTCTATCAATTGATTTCTACGTTTGTTCGCTAATCGAAACATCAAACCTTTCCCTCCGCGATAAGGTGCAATAACCGCATTTTCACTGAACATCAAGCGCGCTTCCGGTCGTGAGAAACGTCCGTACAGCAAACCTGTTGCGATCGCAAAACCGAAAAGTCCAAGCATGGCTTCAACAGCGGCAATGGAACTGGCTGTAAATCCAACAGGCGCAATGCGTCCGTAACCGAGTGTGGTGAGCGTTTGTGAACTGAAGAAGAATGATTCAAGAAATTTTTCTCCTTCGTGCATGTGTGATGCGTCCATAGAAAGCGATTCTGCTCCGAGTATATAATATATCAGAGCGAAAATGAGATTTACTCCCGCATATGCACTGAACAGCAGCAACAGGAATTTACTCCACGACATTGAAATCAATGAGTGATAAATTTCCCAAGGACGGAACGAAGGTTCTCCAACTCTTACGACGTTGAATGAACCGTCCTTGTTCATGTTGCGCATATTGGAAGCGCTGGTTCCGAACCCGAGATCTTTAGGAACGGATTCTGAATTATTGCTGGTATTCGAATTTGTTTTTGCCACGTTAGGAGTAATACTCAATTCATTAAATAAGTTCTGATTACCTGAAAGAGAATGACCGCTCCATCGAGCAATGCGACCCATCCGAAGAAACGTTTAATATTGAAGCCGGCGAATTGCTGAGCAATGTAAGGTCCCATTCTTCCGCCCCATAAACAACCGAGCATTGTGAATGCGGCCATTTCCCATGGAACTCCTCCGAAATAAAGTGAGTGAATTAACGCCAGTATAATTGAATTCACCGAAAGCAATACGACGCCCATCCCAATAGATTTGTTCGCCTGTAAGCCATACACGAGCATACAGAACGCTGCGATGATTTCGCCTTCACCAATTGCTACCCAACCTGTAATAATTCCTCCGAGGATAGAGACAATGAAAACAGGTATCAATGCTTTTTTCGGAAGCATGTCCAGGGTGCCTTTCCTGTTCATGGTAACGAGAGTAAGTACACCAACAAGCAAAGAGATAGGTCCGAATAATCCTTTCACCAGTAATGGAGACGGGTGAATGACGAACGTTGCGAAGGCTGTTCCTATGAGCAGTGAAGGTATTGTCCATTTCAAAAGCGATAGCGGAACTTCTTTTCTTTGCAGCCAACCTGAAGCTCCGCTCGTCATGCCAATGGCTTGACTGACAAAAGCCAGTTTAAGAGATGAAACGGGATCTAATTTGTAAATGAACATCATTACCGGAATGAAAACGATTCCGCCGCCAATGGCGGTCATGTTCCCAATCACAGCGCCTGCAAATCCAACGAAGATCAGCGGCCAGTTTGTTGAGAAGAGCCCGACCGGATCAGGAAATGCAAGTGAATAAATTAAAATCCAAAGCAACGTAAATCCGATTAACCACGGTGAGAGGTAACGGAAATTCTTAGCTGTCGGATTTGTTGAAACCATGATCCGAATATAAGGCAAACGAGTGAATGGTTATGCCGTTGCAGAAGATTTCAGTTTCTCTGCAATGTATTTTCCGGTAACGGATTTCTTGCTCTTGATAATCTGTTCAGGCGTTCCCTCAAACACAACTTCACCTCCTCCGTCACCGCCTTCAGGTCCGAGATCAATAATCCAGTCGGCGCATTTAATCACTTCAGGGTTGTGTTCGATAATCACAAGTGAATGTCCTTGATCGTTCAATGCTTTGAATGCATCAAGCAGTTTACGGATGTCGTGAAAGTGTAATCCTGTAGTCGGTTCGTCAAAGATGAACAGAGTAGGAGGTTGGTTGTTGCCCATTCCAAGGAATGAAGCAAGTTTGATTCGCTGCGCTTCGCCGCCGGATAACGTACTTGATGATTGTCCGAGTTGAACATAACCGAGTCCTGTATCCTGAA
>JBJOKQ010000108.1:0-10443 GCA_046046005.1 Bacteroidota bacterium | reverse complement strand
CTGTTTCTGAATGAAGAACAAACGCATGTCGGGTTACTTCATTCAGAAACAGGATTCACCATATTACCAATCAGAAGCGTTCACGAAAGTGCTCAAATTTGTACAGTCGAACCGCAGTGTGAAAATGAAAGAGAACAATCAGAAACTCACGTTGACTTTTGAGAATGTTTCCTCAATCAAGGAAGCTATTTCTGCATTGAAGCCGGTGATTGAATAGTGTTGAAGATTTTCGCAACCCCTTTCTAAAGATTGCTATCCATTTTTCTGTAATGAAAGAACAGAAAAATGAAAATCCCCAGGTGATAAACAATGCTCACAGGGCTGATTTCAGTAAAAATCAGGTCAACAATAATTTGTGTGACAAATGTTGTCAGCAGCATTTCCACGCCCCAACGTTTGTAATGCCACAGTCCGATGTATGCAATGAAACGTAACGAAATCAAAGCACCATACAATGCAGGAAAGAAGTCGCCGAGCTTGCGTGTGTCGGGAGAGAAAACGGTTGGCATTCCGAATATCACCAATAGAAAACCGAGAACACAAACAACTGTGATGGATTTCGGTCGTGTATAGTGAGTATATCCCATCAGATGCCGCTGCGAATTGCCTCCACCGGATCAAGTTGTGATGCGGAATACGAAGGAATGAAACCTGAAATAATTCCGATCATGGCGGAGATCGTGAGCCCTAGAATTACATTGGAAGAAGTCAATACAAATTCGAAATCCAGCATACTGGAAGCGATGGTCGTACCAATGTAAACCATGATCAAACCGATGATTCCTCCGATGATGCAAAGCACAACCGACTCCACGAGAAACTGAATAAGGATAAACCAGTTTCTGGCACCCAAAGCTTTCTGTATTCCGATCTGATTGGTCCGCTCTTTCACTGATACAAACATGATGTTCGCAATTCCGAATCCACCTACAAGAATTGAAAATGCTCCGATGATCCAGCCTGCCGTTCCGAATACACGGAAAATACTCTCTGTTTGAGAGGTCAGTAAACTTACTTCATTCAGTGAAAAGTTGTCATCGGATCCGGGCTTCAGTTTGCGGACCGAACGCATCAATCCTTCCAGTTCATCTGTCAGTTTCTCTGCGGTAATACCGTTTTTCCCTTTCACCATGATCATCGGTGTAACCTGGTCGGTTTCCAGGTCAACATATTTTTGAGTGAAATCAGCCGGAAGTACAACCATGTTGTCCAAACTGTTCCCGAACATGCTTTCGCCTTCTCGTGCAAATTGCCCGATAATAGTTACCCGTTGTCCGTACAATCTCAATTCTCTGCCGATGGGATCTTCTCCATTGAACAAAGCGACTCCAATGCCGTTCCCTATGATGCAAACCGGCTTCCCGGTTTCCACTTCTTCGTCAATGAAAAAGCGACCGAATTGCACATCAAAATCCTTCACCTTTTCATAGCCTTTGGTAGTGGAAAGGATCTGTGCGTTCTCAACAAATGAGGAATTGTAGAAAATGGTCTTGCGAATGTATCCGTTGAAAACAGCGGCATCTACAGATTCTGAACGCTCTTCAATTTCCTTGGTTTCGCGAATACGCGGTAATGGTCGGTTCATGTACTTCCACCAGGGATAATCCGGCCCGAACGTCCATGGCCATTTCTGAACGAAGATCACGTTCTCTCCCAATGATTCCAGACTCGCGCGCACCTTGCGTTCCATGGAATCCACCGCAGTGAAAACAGCGATAATAGCGAAGATGCCAATTGTAATTCCCAACAGCGACAGCAGAGTTCTCAGACGGTTCACCCGCAAGGCATTCAGGGCGAATACCACACTTTCCCTCAGAAGCGTCAGAAAAATCATGCTCAAAGTTAAGCGTTTCCTTGTCGCTAACATGATTTGGGTTCTAAGGGAATTTTAATGCAGTTGTCCGTGTTGCTGCTTCGCTTGAAAAACGGTTCGGAACACATTTGGAAAGCACTTACGATTACTCGATCAGAATCTGAACTTCGAGACTGAATTCCGAAATGCGGAAGTTGTGCTGTGCGTGCACTTATGAACAGAAAACGGACTTTATCAACAAAGCGAAAAAAGCAAGTTTTCAGAGGGAAAATGAGCCTTCGAACTTTGTACCTTCGGGACACTTTTTCAGAACAATTATGACCAATTCTCCCAAAGGCATGCAGACGGAACGAAAGATCAAGAGCGCGTTGATTTCCGTGTTTTATAAAGACAATCTTGAACCTGTAATCCGCAGATTGCATGAATTGGGCGTTGTGATGTACAGTACCGGCGGAACACAAACTTTCATTGAGCAGTTGGGAATTCCGGTTGTTGCTGTTGAATCGTTGACTTCATATCCATCAATTCTCGGCGGACGTGTGAAGACTTTGCATCCGAAAATTTTCGGCGGCATTCTCGGTCGTCGTGAATTGGACAGTGATGTCGCACAACTTGAGGAATACGAAATTCCGGAGTTGGATTTGGTAATCGTTGACCTGTATCCGTTCGAGCAAACAGTAGCCGGCGGAGGAAGTGAACAGGAAATCATTGAGAAGATTGATATCGGTGGCATTTCATTGATCCGAGCAGCAGCGAAAAATTTCAAAGATGTACTCATCGTTTCTTCTCGCAGCGAATATCCTGCATTGCTCGGTTTGCTGAATGAGAAAAACGGTATGACAGATATTTCAGATCGTCGTCAGTTTGCAACGCGCGCATTTGCGGTTTCTTCGGGATACGACTCTGCAATATTCTCCTGGTTCAACAGCGACGGTCAGGAACTTTCTCTACGTGCTGCTGTGAATGGCGGCCGCACTTTGCGTTACGGTGAGAATCCGCATCAGCGTGCGTGGTTCTTCGGCGATCTCAGTGCGATGTTTGATCAGTTGGCAGGGAAAGAACTTTCTTACAACAATCTTCTTGACGTTGACGCAGCTGTAAATCTTATTGATGATTTTCAGGAAACAACATTCGCGATTCTGAAACACAATAACGCTTGCGGAGCGGCCTCACGTGCAACAGTTCTTGAGGCGTGGAATGCTGCGTTGGCAGGTGATCCTGTTTCTGCATTCGGCGGAATTCTTGTTTGCAACAAAACGATTGACGCAGCAGCTGCAGCTGAAATCACAAAAATATTTTTTGAAGTCATCATCGCTCCCGATTACGAAAAAGGTGCGCTTGATATTCTGATGCAGAAACAGAACAGAATTATTCTCGTTCGCAAGCCTGTTGCTCTTCCGCAAACACAACACCGCACTCTGTTGAATGGTGTAATTGCTCAGGAGAAAGACACGCGCTCTGAAGTGGCTGCCGATATGAAGGCGGGAACAACACATGTTCCTAGTGCAGAAGAATTCAACGATCTCGTTTTTGCGAACAAATTGGTGAAGCATACGAAATCAAATACAATTGTGCTTGCTAAGAACCGTCAACTTATTGCAAGCGGAACCGGTCAAACATCACGTGTGGATGCATTGCGTCAGGCAATAACAAAAGCAAATTCTTTCGGATTTGATCTCAACGGAGCGGTAATGGCTTCGGATGCATTCTTCCCGTTCCCTGATTGTGTGGAGATTGCTCACGGCTCAGGTATTAAAGCTGTTGTTCAGCCGGGTGGTTCAATTCGCGATAAAGATTCAATCGATTACTGCAATGCAAACGGCATGGCAATGGTCATCACAGGTAACAGACATTTCAAACATTAAAAATAATCGTGCGATGAAAATCGCACAACGTAACTGGTAATCTCAATGGGAGTATTCGATTTATTCACTCAGGAAATAGCGATTGACCTCGGAACTGCAAACACCATCATCATTCACAATGATAAAGTTGTAGTTGACGAGCCGTCGATTGTTGCAATAGACCGTTCTTCAGGAAAAGTTATCGCTGTCGGTAAACAGGCGATGCAGATGCACGGGAAGACGCACGAAAACATTAAAACAATTCGTCCGTTGAAAGACGGTGTAATTGCCGACTTCCACGCTGCGGAACACATGATTCGCGGAATGATCAAGATGATCAACCCCGGCCGTAAACTTTTCACTCCATCACTTCGAATGGTAATCTGTATTCCTTCAGGAATTACAGAAGTGGAGAAGCGTGCAGTACGTGACTCTGCTGAGCACGCAGGAGCGAAAGAAGTTTATCTGATTCATGAACCAATGGCTGCTGCGATCGGTATCGGTATCGATGTAGAAGAGCCAATGGGAAATATGATCATCGATATCGGCGGTGGTACTTCTGAAATCGCGGTCATCGCGCTCGGAGGAATTGTGTGTGATAAATCCATCCGTATTGCCGGTGACGAGTTCACAGGAAGCATCGAAGAATACATGCGTCGTCAGCACAACATCCTCATTGGTGAACGTACTGCGGAGCGTATCAAGATTGAAGTTGGTGCAGCGATGGCAGAGATCGAAAATCCGCCACCGGATTTTCCTGTGCACGGTCGCGATTTGATGACCGGTATTCCTAAAGAGATTTATGTTTCTTACGTTGAGATTGCACACGCACTCGACAAATCGATTTCTAAAATCGAAGAAGCAATTCTGAACGCGTTGGAAATGACGCCGCCGGAATTGTCAGCCGATATTTACCGTACGGGTATTTATCTCGCAGGCGGTGGTTCTTTGCTTCGCGGTCTTGATAAGAGAATTTCTTTGAAGACGAAGCTTCCTGTACACGTTGCTGACGATCCGCTCCGCGCAGTGGCCCGCGGTACCGGTATCGCGCTGAAGAACATTGATAAGTTCCCGTTCCTGATCAAGTAAGGAACAAGTTTAAACAACAGGACAAACCGGACAGATGCGGAATCTCATCGTCTTTCTTGCACGTCATTATTTTTTCCTGCTGTTTCTGCTCCTGCAGTCGATAGCGCTTACTCTCGTTATTCAACATAATTATTTTCAGCACGCTGCTGCTGTATCTGCTTCCAATGCAGTTACCGGCTCTATGATGGAAACGCGTGATGAGGTAACACAGTATTTCGGCTTGCGCGATCAGAATATTCAGCTTGCAGAACAGAATGCCATTCTCATGGGCAAACTGGAAACCGCATATCTCAATTACGACACCACTTCATTTTCCGTTGAAGATACAATTCACCGTTTGCGTTATTCGTATATCGCTGCTCAGGTAATTGATAATACCGTTTCGTTGCGCAACAATTACATTGTATTGAATCGCGGACGACTTCAGGGTGTAGAACCTGATATGGGCGTAATCACTCCCGGCGGAATTGTAGGAATAGTGCGCGAAGTTTCTGATAATTTCTGCGTGGTTATGTCTCTGCTTCATAAAGACAGCAAAGTGAGCGCAAGCGTGAAGAAAGACGGAACGTTCGGTCAGTTGAATTGGGAATGGCCCGATTACCGTTACGGCGTCATGATTGATTTACCGACGCATTCGAAAATTGCCAAAGGCGATACACTCGTTACCAGCGGACTCGGAGATGCGTTCCCATCAGGTATTCCTGTAGGAACGGTGATGGATTTTGAAAAGAAAGCCGGAGACAAAACGTATACGTGCCGTGTGCTTTACACAACTGATTTCAGAAAGTTGCAGCACGTTTATATTGTTCGCGATCTTATGCGTCCGGAAATCGATCAACTTAAAGAGAAAGCGGGGGTGAAGAATGCTGAGTGAGTTGATGCGTCACGGAATCCGTTTTGTCGGATTGGTTTTGGTTCAGGGATTGATTCTGAAAAATCTGGAAGCAGGTTATTTGATCAATCCGTTCCTCTACGTGTTGTTTATTCTTTCACTTCCGTTTGAATTGCCTGCGTGGATAGGACTGTTGCTTTCGTTCGCACTCGGATTCTTCGTTGATATTTTTTACGGAACAATGGGGATGCACATGGCTGCATGTACCATGATGGGTTGGGCGCGTCCCGCCATTCTTAAATTCATGAATCCGCGTGATGGTTATGAATTCGGAATGCAACCTACTATTCAGGATATGGGTCGCATGTGGTTTATTTCTTATGCAGCCATTCTGATTTTCGTTCATCATTTCATTTTATTCTATCTCGAGATTTTCAGTTTTCGTGAAGTGTGGCTCACATTTGTGCGCGTGCTCGTAAGCGCAGCTGCAACTTTGCTGCTCGTAATAATCACACAATTTCTCTTCTACAGAAAACGTGAATCAGCATGAACCCGCAGGATAGAAAATATTTTGTCGTTGGATTTGTTGTGCTGGCAGCGCTGCTTTATACGATAAGGTTATTCTACGTTCAGGTTGTGGAAGACAAATACAAACTGAGCGCAAGTAACCAGGCGTTTTTGTATCAGACAGATTATCCTCCGCGCGGTGCTATTTTCGATCGCAACGGAAAACTTCTTGTATTCAATCAGGTTGCATACGACTTAATGGTTGTGCCCCGCAACATGGAAGGTTGCGACACAACAGGTTTGTGTGCAATTCTGAACATCACGAAAGATGAAATGCTGAAACGGCTTGCACGATTGTCGGGCAGTGTGGAAGACGCATCACGCGATTACCGCAGTCATATTTTCGAGAGTCAGATGTTGCCCGAACTGAATGCGCGCCTGCAGGAGCGCATGTACAAGTTCAACGGTTTTTATGTGCAATCTCGCACCGTGCGTAAATATACTTATCCGATTGCTGCGCATCTTCTCGGTTATGTTGGTGAAGTGAATGACGCAGAATGCGTGGCAAATCCGTATTACAAATCGGGCGATTACATTGGTAAATCCGGAATTGAAAAAGGATACGAAGAATATCTGCGCGGAAAGAAGGGCTTTCAGATTAAGATGCGTGATGTGCACAATAACATCAAAGGAAGTTATCAGAATGGAAAGTACGATTCTGCTGCTGTTGAAGGAAAAGATCTGGTTTCAACATTGGATGCCGATCTGCAATTATATGGTGAACAATTAATGCAGAATAAAATCGGAGGTCTTTGCGCGATTGAACCTGCCACGGGCGAAATTCTGGCGTTGGTCACAAGCCCGACTTACGATCCCAATTTATTTGTCGGTCGCGATTTCGGAAAGAATTACGTCATGCTCGTAAAAGATTCCGTTGGTCGTCCTTTGTTCAACCGCGCGTTGATGTCAAGTTATCCTCCGGGATCAACATTCAAACTGATGAACGCTTTGATCGGTTTGCAGGAAGGTGTGCTAACACCGGCCACGCTTTATCCATGTGCTCATGGTTATCCGCCTCTCGGAGGGAAACCCAAATGTCACCCGCATGGAAGTCCGACAAATCTTTACGGTTCCATAGCAACATCGTGCAACTCGTACTATAGTTATGTTTTCAAATCCATTCTCGATAACAGAAAATACAAGAGTCAGGAAGAAGGTTACAAAGCATGGCGACAGTTTGTATTGAGTTTCGGAGTTGGAATGGAAATCGGTACGGATCTTCCTTATGAGAAGAAAGGTAACGTACCGACGCCGGAGTATTACGATAAAGTTTTCGGTAAAGGAAGATGGAAATCAATTACGCTCACAGGTGCCGGTCTTGGAATCGGTCAGGCAGAATTGGGAGTCACGCCTGTACAAATGTGTAACATCATTTGTACGATTGCGAATCGCGGATATTATCATGTTCCTCATTGCATAAAAACAATTGAAGGTGATTCTAGTTTTGTTCAGAGATGGACGAAACGCCATTACACAATGGTGACCAATCCTGATGCATACGAAGCCGTTATTGAAGGTATGGCGCAGGTAATGACCAACGGAACCGGTCGTGCTGTGCAGATTCCGGGAATTGAAATGTGCGGAAAAACAGGAACCGCACAGAACCCGCACGGCGATGATCACTCCGTATTCGTTTTGTTTGCACCACGTGTTAATCCGAAAATTGCAATTGCGGTATTGGTAGAGAACGCCGGATTCGGTTCGGCGTACGCAGCACCTATTGCCAGTTTAATGGTGGAGCAGTATCTCAACGGGAAAGTGTTGCGTAAAGACATGGAGCAGCGCATGCTAGAAAGCGATCTTATTCACAAAACAGCGGGAACGCAGAAAAAAGATTCTCACTGATGCGCGAAAAAAGCGAACGCCTGTTTTACAATGTAGATTGGCTCCTTGTAGGAATCTTCCTCGCGCTTATAGTGATGGGATGGTTCAATATTTACTCCGCTGTTTACGACGAGCAAAAGAGTGATATCTTCAATTGGACGCGATTGGAAAGCAAGCAGATGATTTTCGCTGTGGCATCTGTTGTACTCGCTTTCTCCATTCTTGTTATTGATGCGTCTTTCTTCACGGCTACCGCATTTTATTTATATGCAGGTGTGATGTTGCTGAATCTGATTGTAGCTTTTGCGGGCGCGGAAATTAAAGGCAGTCGCTCCTGGTTTAAATTCGGCGGATTCAGTTTACAACCTGCAGAGTTTGCGAAATGGGCTACCGCATTGGCATTGGCGAAATTCATGAGCGGACTTGCGAAGCCGAACATGAGGCAGGCGATGGGTGTTGCAATCGGAATAATCGCTTTGCCGGTATTGATCATTATTTTGCTGCAAAGAGAAACGGGTGTAGCATTAGTTTTCGCGGCAATGGTGCTTGTGCTGTACCGTGAAGGACTCGTGGCCGGTTGGATTTTGCTCGTTGGATTGATTTCCGTTCTCGCGATGGTTGTAGGAATCAAGTATCATGAAGTAATTGGAATACTCGTTTTGATTTTCGCAGCAATCGCGGCGATCCGTATTCTCATGTTGCGGAAGAAAACGTTCAGGCAGATTCTTTTTTCCGCATTGGCTGTAATTTATCTGGGCGGATTGATGTTCGTTTCATCTAAAGTCATAGAGAAAATGCCGGAGCACCAGACAGGACGAATAAAAGTTTGGTTGGGGCTGGATGTTGACAGAGCAACAGAAGACCGATTCGGTTATAATACGAAACAATCACTGATTGCAATCGGATCAGGAGGACTCGCAGGCAAAGGATATCTTGATGGAACACAGACGAAATTCCGTTTTGTGCCGGAGCAGGAAACGGATTTTATTTTCTGCACAGTAGGTGAGGAATGGGGATTTTACGGGAGTGCGTTTGTTGTGCTGTTGTATTCCATGCTCATCGTGAGAATTATTCTCAGAAGCGAGCGACAACGTTCCGACTTCACACGGATTTACGGTTACGCCGTTGCGTCCATATTTTTATTTCACTTGATGGTGAATGTAGGAATGACGATCGGAATTTTACCTGTAATCGGAATTCCACTGCCGTTCTTCAGTTATGGCGGATCATCACTCATCAGCTTCACGGTGTTGCTTTTTATTTTCGTGAAACTTGATTCGCAGCGATTGCTGATACTTCGTTAAGTATTCTGAGGAGAATTACGTTTAACGTACATCAAGCCTAACATCGTTATTCCGCCGGTTACGAGAATATAAACCGAGAAGAATCCTGCAACATGACCGTCAATTTGCACAGGATCAAATGCAGAATTTTCTGCTTCAACATCATGGAATAATCCGAATGCATGCAACACCCAGAAGACCGGGATAATTGCGGAGTGAATAATGTAAGACCAGGAAAGAAATCCGGTAAAGCGACGACCTCTGATTTTCATGATTCGCCTTACAATGTACCAGGTGATGTACGCATACACCGGCGACATAATCACAACATCGAGCAGCGAAAACGGAACCAGATAGATTTCCATATTGAAAAGGTAGCAATATGGTGTGAAGTCTGCAACTTACAACAGCGCAAAAAAAACGTCCCCGGAGTACGGAGACGTTTTCTGGAATTATTTTCAGCGATTAAAAATGTTTCGCACGATTGTCAACGATGTTCGCTTCTTCGCGAAGTACTTCGCCAGCTGAGCCGTCAGCACGTGAAGCAGCGCCTTGCAGCAAACGTGTTTGTTGCGATTTCACATCTGTCAATGCTTCTGCCGGTGTTACTGATTCCAGAACCACAACGTATACGCCCATTGTTCCTTTGATAGGAGCAGAAAGTTGTCCGGGCTTCATTGTGGCCATCATTGCAACAACATCACCTTCGTAACCCGCACCCTGAACATAAGGAGCAGCGAATGTTACGTTAGCGCCCGGCTGAACTGTAAGCTTCGTGTTTGCAGCCCACATATCAATAGTAGCACCTTTTGATTTGTTCAGTTCGTCAGTGAACATTTTCGCTTTCTTCTGCTTACGAACTTCGAGTTCGCAGATTTCGCGCACCGCTTCGAAAGGCTTCACACCTTTTTCGAGGATGCTCGAAAGTTTGCAAACGATGTAGCGCTCTCCGCTCTGGAATGGCTGAGATACCGCGCCGAGTTCAGTTTCCTCGTCATACATCCAACGAACAACTTCACGGGCATTCTCAATTCCACTGATGTATTTAGAACCTTCCTGAATTTCACCGGCTTTAAGCAAGTTCAGATTATCTTTCTTCACTGCGGCGTCGAAAGTTTCTGCAGTGTTGTTTACACCTGAGAATTCTGAAGCCTTGTTATAAATGTTGCGGATCGTGGTTTCAGAAGGTCC
>JBJOKQ010000107.1:0-10516 GCA_046046005.1 Bacteroidota bacterium | reverse complement strand
ACGGCAATCCTGAATGATTTATCGGTCAGTTTCTACCTGATTCAGCCGCATTTTGAGCAATCTGATTGTATTCTTCGGCAAATATTTCAACGGCAAATGATTTATAATCATGCAGTAAATCATGAACCATATTCCGTTCAGGGAGAATTTTAACCTCGTGTGCCGTTATCAATAATCGCGAGCCTATTCTCCGGATTTCTTCAAACTTTTCAGGACTGTCGATTCTGAAATACGACATTTCATTGAGATACTTTCTGTAAACAGGAAACTTCATGTTCAATGATAAGCAATCCCTGCCAAAAGCTAGATTTGTTGTCTGCAAATAATGGTGAACACATTTCTATACAATGTCGCCGATTTTATTCTGGAACATCACAAAGGTGATCCTGAACTTTGCATCGTGCTGCCCAATCGCCGCGCAGGATTATTTCTAAAGAAAATCCTGAGCGAAAAAATCACAACAGTGATGTGGGCTCCGGAAATCATCACAATTGAAGAGTTCACACAACGTGTTTCAGGAATCACGATTGCATATCGAACGGAGTTATTGATTCGACTCTATGAAATAGTTTGTGCAGATAAAAATCATGAAGCGGAACCCTTCGAGTCTTTCATGAAGTGGGCGCCGGTTTTGATTTCGGATTACAGCGATGCAGATGCGTGGCTCGTTGATACCGATCAACTCTTCACCAATCTTGCAGAAATAAAATACATCGAAGATTGGTCGCTGGGCAGTCCGGAACTAACTGCTTTTCAGAAAAAGTATCTTGCGTTTTGGGACAGACTTGCCAATTGGTATCAACTCTTGAAATCGCAAATGCTTCAGTCCGGCAAAGGTTGGAGCGGACTTGCATACAGACTTTCCGCTGAGCCAAAAGCATTGGAAGCGATAAGGTGGTCACATGTGATTTTTGCAGGATTCAATGCATTGAATAAAGCTGAAGAAAAAATAATTCATCAGTTAATCAGAAGCGGAAAAGCTGACACGCTTTGGGATGCCGACGAATATTATCTGAATGATACATTAAATGAAGCCGGCAAATTCATGCGTCGCAATCGTGAACATTTTTTCTCACGAAGCAACCGTGGAGAATTCGAAAATTCACAAAACCATTTCAGATCACAACCGAAAGAAATTACCGTCATCTCCGCGGCGAGAAACATATCTCAGGCCAGAGCGGCTGGTACAATTCTCAACAACAGTAATTTTGATTCAGAAGAAACCGCTGTGGTTCTTGCAGATGAGAATCTTCTGATTCCTGTATTGGATTCCATTCCGGATAAATACAACGAAGTGAACGTTTCCATGGGTTATTCCATGAAAAACACGCCCGTTTATACTTTGCTGCTGAACATTTTCTCACTTCAGGAAAACGTGCGACGCTTTCAGATTTACAGCGCAAAAGGAGAAGTTAAGTTCTATCACCAGGACGTAACACGCTTACTGCGTCATCCTTATGTAGTTGCTTCGTTCTCTGACAAAAAAGTCATCACCCGTATTATCCGAAAAATCGCACGTTTCAACGCAACATTTATTTCATTACCGCAAATTTTGAAATATGCTGAAACAGGAAGCCACAAGGTTTTGGATTTTCTTTTTCGGGAATGGAAATCCACTGACGAAATAATTGAACAACTTCAACTTGTGCCGGAATTGTTCCGTCCGCTGATACGCACAGAGGAGAATGAAATTTCATTTGACACGGAATTTCTTTATCAGTTGCACCTGTCATTAAACAGAGTATCCACCCTTTACAATCAGGGAAATGCTTTGCACAATTTTGCCGCGCTGAAATCTTTGATTTTGCAAGGCTTCTCCTCAACAGCTGTTCCGTTCTCCGGCGAACCTTTACGAGGTCTCCAGGTAATGGGAATGCTTGAAACACGTTTGCTTGACTTTAAAAACATAATTATTGTTTCCGCAAACGAAGGCGTTCTGCCTGACAGCACAATGCATCAATCTTTCATCATGTACGATTTGCGACGTCATTTTGAAATGCCGCTTTATCACGAAAAAGATGCAATCACTTCGTATAATGTTCATCGTTTGCTTCAAAGAGCACAGAACGTTGTTTTCATATGCAATTCCGATCAGGATGCATTCGGAACAAAAGAAAAGAGCCGTTTCATAACGCAACTTGAAACTGAATTGCCTGCTGTAAATCCGAACGTAAAATTCAATTATCTCGTTGCTGCATCTGAACCTGGCAAAGAAATTCCTGCTGAATCAATAACATTGAACTCCAATACTGATGTTGTTCGGATTCTTTCCGAAAAAGCACTCGATGGATTTTCTCCGTCAATGATCAGCTCATTTCGAGAATGCAGATTGCAATTTTACTTCCGTTACGTTACAGGAATTCGTGATGAAGACGAAGTGACGGAAGACGTGGATCAGAACATGCTCGGAACGATAATCCACAATGCACTTGAAGAACTTTACAAACCTTATTTAAATGCTGTCTTGACAGAAGAACTTATACTTCGTCTGAAACCATTGACAGATAAAGCTGTGAAAGATGCGTACAAAAATCTATATCAGGATAGTGAAGCATCTACTGGAAAAAATCTTCTGGCACTGAAAATTGCAAACCGTTACATCAATCAGTTTTTCGACTTTGAAATAACACGAATCAAGCGACTGGCAAAAGCCAACATACACATTACTGTAACAGGTTTGGAGGAGCAACTTGAATACAGTACAAACATTAAGGGAACGCCAATAAAGTTCATTGGTAAATCCGACAGAATCGAAAGAAAGGGCGAGACGATCTCCATTCTCGATTACAAAACCGGAGCGGTTCAGAAAAAAGATGTGGAAGTCAAGGATTGGGGAAAACTGAATGAAGGAAAAAAGTCTTCCAAAGCATTTCAGTTGTTGATGTACGCATGGCTTTACATTAAAGGAAAAAATACGAATGCTGAAGTTGAATCAGGCCTGATTTCTTTCCGCAGATTAAAAGAAGGCACGATTCTCTTGAGTACGCCGGACGGCACGACTATTACACAAAATAATATTTCCGAGTTCGAAGTACAATTACAACAACTGGCAGAAGAAATTTTGTCTGAACAAACCGTATTTTATCAAACCGAAGATTCAACTCTGTGCAAGTATTGCACTTTTAATAAAATCTGTCGCAAGCAAAACAACAACGAATAACGGAAGCGTTTCACTAATTTTGCAATGTGAGTTACAGCAGTCTAGAACAATGTTTGATCGATCTCGAGAAAAACGGGATGTTGATCCGTGTGAAAGAAGAGATAGATCCCGAGTTGGAAATGGCTGCCGTTCATTTACGCGTACAAAAAGCAGGCGGACCGGCATTGCTCTTTGAAAACATCAAAGGCACAAAGTTTCGCGCAGCGTCCAATATTTTCGGAACCGAAGAACGTGTTCGATTCATTTTCAGAGACGGAATTGAAAAAGTAAAGCGCATGGTGCAGGTGAAGTCTGATCCTGCTGCTATACTTCGTAAACCATTCAGCAATCTCGATGTTCCGTTTACCGCATTCAAAGCGCTACCGAAAAGAATTTCATCCGCACCGGTATTACGCAATGAAACGAGCATCAGCAAATTACCGCTGATCAAACATTGGCCGATGGATGGCGGGGCGTTCGTAACGCTGCCGATTGTTTACACCGAAGATCAATTGCAACCCGGTGTTATGAATTCGAATATCGGAATGTATCGAATCCAACTCAACGGAAACGATTACATCACTGACAAAGAAATCGGATTGCATTACCAGTTGCATCGCGGCATCGGCGTACATCAATCCATTGCAAACAATAACGGGCAACCGCTACGTGTAACTATTGCAGTAGGCGGGCCTCCTTCATTGACTTTCGGCGCAGTAATGCCTTTGCCGGAAGGATTGTCTGAACTTACTTTCGCAGGTGTTCTCGGCAATCGTCGCATACGTTATTCGCAGCGCGATAATTATTCGCTGTTGTCAGATGCTGATTTCATTATCAGCGGAGAAGTCCATGCGCATGAAGTGAAACCTGAAGGTCCTTTCGGAGATCACTTGGGATATTACAGCTTGAAGCATAATTTCCCTCTGATGCGCGTACACAAAGTGTGGCATCGCGATAATGCAATTTGGCCATTTACTGTTGTGGGTCGTCCGCCTCAGGAAGATTCTCTTTTCGGTTGGTTGGTGCATGAACTCACCGGCGATGCAATGAAGGACGAAATTCCGGGAGTGAAAGCTGTACACGCCGTTGACGGTTCAGGAGTTCATCCATTGTTACTTGCTATCGGAAGTGAACGCTACACACCATACGCGAAAGACCGCATGCCTGCTGAGATTCTTACCATCGCCAACAGAATTCTCGGTACCGGACAATTATCATTGGCAAAATTTCTTTTCATCTGCGCGCAGGAGGATCAACCTTCACTGAACATTTATAATCTCCGAGAATACTTCACTCATATTTTAGAACGTATTGATTTCACACGCGACTTACATTTCCATACGCGTACCACAATGGATACGCTCGATTACAGCGGGAATGCGTTGAATGAAGGATCTAAACTTGTGATTGCCGCAGCAGGAGAGAAAAAGAGAGAACTTGCATCACACTTGCCGGATTTCGCTTTACCGGAAGGATTTAGTGAACCGAAAATTGTTATGCCGGGCGTTCTTGCCGTTCAGTCTTCGCCATTCATTTCTGCTGAACATACGCAAGTGGAAATGAAACGACTTGCTACTGCATTAGAGAATGCATCATCAGGAATTGCAATGATCACCGTGTGCGATAATTCTGAATTTACAGCTGCAAACATTGACAATTGGGTATGGGTTACTTTCACACGCAATAACCCGGCAAATGATGTTTACGGTGTGAAAGAATTCACCAAAAACAAGCATTGGGGCTGCGAAGGGTCACTCATTTTGGATTGCAGAATTAAACCGCACCACGCCCCTGCGTTGGAACCTGATGCAGAAGTTGAAAACAGAATTGAGCGATTTTTTGTTAAATCAGGACCGCTGCACGGAATTTCGTGACACTTTTCGAGGTAAATTGCGTTATATACGAAAACGCGAGTCCTGCACGGACTCATAACACATTTCTATGCGGTCATTTTTCATCTGTACAACGTTGATTTTGCTTTCAACGTTCTCCGTCTATGCGCAGCATTCTTTGCAACCATTGCAACCCGGCGGACACATTCCTCCTTTTTTCTATTCTCCTTCGCAGGAATCTGTAGATGTTCAAATTGAACAACGAAAGAAGTCCGGAAAACCAATGGATGAAAAAGAGGAAGCGTTCACAAGGCAAATGAGTTATTACGCACAGCAACGCACAATGACCGGAATGGTTCTGTTCAATGATTCATTGAGCAACTACGTTACAAAAGTTGCATATGAACTTCTGAAAGACGACACTGCCCTGTTCAATAAGTTGCACTTTTACGTTTACAAAGATCCTGTACTCAACGCTTACACATCCGCAACAGGCAACATTCTGATTACAGTCGGACTTCTTGCGCAGCTGGAAAACGAAGCGCAACTCGCCTTCATTCTGGCGCATGAGATCACGCATTACAAGCAGGAACACATGTTGAAAGGATATATCAATCGGGAAGAACTGAAAGAGAAATCACAGTCAAACTATTCGTGGTCACAATCGTACTATTCTTACAACCAGGAGCAAGAACTGGAAGCGGATCGCTTGGGATTTGAGTTGTACAAAAAATCGAAATACGCAGTAAGCGATGCCAAACGATCATTCGACATTCTGGAATATTCAGACATGCCGTTTGATGATATGCCGTTCGACACGCTGTTCTTCAATCGCGATTACATGAAAATTCCTGTAGGATATTACAAGAACGAAGTGGATCCGATTTATACAGATGACAATTACGAAGATCGAAGCAGCACGCATCCAAATGTACGTAAACGCAGAATGGCGCTTCTTGCAACTATGGATAGTGTAAGCGAAGAAGGTCGCGTGCATTTTATCATTTCGAAAGAAGAATTTCTTTCCGTTCGGGAACAGGCGCGCTATGAAATGGTGCGATTACTCTTAGCAGAGAAAGAATATCCGCTTGCGATTTATTCCAGCTATATGTTGTTACAACGACATCCTGATGATATTGAACTGAAGAAAATCATCGGTTATTCATTGTACAACATGGCTGCATTCCGTCAAAACACTGGCGGCGGATTTTTCAGTTGGTACAACTACTTCTCTTTCGGAGGTTCAAAGTATAGCGTATTCACTCGCTCTACATATTATTCTGTTCCCGACTACAAAGATCATCCGGGACAACAGCAACAAGTATATCACTTGTTCAAGAAAATGGAACCCGACGAACTTACCGTAATGGCACTTTCATACAATTGGTATCTGTATCGAGAAGATCGTTCTGATTCACTGCAATTCCGCTTGTGCGACAGTTTGTTTTCCATGATCGTGAACCGCCAGAATTTGCACAGAAGTTATTTCTCTACAATTACTCCTACGCAGGCGATGGAAGAATTACGCAATGATTCGCTGCGCAACGCCAAGGAGCTTGGTGAAACAGGAGAATCAAAATACTCTCGACTTGATAAATTCAGACTGAGTTCAGAAAAAGAACGTTTCGTGAAATTTGCATTTGTTGAATTGATGAAAGACACCGCCTTCACTGCACGTTTTGATTATCACACAAAAAACAGAAGAGGCTTTGTAACTCCGTCCTCAGTATCCATGCGTCTCACAAAAGAAGAACGCAAACAGCAGGAAGAAGACAACAAAAAATACGGCGCAGGCGTGAACAACGTAATTGTAGTAAACCCGGAATATGAATACTACCATGAACCGAAACGCAAAGAGCGTCCTGTGATGCAGTACGGAAAAAGTGAGCAAGGACAAATAAATCTCTGCACAGATATTTCTCAAGCAGCGAATCAGGAAGGTGTGAAAACAGTTGTTCTTTCACCTTTCAAAATGGACAGCATGGATACCGATAGCTTTGCTGACTACGCCTTATTGAATGAATGGTTCTACGAGCGTGCTCAATACGGATCAAACAAATACGCAACGAATCTTTCCAACAAAGCGGAAATTGATTCTCTGATAAAGCGTTATGGAACGCCTTACGTTATGTTCACAGGCGTTGAAGCGTCGTACCTCAAACGCGTTCAGCGTCCGGTATTGTATGCCATCACGTGTGTTGCGGTGTTACCGGTAATTTACGCTTTCATACCACGTCGTGAATTTTATTACGATGCTGTTGTTCTCGACTTACGCACCGGCGAAGTAGTACAAACTGAAAGTGAGAAAGAAAAACGCGGCAAAGAGAAAGAACACACTTCCGATTTCTTCAGAGAGTTCTTTAATAAACTCAAGAAACCGGTGAAACCCGCAGATCCGAAACCAGTAGCACCGGCGGGACTCCGCGATTGATTCAATGAAGAAATTTTATTCGGCCATCACAGCACTGCTTATCGCTTTGCCTGTATTGATTTCCTGTTCGGGCGATAAAACGGAATCCGCTTTATCTGATTCAATTGAATCTTCCACTAAAGAGACGAATTTAATTTCGCAACAGGATTCTGCAACATTAAAGCAACATATACGTGAAGCTAAAATTATGTACGCCATTGAAGAGTTCAGCGAACACAGTTTCAATGGTAAATATGATGACGCACAACTCGATAGTCTGCTCAATGAACAGCACATGTCCTTTGCATCCGCACGATACATTTATGCACCTGACAGTTCCTTTGTGATCTACATTATTGAAATGGAAAGTTGCGGTGCGTATTGTAATCCGTTGTGGGAAACGTGGATTCATTTCAACGATGAATCGCGATACATCTACAAAAGCACAGAGATTTCCAACGTTGTTGAAATCAACAAAATGCCTGACGGCAAATACATGTTGGTAGAATCTGCATCCACACGTCCTGCAGGTTTTTACACGCAAACGGCTTTTAATGTTTCACTTGTAACATTCCCGGAACACAACATCACGTTCCATCCTGTTGTATGCGAAAGCGTCAAAGCAGATGCTGATCGCTTTGACAAGCGATTCTCAATTCATCAGGAATTTACAATGGATGAATTCACCGACTTCACATTAAATTACACTGCGAATACAGAGACGCTGGAATACACCTATGCAAACGACATGAACATTTGCTGTAATGTTGATTCAGCATACGAATGGACGGGCAAAATGCTGTACACGAACGGTTGCTTTAAAAAGCTAAACGAATCCCGCAGAGCCTTGAAGTAATCTGAGTTTTGTTGAGGCAATTTGCTTTTACTAGATTTACTGAATGCTGCCAACAAATTCCAAGGGAATACGCAGAGTCGTTTTCGCATCCTCCGCTGGAACGGTTATTGAATGGTACGACTTCTACATTTTCGGAAGCCTTGCCACAATTATTTCCGCGCAATATTTTCCGAAAGAAAATCCGGCTGCAGCTTTTCTTGCAACGTTAGCCGCCTTCGGTGTAGGATTTGTAATACGTCCGTTCGGAGCGTTGGTGTTCGGTCGTCTCGGCGATATTGTAGGAAGAAAACACACGTTCTTGCTCACTCTTTTAATCATGGGCGGAAGTACATTCGCAATCGGTTTAATTCCCTCCTACGAAACCATAGGTGTATTAGCGCCCGTACTTGTGTTTGTTTTGCGTGCATTGCAGGGCCTCGCCTTAGGCGGCGAATACGGCGGAGCAACTACATATGTTGCAGAACATGCTCCGGAAGGAAAACGAGGATTCTTCACGAGCTTTATTCAAACCACCGCAACACTTGGATTATTTATTTCTATCGGTGTTATATTGCTCTGCAAAACCATTCTTGGCAGCAATGATTTCGCTGAATGGGGCTGGCGAATTCCTTTTCTTGTCTCATCAATCCTTGTGGCGATTTCATTCTTCATCCGAAGAAAAATGGAAGAGTCTCCGGAGTTTACACAAATGAAAAAGGAAGGTAAAACTTCTTCCAACCCTTTGAAAGAAAGTTTCACCAAATGGAGCAATCTGAAGTGGGTGCTTATTGCATTGTTCGGTGCAACTGCAGGACAAGGCGTAATATGGTACACGGGACAATTCTATGCAATGAATTTCTGTACGAAATCATTGGAGATGGATACAACGCAAGTGCAAACAATGCTTTTGATTGTGCTGCTGGCAGCAACTCCATTGTTTGTTTTCTTTGCGTGGCTGAGTGATCGTGTCGGCAGAAAGTGGATCATGCTTTCAGGAATTGCTTTAGGAGCAATTTTCTACATCCCCATTTACAAAGCAATGGCAGCACAGGCCGATTCTTCAAATGCATGGGAATGGACAATGGAAAAGCCTCAGGAAAAACTTGTCCTGCAAAAAGGGAATGGCGATTCAATCACCTATGAATTTCTTCAATTCACGCACGGCGCACGCATTGAATGGAAAGGTGAAAAGAAAAGCGGAGAAGAAAAATGGACCAACACCAGAACAGTTAAGTTGCCACCGAAGAATATCTTCATCGTCGGACTTCTGATTTTCGTGCAATTGATTTTCGTTGCAATGGCGTACGGCCCGATCGCAGCGTTTCTGGTTGAACTATTCCCGGCGAAAATCCGATATACTTCAATGTCACTCCCCTATCACATCGGTAACGGTGTCTTCGGAGGTTTGACTCCGCTGATCGCAGAATCGTTGGTGTTGAAAACCGGAAACATGTTCGCAGGACTTTATTATCCCGTGATCATCGCTGCAGTAACTTTCTTCATCGGAGCGATTCTGATCCGAGAAAGAAAATATTTCTGATATATCAGAAGATTATTCCTAATCCGGCGAAAGGCGTGAACATATTATGAAAGAGTACTCGATCTGAAATAATCTGTTCTGCATTTTCATAATCCACGTTAGACGTTGCCTGTATTGTTGTGAACAATCTGCCGCTTGCACGCACACCGCAATTCGCCACAATTCTGTCTTTGAAAATTTCCTGCACTCCTAACGCAATACTTCCGGTAATGATAGTTTCAGAAGCATTATCGCGATAAGATAACAATGCATCCGTGTATTCGTACTTCCATTCCTGTCGCGTAATTCCAAACTCAACAAACTTACCGATCGGAGCAAGTCCGCCTTTACGAATCTTGTACTTTCTTGCTGTAAATCCTATTCCGGTTCCATTCACCTTTTCCGAATTAGCAGGATTCCCGATTTCGTAACCCTTAACATCCGTAAGAATATAACGGTTATAGTTCACTCCCACTTGCCAATAACGACCGCATACGTACTGAATGTTGGCTCCGAACTGCGGATTATATGAAGTTAAAAAACTTCCAAGTGAATAGTAATTCGGCGAATACGCAAATTCACCGGCAACAATAAATCGTCGACCTAAATATCCGCCCTTAGCGGGGGGGACAGCGAATGCAGATGCTGAAATCAGAACTGCAAAAAATAATATCAGCTTCTTCATTTCTGTTTCTTTTTTGGTGAGGAAAGCGTTCTCATCATATCGTACAACTGCAATTTCATTTTCGAGTCGGTTGCTTTCTGTTTATTGTACTCGCGA
>JBJOKQ010000106.1:0-10680 GCA_046046005.1 Bacteroidota bacterium | reverse complement strand
CTTACCAACAACGGCACAATCACAACTACCAAGAACTCTACATTCCCTGTTCCCGGAAACCTTACAATTGATAACGGTTCAACCGTGCAAGGCGACGGAGATTACAATGTTGAGCAGGATTGGGTGAATAACGCAACATTCACCGGCGGTAACAGTAATGTTACGCTGTACGGAAATACGCAGCAATTGATCACAAGTACGAACGGTACTGTTACTACTTTCAATGATCTTACGCTTACAGGAACCGGCGTAGGTAACAACCGCAAGAAAACTTTGCAAGGTGTTGACGCGAATACCGGTTTGAATGGTATTCTCACCATCAACGACCGCGAATTGGAAACGCAAACACAGGTGTTCACAGTTCTCAATCCTGCCACTGCCGCTGTTACCAATAACCAGACAGTAGGTTCAGAAGGTTTTGTGAGCAGCTCTGCTCCCGGAACTTTCGCCCGCGCAACAAACTCTACAGGAACATATTTGTTTCCTACAGGTTCAAGCGTAAACGTAACACGTTATCGTCCGATTGACATTGTTCCAACTGCAGCAGGTGTTGATGTTTACACCGTGCGATTCATCAACAATAACGCAGACAACGATGGATTCCTCAGAACTTCGAACGACGGAATTATCTGTAACGCGAATGACACTTTCTATCACGCAATTCTTCGTCCTGCGGGAACGGATCCTGCAGATATCCGCATGTATTACATTCCGGCAACTGACGGCCCGTGGACAGGCATGAGTCACTGGAGAACGACAAACGTTCAGTGGAACGATATGGCTACTGTCGGATTTGGCGCGTCGGGAGTATTTACTACGATGACACGTTCTGCATGGGCATTTGCAAACCCGGGTGATCCATACATTCTCACCGATGTTCGACCTGCGGCACCGAATCTGGCATGTCCGACTATTTGTGAAAATTCTTCCGGAAACATTTTCGTAGCAACCGGCGGAACAGGTACAGGTTATCAATGGACAGTTCCCGGTCAAGGTACAATTATCGGTGGTCAGGGATCTGATTCATTGTTTGTTGATTGGACAAATGGAACAGGTTTCGTAACCGTAGTTGCAACTTCGGCTACAGGATGTAATTCACTTCCTGACAGTTGTTCTCCTTCTGTTTCTCCTGCGCCTGTTGCAGCTATTGTTGATTCAGCAACAGGAATGTTCGGAAGCACTTATGTTTTCATCGACGGAACTGCAGGTGCAACTTCATGGACATGGGATTTCGGTGATGGCTCAACATCAACTCAACAGAACAACACGCACCAGTTTCCTACAGCTGGAACATACACAGTTATTCTCGGTGTAACCAACGCGAACGGGTGTACGGATTACGATACGGTAATCGTTACAATCAACGAAGGAATTCTGATCCCGAACGTATTCTCTCCGAATGGTGATGGCGTTAACGATGAGTTCTATATCGCAACAAGTGGATTGAACGAATACAAACTCGAAATCTACGATCGTTGGGGTGTGAAACTTTTCGAATCAGGAGATCCTGATGTTCGTTGGGACGGCCGCACTACTTCAGGTCAGCAATGCACAGACGGAACTTACTATTTCATCCTCCGCGCTGTGGCTCCAACAGCTGATTACAGCACAACAGGCTTCCTGACATTGATCGGATCAGGAAAACAGTAACGCTTCACACAACTTTATCGAGCGGTTTGCGTCTATAGAATGCAAACCGCTTTTTTATGCACTTACTTCAGCTGATATTAATTTTCATTCTATTCAACACTCAGAACCTTACCGCAGGAGGAATTGATTCTGTTCAGGTCGCACGTTTATATAATTCAAGTTGGAAACTCGTCGCGCAGAAAAAACCTTCAGGTGCATTCAAACGATTTAAAAAAGTAACTGCAGTTCCTGAGCAACGCATTACAATTTACAAAGATGAATTTCATCTTTCAGTAAAGAACGGCCCGTATCAGATATGTACATATCGCTTGCGAAACGGAAATGAATTTTGGCTGGATGGAGCCAAAGACAATCAGCTGATTTATCGGGTAATTGAAATTCAGAATGAAAAACTCGTAATGGATATTCTCGTGCGCGATAAAGACAAGTATCGAAGAACATCGCGCAACACGTATGCGCGCGAGAAGAAATAACTATTGGTTGTATAGCTTGATAGTTTCGGAAATAAATTTGAGAATCTCTTTTCGACCGGTTTTCTCTTCTGCAGATGAGAAAAAATGAAGCGGAAGTTCTTCCCATTCCTGCAGCAATCGCTTTTTGTACAGTTCGAAGTTCTTGTTCAAAGTGGTTGTTCCCAGTTTATCGCACTTCGTGAACACAATGCTGAATACAATGTTTTTGGAGCCCAACTTTGCTATGAAATTCATGTCCGATTCCTGTGGAGGAATACGGATATCCATCAGCACAAATACGTTCAGCAGATTCGGACGCGTTGTAATGTAATGCGAAATCATCCGATCGAATTCTGCACGCTTATCTTTTGAAACTTTTGCGTAACCGTAACCGGGCAAATCCACCAGGTACCACGATTCATTAATTGTGAAATGATTTATCAGCTGCGTTTTCCCCGGACGTGCAGAAACTTTGGCAAGTCCGCCGTAACCGGTGAGCATGTTAATCAACGATGACTTTCCTACATTCGAACGACCGATGAATGCAAACTCAGGCTTATCCGGTTTCGGACATTGGTCAGTGCGTGCACTGCTTTTCAGATAAACGGCTGAGGTGATTTTCACTTTTGATTATTTTTTCTGAGAAAGGTATGTAGCAACGTGGCGTTCTTTCTTTGTAGGATAAATATCAGCAATCGTTACAAGAATGCCCGTTTCATCTACATCACCGAACTCATCGTTTACTGCAGTGCCGAATGTTTTCATCGTAGCGCTGAGATTCATGTACGCATTCACCAACGGTGGAATATTTTCACCGAGTGAACGCACATGTTGGTTGAGAACTTTGTGTCCTTCTTTGTAATCGAGTGATTTTAGTTGTGCTGCGAATTCATCTGTCGGAGTTGAAGGAACAACGGCACGATGCGGCGTTACCAGATTTTCATTGTCGGGAAAGTAGTGTTGCATGAAACGCAAGATGTAATCGCGCGCTTCTACATTGTAATCGCGATAGGTAGTTACTTTTCCGAAAAAGTATTTGATATCCGGATTGTCGATTACCAATGCACCGAGTCCATCCCACAAATTGTCCAGTGAAAAAAGTCCTTTGCGGTTATTTACTGCCGGCTGATATTTAGGTTGAACGAATGATCGTCCCAATTCAATCGTATTCGGTAAATAGTCGTTCTTGAATTTATCGCTGAATGTAAATAACTCTGTAGTTGCAAGATGATAATTCCCATTCGCGATACGTGCTTCACCGCAGCGTATGTAACGATATCCTCCTACAATTTCTTCTTCCTCCGGATTCCAAACTATAAGTTGCTCATAGCACTTTTCACAAGTGTCGAAGTCATCAAGGTCACAATCCAATCCTGTACCGCCGCCTGCTGCTCTGAAAGTTTCCTCTCTCAATCTTCCGATCTCCAGTAACGTATTCGGCGCGTTATGCTGATTGAGAATATATATCTCATTGTTTCCGTTATTCGCTTTACGGATAAAAGTCCGGCTGTTCAGTTCCTGACGTAGGAGACTTTTTTCAATCGGTGCGATCACGTTCTTCATTACGGGAATGTAATTCCGTTGGAGTTAGTTTCAGACTTTCCTTCTCAAATCATAAACATGCGATCGGATACTTTGTGCCCAATGTGCATGCGTATGAGCTTTTGTGAAAGTTTCCGGATTTACCGGTTGGTCAAATATAATGGTAATTGTCTTATTACGTTGTTTGAACATCTCATCCGCCAGATAGAACATTTCAATATTTGCCTTAATGCCAATGCGCTTTCGCCACATTGCAAGATTGTAAAAGAATGCAGTATTCGCTCCGTCAATATAACACGGCACAACCTTCTTGTTATATCTAAGTGATTTGGAAATGAAGCTCTTCTTCCATTCCAGGTCTTCTACTTTACCATTCTGTTTTCTTGAAACCAAACCGGCAGGAAAAATTAATACTGCGTTATCAGACGCATATGCTTCTTCGATTTTCGAAATCGCATGTTGCGATCCGTGTTTGTTAACAGGAACAAAAAGATTGTCCATTGTTTTCAGAAACAACAGTATATCATTCACAAGAAAGCGAATGTCTGTACGTCGTGAACTCACAGCTTGCATCAATGCCAATCCATCCAAACCACCTAGTGGATGATTCGCAGCAAGAATAAAACCGCCTTCCGGCGGAATATTCTCTTGACCTTTTACAACAAGTTTAATGTTGAAATACTCCAGAACCTCCGCGATGAATTCATAATCACGCAAATGACCGTGTTGTTTCATAAACGCATTCACTTCGTCCTCATGCAGAATACGTTTGATGTACCGCAAAATAAATCCCGGCATCCACTTCAGTAAGCGTGGATTTTTAGCACCGATAATTTGCTCGATATCAATGAATTTTTTGGTCGACACAACGATGTAAAAGTAGAGTCTTTTTTCGTGAAGTGCGCATGCCTGATTTCATTAAAAATACTTGTAAACTCAAGGAATTCTTACTTATTATCGATTTTCTGTTCCCACAAAGCTTACGCAATGAAATGAGATCGTTTGAGTTATTAGAATGCAATAAATACTGCCTTTATAGGGCTATCAGACTCACATTTCAGGTACATTTTTTCTGATTTTCAGGATCCAACCGGGATGTTAATAAACCGGAGCTTTTTACGGACTTTTCCCACCACATTTTATCACATTCAAAAACCTCTGAAAGCCTTGTAAATATTGAGTTTTATCACTTTGGGCTACAAAGACATTTATACAAAAAAACGCGACAAGTGGTAAAGTTTTCAACAAAAGTGGTAAATTGTGGGTCAATGTGGGGATTTAATCCATAATTTTACCCTCAATCACAGCGAAAAATGACCGGATTGTTAGGTGTTTACGAATGCAGTATCGACGCAAAAGCGCGTCTGCTGCTGCCGTCTGCTTTCAAGAAGCAGCTCACGCCTGTATTGGAAAAAGGCTTCGTTGTGAAGCGCAGTGTATTTCACAAGTGTCTTGAACTCTACACAATGGAAGAGTGGAATGTGCTTGTGAAAGACGTCAACAAACTGAATCGATTCAAGAAGAAGAATGTTGACTTCATCCGAATGTTTAATGCTGGTGTGAAGCCTGTGGAATTGGATTCAAGCGGCCGTTTGTTATTGCCGAAAGATCTGATGACATATGCCGGAATCAGTAAGAACATCGTGATGTCTGCCGCGGTGAATATGATTGAAATATGGGATAAGGACCGTTATGAATTGGCGATCAATGATCCGTCAGTTGATTTCGGAAACCTTGCTGAAGATGTCATGGGAAGCATGGGTAACAAATCCGATGATGTCGACATACCATAACCCCGTTCTTTTACATGAAAGCCTGGAAGCTTTAACAATTGATCCGGCTGGAGTTTATGTTGATGTTACGTTTGGTGGCGGCGGTCACTCCCGCGAAATTCTGAAAAGACTGAATTCGCAGGGACGATTGATTGCATTCGATCAGGATCCTGATGCTGTGCAAAATGTTCCGAACGATCAACGATTCACTTTGGTCAGAAGCAATTTTCGAAATCTCCGTAAGGGATTAGCGGATTGCGGAGTTCAAAAGGTCAACGGAATTCTTGCGGATCTCGGTGTTTCATCACATCAGTTCGATACAGCTGAAAGAGGATTCTCTATTCGGTTTGAAGGACCGCTTGATATGCGAATGAATCCCGAGCAACCATTAAGTGCGAAAGAAATTCTTGCAAAGTATGATCAGCAGGATCTCAGAAACATCTTTCGATTGTATGGTGATGTTGACAATGCCGGTTTTGTTGCGAAGAAGATTGTTGAGGCGAGAGAATTGAAACCGTTGAATACAGTTGAAGATTTGAAAAGTGTTTTGCTTCCGTTGTCGAAGAGAGGAAAAGAGAATCAGTATCTGGCAAAAGTGTTTCAAGCCTTGCGAATTGAAGTCAATAGTGAGCTAGATGCTTTGAAAGAAATGTTGGAGCAGGCTGCTGAAGTTTTGGAAGTATCAGGACGATTGGTTGTGATTTCCTATCACTCGCTTGAAGACCGAATGGTAAAAAACTTTTTCAGGTCCGGAAGTTTTGAAGGTGATCAGCAGAAAGATTTCTACGGGAATCTGATTCGACCACTGGAACCGATAAGCATGAAGGCAATACTTCCTGTAGAGAATGAAATTGAATTGAATCCACGTGCACGAAGTGCAAAAATGAGAGTGGCAGAAATGCCCCGGAAAACCGGATGAGTAAAAACACAGTTAAGGAGAAAAAAGAAACTGAACCACAGGTAAAGCCGCAGCAGAAAAGCAGCGGAGGAAACATCGTCACCAAAACAATCGGTTCGGTGATGAGCGGATCGTTCCTCTCCAAAGAGGCCGCAATCAAAGCTGTACCGTTCATGTTTTTTATAACCCTGGTTGCTCTTCTGTACATCTCAAACGGATATTACGCGGAAGATCAGATCCGGAGAATGAACAAACTCACGAATGAATTAAAAGAGCTTCGTTCCGAGTACATCATTTCAAAGTCCGAGCTCGCTGCTGTCAGTAAACAAACCGAAGTTGCAGTGCGCGTTCTTCCTCTAGGTGTGAAAGAATCCGTTGAGCCGCCTTCAAAAATTGTAGTTAACACATTGCCTGAATAGTGGAAGAGAAAAAAGAAATATTACGTCGCGTATATCTGATATACATCCTGTGCTGTGTGTTTGCATTGGCTGTGATCAGTCGTGTATGTTATATTCAGTTCGTTCAGGGTGATTACTGGAAGAAGGAAGCTGAGAATTTCATGATCCGTGAACTGGACATTGAAGCTGTACGCGGAAATATTTTCGCAGCAGACGGTTCTCTTCTTGCAACTTCTTTGCCGTATTACGAAATCGCGATCGACCCGCATGTGAATGATCTTGCTATCGACGATGTAATGTTTGAAGACAGTGCATATGCTTTGTCACAAAAGCTTGCTTCTCTTCTTCCTGCAAAAACAGCAGATGAATATTTCCGCATGATGATTTCAGCACGCAAGAACGATTTAGGTTATCAATTGCTTGCCAAAAATGTTTCCTATCAGCAGTTACAGGAAATTAAAAAATTTCCGCTTTTCCGTTTAGGACGTTATAAAGGCGGATTAATCTACGTTCAGACCAATCGTCGCGAACGTCCGTTCCGCATGCTTGCATCACGTACTATAGGTTATATCAGCGATAGTGGCAGAGTGAAAGTTGGTCTTGAAGGAGCATATGATTCTGTTTTGACCGGTATCAGCGGAAAACGACTCATGCGTAAAATAGCGGGTGGAGTCTGGATGCCGTTGAACAATGAGAACGAGATTGAACCACAGCACGGAAAAGATATCGTCACCACAATCGATATCAATATTCAGGACGTTGCTGAAAACGCTCTGCTGCATTCTCTCGCAGAACACAACGCAAAGTATGGTTGTGTTGTGTTGATGGAAGTTCAAACCGGTGAGATTCGCGCAATAGCAAATCTCACACGCAAAGACTCCGGAAGCTATGTTGAAGATTTTAACTACGCAATTGCAGATGCACGTGAACCGGGATCAACATTCAAGTTGGCTTCCTATCTCGTTGCAATGGATGACGGATTGCTTTCATTAAATGATCATGTTAACCTTAACGGCGGAGAGTACAAGTATTTCGATCGCGTGATGCACGACTCTCATGATCCGAAGGAGAATGATGTAACGGCAGAAGAAGCATTCTGGGAATCATCCAACGTTGGTATTTCACGATTGATTACGCAGGCATATGGTAAAGAGCCACGCAAGTTTACTGACGGATTGCATCGTTTGCGTTTCGGTGAGCCGTTAGGTCTTTCCATTAAAGGTGAAGGGAAATCCAAAATCAGAAACGCAGGAGAAAAAGGATGGTCAGGGACATCGCTTCCATGGATTTCAATCGGATACGAATCGCTCATTACACCGTTGCAAACACTGACGCTGTACAATGCAGTTGCTAATGACGGAGTGATGGTTAAACCAACATTTGTAAGAGAAATTCTTGATAAAGGAAAAACAGTTCATCATTTCCAACCTGAAATTCTCAATCCATCCATCGCAAAACCGGAGACAATTAAAAACGCACGTCGACTGCTTGAAGGTGTTGTACAGAACGGAACTGCAAAGAGCATGAAGAACTCGGTTTACAAAGTCGCTGGTAAAACCGGAACGGCACAGGTTGCAAATGATAAAGGTCGTTACAAGTCAGAGGGCTTTGTTACCTATCAGGCATCTTTCGTTGGATATTTTCCTGCAGACGCACCGCGCTATTCGTGCATCGTTGTTGTGAATGCTCCTTCGAATGATGTGTACTATGGCGGACTCGTTGCAGGCCCGATCTTCAAACAGATTGCTGATCGTGTATTTGCAACCGAACTCGATATACATGCTCCTGTAAATAACTCAACAGTTTCTGCTAATGAAGCGCCGAGTGTGAAGTACGGATTGCTGCGTCCGACTCTTGCTGCAGCAGATTTGTTACATCAGAATATTGGTGGTAAAGGAACTACTGCGAACGCTTCGTATGTAAAAGTTGACAATACAGATAACAAGCTTCAGGCTCATGCAGAGGATCCCGAGAATATTTTAAAGTCGGGAATTATGCCTGATCTGCGCGGTATGACAGGCGCAGATGCGCTCTTCATTCTTGAAAACAATAACGTGCGTGTTCGTTTACGCGGTGCCGGTTCTGTAATTCATCAATCGATTGCGCCGGGCACAAAAATACCTGCAACACGTGAAGTAATTCTTGATCTGACTGTATGAAGCTGCTGAGAGACATACTTTATAAAACTACGCTGCTCGAAGTGAATGGCTCAACTAATATTGCCATCACTTCAATCGCTTTCGATTCTCGAAAAGTGGCGAAGGACTCTTTATTCGTTGCGGTTCGAGGTACTGCAGCAGATGGTCATGCTTTCATCAGCAAAGCAATTGAGTCCGGTGCCATAGCGGTTGTATGTGAAGAACTTCCTGAAACGCTCAACGAGAAAGTAACCTACGTACGCGTTGCAGACAGCGCAGCTTCTTTGGGGATGATGGCTGCGAATTATTACGATCATCCATCAGAGTCACTGAAGCTGGTTGGTGTTACCGGTACAAATGGAAAGACTACAACTGTGACTTTGCTGTTCAAGTTGTTTCGCGCTATGGGATTCAAAGCGGGAATGTTCACGACGGTTCGTAATATGATCAACCGCGATGAAATTCCTTCTACACATACTACTCCTGATGCAATTGAATTGAATCGTCTGCTGCGTCAGATGGTGGATGAAGGATGCAAGTATGCATTCATGGAAGTGAGTTCACATGCTGTCGTTCAACATCGCATCACCGGTCTGCATTTCGCAGGTGCAGTATTCACAAACATTACGCACGATCATCTTGATTACCACAAAACTTTTGATGCATATATCAAAGCAAAAAAGGGATTCTTTGATCAACTCGGTAGTGATGCATTCGCACTCATCAATAAAGATGATTCACATGCCGGAGTAATGGTGCAGAACACACGCGCATTGAAGAGAAGTTATTCTGTGCGCAGTGCCGCAGATTTTCATTGCCGTATTCTTGAGAATCAGTTTGCAGGACTTCATCTCAACATTGATGGCACAGAAATGTGGAGCAAGTTGATCGGAAGTTTCAATGCAAGTAACATGCTTGCGGTTTATGCTTGCGCTACTTTGCTTGGTCAGGATAAAATCAATGTGCTGACAACTTTGAGCACGCTTGACTCAGTGGAAGGACGTTTCCAGTATCTGCGCGGTGAAAATGGAATTACTGCAATAGTTGACTACGCACATACACCGGATGCACTTGAGAATGTGTTAAAGACAATCCGTGATATCCGTGGTGGAAATGAATCGGTAATTACTGTTGTTGGTTGTGGTGGTGATCGCGACAAAGCAAAACGTCCGGTGATGGCTTCCATTGCGTGCACATACAGCGACCGAGTGGTTCTGACTTCTGATAATCCGCGCAGCGAGAATCCTGAAACAATTCTTATTGAAATGCGAGCTGGTGTCACACCTCAATATGACCGCTCTGTTCTTAGTGTTTCGGATCGTCGTGAAGCAATTCGTACTGCGATCGCACTCGCTCAACCAGGCGATATCATTCTGGTTGCAGGAAAAGGACATGAGAAATACCAGGAGATCGCCGGTGTTAAACATCCGTTCGATGATATGCAAGTTCTACGTGAATCACTTAAAAACGCCAATGCCTGATGTTGTACTATTTGTTTACATGGCTTGATAATGATTTCGACTTTCCGGGCGCGGGAGTATTCCGTTATATCTCTTTTCGCGCGGCAATGGCGATTATTTTTTCTCTCATCATTTCATTGCTGTTCGGTAAAAGAATTATCAATCTGCTTCGTCGCAAACAAGTAGGTGAAACCGTACGTGAGTTAGGACTTGCCGGACAAAAGGAAAAAGAAGGAACTCCAACAATGGGAGGACTTATTATTCTTTCTGCAATTATTATTCCTACACTCCTTTTTGCTCGTCTCGAGAACGTTTACATCATTCTGATGCTCATTACAACTGTGTGGTTGGGCATTATCGGATTTCTTGA
>JBJOKQ010000105.1:0-10732 GCA_046046005.1 Bacteroidota bacterium | reverse complement strand
TGGGATTCACTCGCGTAACTTGTGTTGGTGTTTGCAGAGGTTTTCCATTCGGATCCAATTCCTGCGGATTCTTACTCGCGATGGGCTGGTTCACCGGACAATCTTTGCAATTCGGATTGTTAAATGACTTGGTTAGGTTGTCGTTGTGTTCAAACGTAGACCAAACCCAATTCGATTGTGAAGCCGTACGATGAGAAATGTGCAAGCCAACAAGACCCAACGTTACAGGATTTGTTCCCGGACTAGGCATTGTATCTTCATCGTTGTACACAATAGCAGTGATTGTATAGAATGAAGCTGTATCATCATTGGCTCCAAGAACTTTCCATGAAGCCTTGATTTCCATCGCACCAACAGGACCATAAGTAGAAGGACCTGCCGGCATCTGAACTTCAGTGTTACTCTTACCGTATTCTGTTTGACCGGCTTTGTTCCAAAGATTATTCTGCGCGATGAAATTATATTCATCCATGTTCATCTTGATTTCGTAACGAACAAATCTTCCGTTCTGATCAACAAGCGGACCGCCCATCACCTGATCGATTTCAGAAAGCGTTTCTGTTTTCGACGTCATGTGAATGAAACGATTCACTCCTGTTTTTTGTCCGAGCGCAAGAACTTGTGCAGGTACATGAGACATTGATGCGGCGTTACTTGTTCCGCACCATGCTGCAGGTTGTTGACCTTGTTTTACAAAAACCTGTTCGGGCGCCAAATATGTTTCCCAAACAACCGGGCCGGTTCCGCTGAGAATATTCATTCCGTTGGAAGTATCTGCTCCGCATGTTGCCGGATTCGATGGCCAATTCAACGCAATGAATGAAAGCCACGAGAATGTATCTGCGCTTGCCTGATTCTGCATTTTCATGTCTGCAGGCAGAATCGAATACGAGTTGCTGATTCCTGCAGTTTTCATGGAGTCTGTGGTTAATGAATCTTTTCCTTCCGTTTTATCAGGACCGCATCCTGTTGTAGAAAAGAAAACGGCGCTGCATACGAATGCTCCGCATACCGAAAGAGTAAAAAATGTTTTTTTCATGGTGTAGGTTGGCTGTTTTCAGCCAAATTAAACCATTATAATTGATCAGTTGTTGAAATGAATAATAAAAGCGAAATAAAAATGAATTCAGCGGTAATTAAACACAGATACGATTTAATAATATAAATTAAAAGTAGATAGAATATAATATCAGTTTAATTAGCTGAATCATTCTTGTGGCTGAATTTTGTCAGCGCGTAATCCGCGATTTGCCCCGACCATTTGATGCCGTTTCTATCTACAAAGCGAGTGTAAAGTATTGCTGCAAGGATTGAGGTGAGCAACACCGCAGCAACTGCAAAAATCATAACTATGGTATGCTGCATGTTAAGTTTAATATACAGGAAGCTGCCAAGGGAACAAATTACAGGTATATGCAGGAGATATAAACTGAATGAAATATTTCCAAGCCACACCGGAATACGTTGGCTGAAAAGATTTCGCAGCGATGGGGTGTACATGATTGTCGCAACAAGTAGTGTGCTAAGAATCAAATCGCTGATATTGTAAAAGTCCGGTTTGCCCGCGACGATTAGAATGCAGATAAGCAAAGCGTAATTAGCAACGGGGAATTGAAATAGCTTATTCAGCAGGTTTGATTTTTGAGGTGTGTGTTCGTAATCACTTAGCCAGAATCCAAGAATGAAGCTGATGAGCCAATACCATCCGATGAAGATTGCAAGTGCAATACATGTTGCATAAACGGCATATCTGAGTCTGTTCAAACGAATGCCCGCAAACAGGAGAAGAACGAAAATAGAACCGTAGAGTTCCGGTTGCATTGACCACAATGCACCGTTGTAACTATGCTGTTCGTTGTATTGAAAAAAGGTATTCCACAATCCTGAATTCAATGCGTCAACGAAAGAAGGTTGGAAGTTGTAGAGACTTCCGAGCCAACCGTCAATATATGGTTCTTGCGCCAGCAACGCGTGTTTGCGGTTAAAAAGTAATCCCGTTTCCCATAATACCCATGCAATCAGAATGGAACCTAAAACCGGAATGGCAAGCCTGAAATATCGCTTGATGAGACTTTTATTGAGATATGTTATTCCATCTGAACGAAACAATCCGATTGAAATAACATACGCGCTCATGAACCAGAAAATGTACACCGCAAAATTCCCGTCGAATAAAACATTGATGAACGAATGCAGAATGTGCGCAACGAAGTAGGAGCCGGTCGAAGATTTCAACGATTCCAGAAGATCGTCAGGAAATGTTACGAAGTAAGCGTTCTTGATATGACAGAAAACCACAATCAAAGCGGCCACTCCGCGCAATCCTTCAAGATGCTTTAATTTATCTTTCATTCCAGCCTTTGCCCTTGAGAATATCAGGTATGCATTTAAGTATTCTTGATTCGCGAGTGGCAGATTGTTTCGCACCGGAAAAATGTAAGAGATACGCCTTTTGTCGTCCCGGCGTAAGAGATTCAAACGCAGTCTTTAATGATTTATTCTTCTTCAGATGAGCAGCGAACTCTTCCGGAATTTTATAATCTGAAACTTTCTTAACGGCTGGTTTGATTCCGGCTTTTTCAATTTCAACTGCTTCAAAAATATAGCTACGCAACGTAGTTTCGATAGCAGTAATTTTCCGCGCATCAGTAAATCTTATCAGCCGGGTCACTTCACTGTTTTCCCCGGGTTTTACCAATATCTTATCCGTGTCGGCCAGTAGCGATCCTTTGAAAAAACTCACAACGCAGTTGTCTTTGAACGCAGCGATCATCACCACATTTTTTCCGTTAAAGGTGTAAACCGGCATTCCCCATTTCGATTCTTCATTAAGTCCAGAGGAAAGTACTATACGGCGCAACGACAGGAGCTCCTTTTTCCATGTGTTCACTTTGCATTGCGGTGTTGCGTGAAGCGAACATCTGCCGCAGCCTTCTGTGAAAAATAAATCTGCCGATTTAACCATAATTTTTGTTCGCGTTTAAATGTAAAGATCAAACTGTTTTTGGAATCTCAAAAACATCTTTCAATATTTCATTTTAGAATTGAGGTGTATATTGCTTAAATCATCCGGTAGTCAGTGATGATACAGATTGCATTATTCGTTTGCGAATCGCAAAAGGCAATTTCGGAAATTATATTCGCCTTAGCACTACCGTGATGTCCGTGTTTACCTTATAGATTGGCATTGAATTCGATCATCCATTCTATACCGTATTTGTCTCTGAACATGCCGAAGTAAGTTCCCCAGGGACTATCGGAAATCGGCATTTCAATTTGTCCGCCGGCTGAAAGACCGTTGAAAATATTGTCGGCTTCAGTTTTGCTTTCAGCGTTGACAACAATTTTACTTCTGTTTTCATTTTCGTTGGTACGTCCCATAATTTCCGGAACGTCATTACCCATTAAAATACTTGAACCGATAGGCAAAGCAATGTGCATGATTTTATTCTCTTCATGCGGCGGTACAGGAAATTCTTCACTCGATAATTCTTTGAATCGAACGAGCTTAGTGTATGATCCGCCGAATACGGATTTATAAAAATTGAACGCTTCTTCCGCGTTGCCGTTGAAGTTGAAGTGGGGATTGATTGTAGCCATCAGGATTGGTTATGAAACGCTCTTTGTAATTTGCTATTAATGATTATCAATAAGGAAAAGTAATATTTTTTGTTTGATTCTATTCGACTTGAAACATTATTTGACTCCGCGTTTGGTATTTGATTGTTCGGGTTTAAGAAAATCTCCGTCAACAATTAATAGTTTGACTCCATTGGCTGTAGATGAGCGATGAGAACTTTGATCATCCGATACGACATATGTTTGACCTTTTGTTAGCTTGATCTGTTCGCCGTTACCCATTTCACTTGTGAATTCTCCTTCCAGGCAATGAACAATATGTCCCTTTTGGCACCAATGGTCAGCTAAATAGCCTTCGGTATATTCTACCAAACGTATTCGCAGTCCATCCAATTGAATTGTTTGCCAGAATGCGATACCCGTTTCGCCTTTGTGTTCTGTTTTTTCTATTGAAGTCCAATCAATTGTTTGGAATGGAAAGTTACTCATGCTGAATTGGAAGTTGTGCAGATGCACTGGTTCTTAGTAATTCATTGTCTACTTAAGTTCAGATAGAATTATTTTTTTCTGTTTAAGCGTATTCTTCATTGCTTTATCTCTGACTTGAGGATCATTATTATTTATCAGTTCAAAATATTCAACCGGAACAACCTGCCACGACAAGCCATACTTGTCTTTGCACCATCCGCATGAACTCTCCTGTCCGCCGTTTGCAGTGAGTGCGTTCCAGTAGTAATCTACTTCTGTTTGGTCTTTACAATTGATAACAAACGATACCGATTCATTGAATTTAAAGAATGGTCCTGCAGCCAGAATGTTAAGATCCATTCCGTTTATTTCTATAGTGGCTGTTTCGAAATCTGTACCTCCTGCTTCAGGTGGATTTTTGTACTTACGATGCTCTTTGAGTTTACCGCCTTTGAAAATTTGGAGATAGTAATCCGCCACCGCTTTTGCATCAGTTGTTTCAACCCAAATCGAAGGAGTAATTTTCTGAGTAATCATGGTTTTGTCATTCGTGCTTATTACGGATCCTCCTCCAGCTGTGTCTTGATCGACGGTTTGTACAGGGTTATCTGAAAGATTTGAATTTGAACAGGAGGTTGTAAACAGGATGACAATCGTGAAAGCAAAAATCACTTTGTTCATTTTAATTTTCCGTTGGTTATTCTCTAATGTGTGAGAGGCAATGAGTATTAGGCCAAAGTACAGACATTCACGACTGAACGCGATAGCGCTGTATAATCTCGCATCAGATAAAGTTAATCAATTACAAGGCGGCATCGACTTCTTGTTTTCTGTAGAAATCAAGAGTTTGAATTGCTTCTGTTTTCTAGAATCAGTTTCGCTCTCAACACACCGGCTACCGTCAGGCTATCGGTGATTTCCCCATCTATTATCCTCTCGTATAATTCTTGAAACGGAATTTTCATCACCTCAATATCTTCATCTTCTTCAGGATTCGCTACTCCGAATTCAAGTTCTTCGGCAAGAAACAAAATACAATATTCATCCGAAGCGGAATTACTCAAATGCATTGTCAGAATTTGCGTCCACTTGTTTGCAGTGATTCCTGTCTCTTCAAGTAACTCACGTTTCGCACTTTCTACCGGCTCAACATTCGGATCTCCGCCGCCTTCCGGAATTTCCCAGGTATATTGATTCAACGGATAACGCCATTGACCAACAATGTATGTGTTGAACTCTTCGTCCAGAACCACAACGCCAATCGCCAGATTTTTAAAATGCACAACGGAATATGTTCCGGGATGTCCGTTCGGATTCGTTACATCATGTTTTGTTAAACCAATCCAAGGCGAATCATACACTTTTTCACTGGTATGTGTTATCCACGGATTCTCCCGGATGGGTAGCTTCTGGTGCTTCATGTTGCAAAGTTAGCAATCGGGTACTAAGTGTTGTCAGGACTTAACTCCTGACAGCTCGTCCTGACAACACTTAGTGACAATATATTACCTTTGCACTCTATGCACTCCGCAGGAGAAATAAACTTCCAATCACTTCCGGGATTCTCCCGATTGTTCCTCGATTACGTCGCAGGAAATCCCGACCTCAATACGCTGTACGATTTTCGTCCCGACCAAAAAGGTTACGAATACGCAATACGAAAAGTCAATGCCGGGCATTATAACCGCAATCTGCTTTGTGACGTTGTTGCTAATCAGTATAACGCAAGCGGAACTCCCGCGCCGACACAACTTTTAGAACGATTGAGAAAGAGTAATTCCTGCACGGTTACAACCGGACATCAGTTGTGCATTGCGGGTGGACCTGCATACTTCGTGTACAAGATTGCTTCCGTGATTCAACTTGCGGAGAAGTTGTCTGCCATGTATAACGCGAATGTGGTTCCCGTTTACTGGATGGCTTCCGAAGATCACGATATCGATGAAATTCGCAGCGTGAATCTTTTCGGTAAGAAAATCACGTGGAATACTGAACAATCCGGTGCCGCAGGAAAATTGCAACTTAACGATTTTCATTCTGCACTCGAAGAGATCGTAAATACTTTGGGCGGCAGTCCACGCGCAATGGAAGTTGCTTCAGCTCTGAAAGAGATTTATTCTTCCGGAAAAAATCTTGCTGATGCAACACGCAGCTTTGTTCAATGGTTGTTTGGTGATAAAGTGATCGTGATTGATCCGCAGCATGCCGAACTTAAGAAACTTGCGCATTCTGTATTTCGCGATGATCTCATCAACGGTAATGCGAAAAAGTTGGTCATCGAAAATTCAGACTGGCTCAGTGGAAAGTTGTACGATGTGCAAGTGAATCCGCGTCGCGTAAATCTGTTTCACCTTTCAGACGGCAAACGCGAACGTATTGAGAAAACTGAATACGGATTTCGCCTTACGGATTCGGGGAAAGAGTACCCAGAAGCTGAAATTCTTGAAATGCTGAATTCTGATCCTGAAACGTTCAGCCCGAATGTAGTATTGCGACCTTTATATCAGCAAATCATTCTGCCGAATGTTGCTTACGTCGGTGGGCCTGGTGAACTTGCTTATTGGTTGCAGTATAAATCCATGTTCGATCATTATCATGTTTCATTTCCTGTGCTGCAGCCGCGATATTTCGCTGTGCAGATTACTTCGAAGGATCTGGAATGGATGAAAAAGAACGCCATCGAACCTCGCGATTTCAGTGAGAGTTATGATGATCATCTCAAACGTAAGCTTGCTGAGCGAGCAGGTGAGGAGCTTTCATTGGAGAATGAAAAGGAAGTACTCAACCTTCTGCGTACAACAATCACGGAAAAAGCAGCATTGGCGGATTCCACGCTACGCGCTTTTGCTGATGCTGAAATGAAGAAAGCAGAGGAATCATTGAAAGTGGTAGAAGTGCGAATGATGCGCGCACTCAAGCAACGCGAAGAAGTTTTTACGGGTCAGTTGAAGAAACAATACGATCGTATTCTGCCCAATGGAACTTTGCAGGAACGTTCTGAAAGTTTCCTTTCACTTTATGTGAATACTGGAATAAAAGTTGATGATCTTCTCAGTTCGGAGTTGTTTCCGGTAAGTGGTGTACGCTTCATTACCACTGAGGCGTAATCAGAATTTTTCGGGTAATAATTCCGCGCTGATTCGTAAATCGAACCAAATAAATTCCTGCTGCATCCGGCGCCGGGAAATTTCCGTAGCTATCCGAAGTCGTTTCTGAATGTACAAGTTGACCTTCAGAATTGAACACATCTATTTGTGTTTGACCAACAGTTCCGTTTAAGGTATAATTCAACAAAGATACCGAGTACGTAATGTTCGCATCGTACTTATGCTGTTCTCCGAAGATCACAACACGAATCGGACTGTACCAAAAACTGCCATCGTTATCAACTTGGCGCAGGCGATAATAGTTAACTCCTTCGTTTGGCATTTCATCCGTGTAATTGTAATACGATGTCTGAGATGTTGTGCCATTACCGTCCACTCTTCCGATTTCATTCCACACATTATTTTCATTCAATCGCTCAATAGCAAAATAGTTGCAGTTGGTTTCGCTCGCAGTTACCCACGTCAGCAATGAAACGACGCCCGATGCTTCCGCTTCAAACGATAGCAGTTCAACAGGCAATACCGTCGTGCAATTCACATCGAAAGGATAAACCAACATATCATCCAATTGCATGTGGTGATCATTGGCAGGATCATTCAAGTCCGTCCAACGTAACATGATTTCCTGTCCTGCCGGAATTGAAACATTAAAGCAACCTTGTATGTGTCTTCTGTTGGCGGAAAGATTACCATCCAACGCCAAACATTGAGCTGATGATCCTCCGCATGCCGATCCGCCCATACCTGCACTTTGGGCGCTGGTGTAAATCTGAGTGAAATCGAGTGCAGTAACATTTGTCCACGTTCCGGCTGTTAAACTGGTAACCGTTGCTCCAACCTGATAACTGAATGCAAGTGTGTTCACGTTCGTCCCGTTCTCTGCTATTGACCATTGCTCTCCGTAATAATCAACATACAACGATGTTATCGGCAGGCCTGTGTTGTTTACAATTCGAACACCGAGGTAAACAGTGTTTGTTGAACCTGCCGCTCTCGACCCGAAAGCACGATCAGTTCCGCTTGCAAAGATGTATGCACTGCCACCATTATTCATCGTAGTGTAAGTCGCTTCAACTACCGGCAGATCATCGCCTGCTGCTTCATCCAGGTACCAACCTGTAAGCGAAGTGTTGTTCGTCCATGTTGCCATGGTTGAGCCATCAACTGTATTCGGAAGTGTGCTGAAATCCTGCGTGTACGGAGTTCCCAATGCAGTGAATGCCGCTTGAGAAAAAAGGGATTGCGTTGTTACGCATAACAACATCCACAAAAAATACTTGTGCTCTTTTAAACGATTCATGTCGTTCGGGGCACAAGTGGTTCCGGCTCTGGGGGATTTACCGGTAGGATGTTCACTTGAACTGTATCAAAGGTAAGTCAATGATTTTAAGTAAGCTTTATCAGAATATCAACAAAAAACCCCGTCTGTGTGAACAAACGGGGTTTCAATATTTAGGATCCTGATCTTAAGCTTCTGAATTTTCAGAAATCTGAATTTTTTCCTGGATACGTGCTTTCTTACCTGTGAGTCCACGCAGATAGAAAATACGTGCGCGACGTACAACACCTTTTTTCTTGATTTCGATTTTCTCGATAAACGGTGAGTGCAATGGGAATATACGCTCAACACCTACACCGTTCGACATTTTACGAACTGTGAAAGATGCAACCGCATCATGACCACGACGCTGAAGAACAACACCAGTGAACTGCTGAACGCGTTCTTTGTCGCCTTCTTTGATCTTGTAGTGAATATTTACTGTATCTCCTGCTTTGAACTCAGGATGAGATGACTTTGGATTGAGCTGACTTTCAGCGAATTGAAGCAGATTCATGGCGCTTTTCTATTTATTATTTCCAAAAATGGAGTGCAAATATACGTGAATAACTCAATTCTGCAACAGAATTAAACTTTCCTGAGGTTATTTATCTTGCACTATGGCAGAAATGCAACGACCGACAATCGAAGATATTCCTGAAATGAAGATCAGAACGCGACATATCCGCGATTCTGAGGGAATTTTGCAGAAAGTGAACCAGGAATTCTACGGCGTACGTGAAGTAAATGTCGTGAAAGGCTGGGCCCGATTCGGCCATTATATGCTCGATTTTGTATTTGTTCAGATCATTCGGTTCGCGCTCGAAGTTGGAATCGGCTTTGCGATCGGTTCCGGTGTTATTGACCATCCGGGCGACTCACTCGTAGTCTGGGTGATCATCATGCGCATTCTTTTGAACGTTCTTTATTACACCATTTTTGAAACATTTACAGGCGGTTCTCCAGCGAAATTGATTCTGGGAAGAACTGTTATCGATCAATACGGTCAACTACCTGATGCCGGCAAAATTTTCCTCCGCTCTTTGAGCAGAATTGTTCCGTTCGAAGCGTTTTCTTGTCTTGGTGAACGAGGCTGGCACGACACATGGACGAAAACGTATGTGGTGCGTAAAGAAGAAGCAGAAGAATTGCGCCGTTTATTGGCACAACATGAATTAAAGCTGACTACCAAAGACGCAGAAGAATATATCAAGGCTACTTCCGGTCCTCAGATACCTCAATAACTATTTCAGTAAGTCAGGCCTGCGTTGCTGCGTGCGTTCAACAGCTTGTTCATGTCGCCATTGCGAAATCTTTTCTTCATGACCGCTCAATAATACATTCGGGACATTCCATCCGTTGAATTCTGCCGGACGCGTATAAACAGGCGGTGCCAGTAAATTATCCTGGAATGAATCACTCAATGCGGACGTTTCATCACTCAAAACTCCGGGCAACAATCTGATAATGGAATCTGCTACCACGGCCGCGGCCAATTCGCCACCGGAAAGGACATAATTGCCAATGGAAATTTCCTTCGTGATATAATGCTCCCGCACTCGTTCATCAACGCCTTTATAATGACCGCAAAGAATAATGATGTTCTTCAATGCCGACATTTTATTTGCTAATGGCTGATCCAGTAAAATTCCGTCAGGCGACATGTAAATCACTTCATCATAATCACGTTGACTTTTCAAATGATCGATGCACGCCGCAATAGGTTCAATTTTCATCACCATTCCGGCTCCTCCGCCAAACGCGTAATCATCTACTGATTTGTGTTTGTCAGTTGCATAATCGCGCAAATTCACAAGATGAACTTCTGCAAGTCCTTTCTGTTGTGCCCGCTTCATAATCGAATGTTCAAACGGACTACGCAACAATTCAGGCAAAACTGTGATAATGTCAATACGCATTCGACAAAGATAGCACCAAGACGTTAGACGTTAGATAATAGACCTGCCCAATCAGAATTGGGTAATCCGCAATTCATTGTCATTAATCCTGAGTTCTGCTTAACTGCCTGATTCCCCACTATATGACGGAGCGCTGACATCTTTTCATTCTCCGTTGTTATCTTTGCCCGCCTGATTGCAAAAGTGCGTCAGTTTTCTATCTTTGATAAATTGATTATGAGCGATATCCGTCACAACTGGACTCTTGACCAACTTAGAAATCTTTACAACCAACCTTTAATGGAATTGGTTTACAAGGCTGCTACTGTGCATCGTCAGAATTTCGATCCGCAGGAAGTACA